>DTUJ01000196.1 GCA_012964235.1 Fidelibacterota bacterium
TTGGTGATTATGCATTTTTCGGACTAAGTGTTAAATTCACTTGGATGAAATATTTTTCAATTCACATCTCAATTAATTTAAAACGTTAATAAACTCATTCAAATCTGAAACCACTTTTCTACCAGTGGTTTTTAACCTTTCCTGACTCACATGGCCATTGGACACCAGAACACAATCGATTTCCATAGCTTCCGCCACTTCACTGTCATGGATCGTATCCCCAACCATGATAACTTCTTCAGGGTGATATTGCATTTCATTGATCCAGGACACACCAAGCGCCGTTTTTCCTGTGGCATATTGGTTGTCTATTCCCAATACTTTAATAAAATAGTCCGCCAGACCATGATCTTTGATCCATTCAATCAAGAATTCCTGTTTACCAGCGGATAAGATGGATTGTGATCGGCTACTCCCTTTTATTCTATCTAAAACAGGTATCACCTCATCATGCAGGTCAACCCGATGAAAATGGTCCTCATAATATTCCACAAACTCATCTCCCGGCACATGGAAAGGTTCCTTCTCAAAATCGAACCCCACTTTTTTATAATAATCTTCTACAGGAAATGAGAAAATTTCCCTGTATCGATCTTCAGTAAGCGTTGATATTTTCCGTTTATTCAATGCTGTGTTAATAGCTTCCACACAGAGCCACCGGTCATCCAATAGGGTGCCGTTCCAATCCCAAATAATGTGTTTTATCCTCATGATTTACGTGGAAACATTGACCAGATTATTCAAATAGACCGGAATATATTCCAAGGGTTTTACAATCACTTATTTTCCCGTAAATTTGTAGGTTATCATGTACATAATCCTTGATTTGTTTTGGATATTCACACATTGAAAATAAAATTAGCCCAGCACTTGGTAAAGGAATTACCGGGAAAACCTGCACAGAAAATAATGCTGACGAAACCAAGAAACCCCATCAATTATTCCTCGAATAGTGAATGTCCCAATCCAGCTGCTGTGTTAATCCTCCTTTTCCCCGTCAAACAGGACATTCGGTTTTTCCTCACAAAACGAACCAATGTGGTTCAGTACCATAAGGGACAGATTTCCTTACCGGGAGGCGCCTGGGAAGAAGGGGAACAGTTGTGGGGAACAGCCCTGAGAGAAACGAATGAGGAAATTGGAGTTCGAGAAGATCATATTCAATTCATTGGTGAATTGACACCCCTCTTTGTGCCGGTTACAGGGTTTTTGATCCATCCTTTTGTGGGCTGGGTGGATGAGGAACCAGAGACATCTCCGGATCCAACAGAAGTTGAGTCTTTGTTCTCGGCTTCGGTCTTATCACTTACGGATCAAAATTCCTGCCAGTGTGAAGAACGGACTATTCGGGGCCATGTGTTTGATGTTCCTTATTTTCAGTTAAACAGGGAAAAGGTTTGGGGTGCAACGTCTATGATTTTATCAGAATTTAAAACAGTATTAAAAGAGGTTATTGATGAATAAGATAGGTATTGATCTTGGCGGAACAAAAATTGAAGGGATTGTACTGGATGAGAATTACAATACAATTGATCGGAAAAGAATTCCAACAAATCGAGAAGATGGCTACGAAGCCATAATAAACAGAATAACCGGTTTGGGCCATCAATTATTAGAGAAATCAACTAGGGTTAAACAGATTGGTATTTGTACTCCAGGTGCTGTGGACCCTTCTAAAGGAGTAATGAAAAACAGCAACACAATTTGTCTTATTGGTAAACCCCTGAAAAAAGATTTGGAAAGAGAATTTGATCTTCCTGTATCAATGGAAAACGATGCAAA
>DTUJ01000197.1 GCA_012964235.1 Fidelibacterota bacterium
CATGGTTTAGGATTTGCGGCAGGAAGCTCAAAAGTAGCCGCCGAACTCCTGGTTAATGGGTTCTCAAAAACGTCCGATTTGTTCCATCCTAAACGATTTAATTTTAAAGGAAGAGCATAGAATTTGGCACAAGCTTTAGAAGCAGTCATTGTTACAGGGAAAAGAACCCCAATAGGATCTTTTCAAGGAAGTTTGGCAAACATTTCCGCACCAAAATTAGGGTCATTAGCAATTGATTCAGTTCTAAAAAAATCTAAAGTTCCAACAGATAGAATAGATGAAGTGATTATGGGAAATGTATTACCTGCGGGGCTTGGTCAAGCTCCAGCTCGGCAGGCGGCCCTTGGAGCGGGATTACCTAATTCTGTGGAATGCCTCACCATAAATAAAATGTGTGGTTCCGGATTAAAAGCTGTAATGCTTGCATCTCAGGCAATCCAAAGCGGGGATGCAAACGTGATCGTAGCTGGGGGAATGGAAAATATGTCCCAAGCACCCTATCTCCTTTCAAAAGCTCGAAAGGGTTACCGAATGGGAAACGGGGAAATTATTGATAGCATGATCCAAGACGGCCTTTGGGATGTGTACAATGACATGCACATGGGAAATTGTGCAGAACTTTGTGCCAGAGAAAGGAATTATTCCCGGGAAGTTCAGGATGCTGTAGCAATTAAGTCCTATACCCGGGCTCAACACGCACAGGAGAAAGGATTATTCGAAAAAGAAATCGTACCAGTTAAAATTTCCCAGAAAAAAGGAGAAATAGTTTTAGTCAAAGAGGATGAAGAACCGGGCAGAGCCAGATTTGAAAAAATTCCTACTCTGCGTCCTGCATTTGAAAAAAAAGGTACCGTTACCGCAGCCAATGCTTCTAAAATCAGCGACGGGGCTGCAGCACTGCTGGTTACAAATTTAAGTACAGTAAAAGAATTGGGTATATCTCCCAATGTAAGGATTCTTGCCCAGGCTACCGCAGCTCAAGCGCCTGAGTGGTTTACAACGGCACCAGTGAAAGCAGTTGGAAAAGTTTTACAAAAAGCAGGAATGGAAGCCAAGGACATAGACTTATGGGAGATTAATGAAGCCTTTGCACCGGTGGCAATGGCAGCCGTAGATGAATTTCAACTTGATTGGGAAAAAGTAAATGTCCATGGGGGAGCTATTGCCCTCGGGCATCCAATCGGTGCTTCGGGCGCCCGTATTTTGGTGACCTTGATTCATGCTATGAATATAAGAAAAGCAAAAATTGGGCTGGCTACCTTGTGTATTGGTGGAGGTGAAGCATCGGCATTGATTGTAGAGCGGATAGAATGAAAAAAATCGGAGTGATCGGTGCTGGAACTATGGGAACCGGAATTGCTCATGTTAGCGCCTTGTCAGGTTTTGATGTCACCCTAGTTGACATCGAACAAAATCTGCTTGAGCACAGTCTAACTTCTATTAAAAAAGGCCTGAAACGGCAAGTAGATAAGGGAAAGATCTCTCAAGATGAAATGAATGCTGCTCTAGTTCGAATTCAGACTATAACAGAAATGAAATCATTGTCATCTGAAGATATTGTTATCGAAGCCGCGACTGAAAACAAAGAGGTCAAAATATCTATTTTCAGCGAGTTGGATACTTTCTGTCCGGAAAAGACGATCTTAGCTTCGAACACTTCCTCCATATCTATCTCACTTATTGCTTCAGCTACCAATCGTCCTGAAAAAGTAATCGGAATGCATTTCATGAATCCGGTCCCTATCATGAAACTCGTAGAAATTATTCGGGGGAAGTTGACCTCAGACGAAACAACGGAAAAAGTCAAAAATCTTGTTGAAGTGTTAAATAAAATTCCTGTTGAATGCAATGATTCTTCTGGATTTGTCTCTAACAGAATTCTGATGCCCATGATCAACGAAGCAGTTTGCTGTCTGGCGGATGGAGTGGCAACCGCTGAAGCAATTGATAAAATAATGACGCTTGGTATGGCCCATCCTATGGGACCTTTGACTCTGGCTGATCTAATCGGCTTGGATATCTGCCTTGCAATTATGAAAGTGCTCCATCGAGACATGGGTGATAATAAATACCGCCCCTGTCCTCTTTTGGAGGAAATGGTTTCAGCTGGCAATTTGGGCCGTAAAACAGGACAAGGATTCTATAGCTATTAGTACAATAAAAAACACATGAATTTTCAATTAACAGAAGAACAGGAATTACTCCGTGATGTAGCGCGGAAATTTGCCGAAGAACATCTCGCTCCCGGGGTAATCGAGCGGGATGACAAAGCAAAAATGCCGGTTGATCAAATTAAACAGTTGGGCGAATTAGGTTTTATGGGCATCATGGTACCGGAAAAATGGAAGGGGGCCGGGATGGATACTGTCAGCTATGTCCTGGCCATAGAGGAAATATCAAGGATCGATGCCTCTGCAGGAGTGATTTTATCGATCAACAATTCATTAGTCTGCCAAATCTTTCTCGATTGGGCCAATGAACACCAGCTCAAATCTTACCTGACAAAACTTGCCTCAGGAAAATGGCTGGGAGCGTTCAGTTTGAGCGAACCTCAATCCGGTTCAGATGCCAGTAATTTGCGAACCTTTGCAGAAAAAAGTAATGGACATTATATTCTCAACGGGATAAAAAACTGGGTTTCAAATGGAATCAGTTCCGATTTGGTGATTGTGTTCGCTCTGACAACAAAAGGGATCGGACATAAGGGAGTTTCTGCCTTTTGTGTAGAAAAGAGGACACCGGGATTGACCACCGGGAAAAAAGAGGAAAAATTAGGAATCAGGGGTTCTGACACTTGTGAACTATACTTTGAAAATTGCAAGATACCGGTTGAAAACCTGATTCAAGAAGAAGGTTCCGGATTTCATATTGCAATGAAGACCCTCGATGGCGGTCGAATTGGAATTGGTGCCCAGGCAGTGGGGATTGCCCAAGCTTCCCTTGACCGGGCATTGGAGTATTCCAAAGAAAGAAAACAGTTCGGGAAACCCATAAGTTCTTTTGGTGCAATTAAAAGTAAGCTCGCTCAAATGGCCACAAATATAGAAGCGTCCCGCTTGTTGGTTCTCCGTGCAGCTGCCTTGAAAGACAATCACCAACCATACACCAAAGAGGCGGCCATGGGTAAGCTGTTCGCTTCCCAAACTGCCATGGATGCTTCCAGAGAGTGTGTCCAAATTTTTGGTGGATATGGGTACATGCAGGAATATGGTGTTGAACGGCTTATGCGTGATGCTAAAATCACACAGATTTATGAAGGGACTTCTGAGATTCAAGAGCTCGTTATTGCCAGAACAATTTTGGAGGAATAAAAAGTGGAAGACATAGAAATTTTACAAGATATTGATTGGGATAACCTCATATTTGATTTATCACCAACGCGATCAATGTACATAGCTGAACAAAGGGATAACAAAGTCTGGGAAAGGGGGAAATTGGTACCGTTTGGGAATGTGTCCATATCACCAGCAGCTGGTGTGCTGAATTACGGCCAAGGGATATTCGAAGGATTAAAAGCTTTTCGGACCAGCCGAGAGCGTATTGTACTCTTCCGGCCGGGAAACAATGCTATTCGTGCCATTCAATCAGCAGAAAGATTGTGTATACCACCTGTCCCACAAGAAATGTTTATGGAAGCCATCCTGGAAGTTGTTAGAGATAATTCAGATTACATACCCCCCCTTGGAAAGGGAAGTCTTTATATCCGTCCTGTCATTTGGGGAACCGGAACAGTTTTGGGAGTAAAGCCTGCCCAATCTTACACATTTTTAGTATTTGTATCACCAGTAGGACATTATTTTAAAAACAGTGAGAAGTGTCTGCACCTAAAAATTACAAATAAATTTCACCGGACTGCTCCCCGTGGAACCGGGGGATTTAAAACAATCGGAAATTATGCGGCCTCCCTCCTGCCTCAAAAATTAGCAAAAAAAGCTGGGTTTGATGAAGTCATCTACTTGAATGCTGCCAATGAACATTTTGTTGAAGAAGTTGGATCAGCCAATTTATTCATTCTCAAAGATAATACACTGGTAACTCCATCTCTAACGGGATCAATTCTTCCTGGAGTAACAAGAGATTCCGTGATTCAAATTACAAAAAAAATATTGAAATTAGAGGTTCAGGAAAGAGAGGTTTCTGTTGATGAAGTATTAGATGCTGATGAAGTTTTCTGCAGCGGAACTGCCGTTAACGTAACGTCGATCGGAGAAATTACAACGGATGAAACATTTAGAATAATCAGTGGCGGGAAAATTGGTCCATACACAAAGCGAATTGGCGAAATACTCTCAGGAATCCGCAACGAAACTGTTGAAGATCAATTCGAGTGGCTTTTCCCTGTATTCTGAAACTAGTAATAGGATAACCGTTCGCATTTTGCTCCAGATTTAAAATGGGTGGTAAAAAACATCCAAGAAGACTTGGGCGGGAAGGAGTATTCCAAGGGTTATATGCCCTGGAAATATCCAGCGAGCCAAAAGAAAAAGTGCTGGCTGACATCCTGAACCGCTATTCATTTAATATAAAAAGTCAAGCTTTTGTTTCAGACTTATTTTTCAAAACAGTGGAAAATAAAACTTGGCTGGAAAAGGTAATAATACGACATCTTGATAATTGGGAAATTAATCGGATCGCTCTTCTGGATAAGCTCATTTTACAGATGGCAATCAGTGAATTATATTTTATGGATGATGTACCTCCTAAGGTTACCCTCTCCGAAGCAATTGAAATTGCTAAAAGGTATAGTACCGAGGAAAGCTCAAGCTTCGTAAATGGTATCCTTGATGCAGTATACAAAGAAAGAGAAAAATTAACGTGAGCAAATCTGTATAAATTTCAACCTCTTTTACGTAAAACTAATTTGAATTTTTAAAAATGCAAACCATACTGAAAAAAGTTTTTGGATCGAAATCTGATAGGGAAATCAAAACCCTCTTACCCATTGTTGATGAGATCAACCAAATTACCGAAACTCTCGCTTCAAAAAGTGAGGTGGAATTACTCTCCAGAGCTCAGGAGATTCGTAAAGAGATTATTTTAGTAAGGGAATCCGCTGAACAGGAATTACAAGAAAAAAACCTACCGGAGAAAGAACTTAAAAAACTTCTTCAAAAAACAGAACAGGGCACACTGGATGAATACATGCCGGAAGCCTTCGCCATTGTTAAGGAAACATGCCGACATCTCATGGGACATTCCTGGAAAATGACCGGACAGACTACCGAGTGGAATATGATTCCCTATGACGTTCAGATTGCAGGAGCAATTATTTTGCACCGGGGAAAAATCACGGAAATGAAAACTGGTGAGGGAAAAACGTTAGTAGCAACCATGCCAATTTTTCTGAACGCGCTCACTGGTCGTGGTGTACATATAATCACCGTAAACGATTATCTTGCCCAACGTGATGCTGAGTGGATGGGAGAAGTCTATAAGAAGTTAGGGTTGACTGTTGGATATTTACAGAATTCTATGGATAACAATCAACGCAGAGAAGCTTACAACTGTGATATCACTTATGGAACGAATACGGAATATGGGTTTGACTACCTTCGAGACAACATGTCTCTGGCTACGGAAGACCAAGTCCAGCGTGGCCATGCTTTCGCTGTGGTTGACGAAGTAGACAGTGTTCTTATCGACGAGGCGAGAACACCTCTGATTATTTCTGGATCAGTGGATGCACCGGTGGATAATACTTTTCAGGATCTAAAACCTCTTATCCAAAATCTCGTACGAAAACAGAATTCATTGGTATCAGAATTTGTGAAACAAGCAGAATCCTATTTAAAGGAAAACAAGGAACAGGATGCTGGCCTTAAACTCCTTCAGGCAAACCGGGGAATGCCAAAAAATCGTCAGTTTAGGAAGATTTTTCAGGAATCTGGTATGATTAAACTAGCGCACAATGTTGAGTCCTCTTACCTACGTGACAAACAAATGCATAAAGTAGATGAGGACCTTTATTTCAGCATCGATGAAAAATCCCACATTATTGATATCACAGAAAAAGGACGACAGCTGCTTGCACCGAATAATCCAGAAACTTTTGTGATCCCTGATTTGGGTGAACTGCTGAATGACATCGATAGTCAAATAGATTTAACACCAAACCAGATTGCAAAAGAAAAAGAAAAAGCCCATCAGCTTCACGCAGAACGAAGTGGAAAAATCCATAATATTAATCAGCTCCTCCGTGCTTACACCCTGTACGAAAAAGATGTGGAATATGTTATACAGGATGGGAAAGTAATGATCGTGGATGAATTCACAGGTCGTGTATTGCCGGGAAGAAGGTACAGTGAAGGTCTTCATCAGGCTTTGGAAGCGAAGGAAAATGTTACCATTGAAAGAGAGACGCAGACTTTAGCTACAATCACAATCCAAAATTATTTTCGCCTCTATGATAAATTATCTGGAATGACTGGAACTGCTGAAACTGAAGCAGAGGAATTTGGAGCCATTTATAACTTGGATGTAACTGTGGTTCCCACTCATACTTCTGTTATTCGGGAAGATAGAGACGATTTAGTATATAAAACAAAACGCGAAAAATACAATGCTGTCATCGAAGAAATTTCAAACTGTCATAAACGGGGGCAGCCTGTTCTGGTCGGAACAATTTCTGTGGAAGTATCAGAACTGTTATCTCGAATGTTAAAACGTAAAGGAATTCTCCACAATGTACTGAATGCCAAACAGCACCAGAAAGAAGCTGAAATTGTAACCAGGGCAGGTCAATCAGGAGCCATAACCATTGCCACCAATATGGCGGGCCGTGGGACAGACATAAAACTAGGAAGTGGTGTAAAAGAAGTGAGCGGTCTTCACATCTTGGGTACAGAACGCCATGATTCCCGAAGGATTGATCTCCAGCTCCGGGGTCGGTCGGGCAGGCAGGGAGATCCGGGATCATCCCAGTTCTATTTATCTTTGGAAGATGACCTCATGAGGCTGTTTGGCTCTGATAGAATTGCAGGAATTATGGACAAAATGGGTGTAGAAGAAGGAGAGGTTATTACAGCCAAAATGGTAACCAGGGCTATTTCCAATGCTCAGAAAAAAGTGGAGGGGCGAAACTATGGTATACGAAAACATCTCTTGGAATATGACGATGTGATGAATCAACAAAGGCAGGTGATTTATGATATCCGAAATCAAGCTCTCCATGGGGAAGATATGAAGGAGACAGTCCTGGAATTCATTGAAGAATATGTAGCGGACGAATTGGAATCCCAAGACAGTACCAATCCTGAAGACTGGAATTGGGAAAGCATAAAACAGAATATTGCATCCCACCTGTTGGTGGATGCCGATCCCGATTCCATGAAGAGCGAATTAAACAAAGATGACTTATCGATCGACGATGTCCGCGATTTTATTATAGAAAAAACAAAAAATGTGTACGCAGCCCGGGAATCGTTAGTCCCGGAAGAAATCATGCGTGGCTTTGAACGGTTTGTTGTGTTGAGAACCATTGATGAAAAATGGAAAGATCATTTATACAGCATGGATCAAATCCGGGAGGGAATTAATCTGCGAGCTTATGGACAGAAGGATCCCCTTCTGGAGTACAAGTCTGAAGGGTTTAACCTATTTCAAATTATGATGGGTGAACTGAACAAAACGACGGTTCAAAGATTACTCAGAACCCAACTTCAAGGAATGGAACAAGCACCCCAAATGCGTGGACAACAGGTAAGAAATGTCCAGACACAGCATAAAGATACTACTGGAATGGGGTTTGCAGGACAAACTAGGGCCAGGCAGGCAAACCAACCTGACAAGCCTGCACGAACGCCTATTCATATTGAGAAGAAAATAGGTAGAAACGAAAAAATTACGATGGTAAGCCCCAGTGGAAAAAAAGTAATGATCAAGCATAAAAAACTTCAGCAATATTTGAATCAGGGATATACTGAAGTTTAGTAAGTCATTAGTCTGAAATCAACGATCTTTTGGAACCAGGTAAAGAATGACGACTGTTTTCAAAGTTTTACTGTAATTTTTCACAGATTTGCCGTGGTGGTGGAACTGGTAGACACGCTAGATTTAGGATCTAGTCTCCTCTGGAGGTGCAGGTTCGAGTCCTGTCCGCGGCACAAAAATACTTATTACAATTCTTTAACCAAACCACCGAATTTTCGGTTTATCTGGAAGCCCAGTTTATAAAATAATCCTGCCTGAAAAAAGCCAATGGTCACATATTTATACCGCTGATCTCTTAACCGATTGAATAATTCTTCCAGTAATTTCAGACTCAGGTGTCTTTTTCGGTATGGATAACGAATGACAATTTTTTCAATGTAAGC
>DTUJ01000198.1 GCA_012964235.1 Fidelibacterota bacterium
AGGATAAAAATCCCTGCCCTGAAAATTGCAATGAATTGACAGATACCGGCGTTGAATGGATTCAAAAGCAAAAACTCCAGCGCTTAAATACAGCTACCTTGAAAGTGTCCCCCTTTGCTGGGCTGAATGAATATTATTCGAAGATATTCATCACAATTCAATTTGACGATCAATTTCAAGGTTCCGTAGGAAATCTGTCTAAACACCAAAAAGGACTCCTCGCAGGGTAATTTTCTGATGGGAGACCAATGAGAAAGTGAACCGGATGCAAATCTCCTTTATGGGGGTTATTAATGGTAACTTCAAAATTGAGTTCATGGGAGGAGGAAAAGGTTACATTCCAGTCCACATCGCCAAAAAGTTGAACAATACCCAGGAAGGATATAAAAATATAAATAGGAAATCGAATCATGGATGAAATTTAGTCATACTTACCGGTAATGAAATTGGATATATAAACTGTCCTGTCGTAACTTTTTATTACGTTTTTAAACGGATTTTATTTATTTCAGTTCCAAAACCTATAGATAAAGATACCATGATCGATATTGAAAAGATTAAAAACATTTACAGCAAGCTGGGTAACAGAATCACCCAAACCCGTCATGCCCTCCAAAGACCATTGACTCTCTCAGAAAAAATCCTTTATTCTCATTTGGCCTCTGATACGAAACCAACAGATTTTGAGAGGGGAAGAACGTACGTGGACTTTTATTTAGACCTGGTCGCCATGCAGGATGCCACAGCACAGATGGCTTTACTCCAGTTTATGCAGGCAGGAAGAGACAGGGTTGCTGTTCAGACCACCGTTCACTGTGATCATCTGATTCAAGCTCGACTTGGAGCTGAGACTGATCTTCAGGAAGCAAAAGAGTCAAACCAAGAGGTATATGATTTTTTAGAGTCTGTTTCCAAAAAATATGGTATTGGATTCTGGAAACCGGGGGCTGGAATAATTCATCAGGTCATTTTAGAAAATTACGCATTCCCTGGCGGAATGATGATTGGAACTGATTCTCACACGGTTAATGCCGGGGGATTAGGAGTGATCGCCATTGGCGTTGGAGGAGCTGATGCGGTTGATGTAATGGCTGGAATGCCCTGGGAACTGCTGTTCCCAAAATTGATCGGTGTGAAACTCATCGGTGAAATGGATGGCTGGACATCAGCCAAGGATGTCATCTTGAAAGTGGCGGGCATTCTTACTGCAAAAGGTGGAACTGGCGCTATTTTAGAATATTTCGGTCCCGGTGCAGAATCCTTATCCTGTACAGGTAAAGGAACCATTTGCAATATGGGTGCTGAAATTGGTGCCACCACTTCAATTTTTGCTTATGACGAAAGTATGGTCGAATACCTCCATGCAACTGGAAGGGCAGAGGTGGCTGACCTGGCAGATAAAATTGCGGATAATTTGAGATCCGATGCTGAGGTTTATGACAATCCTGAAAAATTCTACGATCAAATAATTGAAATAAATCTCTCAGAATTGGAACCTTATCTAAATGGGCCTTTTACCCCCGATTTGGCGACACCAATTTCGCAGATGGCAGCGAAAGCAATAGAAAACGGCTGGCCCACAAATGTTGAAGTTGGATTGATTGGTTCCTGTACCAATTCATCCTATGAAGATATTGCACGATCAGCATCGATCGCTGAACAGGCGGTACATAAGAAGTTGCATGTAAAAAGCGAATTCACCATTACACCGGGGAGCGAGCAGGTGCGCTTTACTGTTGATCGTGATGGTTATCTGGATGCATTCAGTAAAATGGGAGGTGTAGTACTGGCCAATGCATGTGGCCCTTGTATTGGACAGTGGGCAAGGCACAGTACAGATCCCGGCAAGAAAAATACAATCGTAACTTCATTCAACCGCAACTTTGCAAAACGAAATGACGGAAATCCTAATACCCATGCTTTTGTTGGATCACCAGAAATAGTTACAGCACTTGCTATTGCTGGGGAATTAACCTTTAATCCTATTACAGATAGTCTGGAGAATAGCGAAGGTGAGCAGGTGATGCTGGATCCACCCCAGGGTGATCGATTACCGCAGAATGGCTTTGAGGTTAAAGATTTGGGTTACCAGGCACCATCGTCTGATGGTAGTTCCGTGGAGGTTACGATAAATCCTGATTCGAAGCGAATCCAGTTCCTGACACCCTTTGACCCCTGGGATGGAGAAAATATCACAGGGATAAAGCTATTAATCAAGGCCAAAGGGAAATGCACTACAGACCATATTTCCATGGCGGGTCCTTGGTTGCAGTTCAGGGGGCATCTGGATAAGATTTCCGATAACATGCTCACTGGGGCCGTAAACTATTTCAATGATAAAACAAATCTGGTAAAGAATCAGGTTAGTGGTGAGCATGGTTCAGTACCTGAGGTGCAAAGAGCTTATAAAGCTCTGGGTGTTCAAACAATTGTGGTTGGTGATGAAAACTATGGCGAAGGCTCTTCCCGCGAACATGCTGCCATGGAACCCCGTCACCTTGGAGTACGAGTAGTCTTGGTCAAATCCTTTGCAAGGATTCATGAGACAAACCTGAAAAAACAGGGTATGCTGGCGTTGATATTTTCGGACAAGTCAGATTATGATAAAATCCAGGAAGATGATACTTTTAATTTTCTTGATCTAGTTGATTTCGCCCCGAAAAAACCTCTTACGCTTAGGGTGATTCATTCCGATGCTTCTTCCAACGATATCCAGTGCGAACATAGTTATAACGAGATTCAAATTGATTGGTTTAAGCACGGATCTGCTCTGAATAAAATTGCATCGGAAAACAATTGAAAGATTGACTCCAGGATAAACAAATTCTATTTGATTTTTATTAGATAAAAATGATTATGATATATGGTGAAGAGATTATTAATTACCGGTGCTATTTTGGAACAAAAATTGAAATGATAAATTTGAGAAAATAAATAGTGGTTAATTTGGACATAGAAAAATATGAATTTAAAAATTTTATGGAATTGGATTCAAAAATGTACACATAAGGAGAATTAAAAAATGTCAAAACTTTGGGACGACCTTAAGAAAAATATGAAAGATTGGGGAAGTGTTGCTGTAGAAAAGGCAGAGGAAGTAAGTAAGATCGCTGTAGCGAAAACAGAGGAAATAACAAAAATCGGAAAGCATAAAATTGATATTCATCAATTGCAAAAAGAACGAGAAAAAACATTTGAAAAATTGGGTAAATTTGTTGCTCAACAGGCGAAAGAAGACAATATGGTGAACTTTACCGGCAATACTGAGTTCTTCACGTTTGTTCAGAAACTGGATGAGATAACAGAATTAATTGAAAAGAAGGATGGTGAAATACAAAAGATCAAAACTGAATATAATCTCAAAGAATCCGATATAATTTCTGCTGCTAAAGTGGAGGAAGAAAAAACTCCTCCTTCTGTTGCAATAGAAGAGGAAGTCGTAGAAGAACAGGAATAATCCCGGTTTATGGTTTAGAATTTTTCCATATACTTTTTATTGGTGTCAAAGGACCGAGACAATAATATTTATATTAAAATTGCCTTCAAAACCCGTTGGAATTAATCTAAAGAACCGTGTAAAATCGCACACCAACTTGGTGTAGTATATCTATGAAAACTAGAAATAGTCACAGATTTATATTTCAAGCAGAGACAGACAGAAGAGTTCGTCAATGGCATTTTTCTTTCCAAAACTTTCTTATCTTTGCGCTAGTTTCTCTATTAGTTCTTGGAACAAGTTTATTTTTTGGTGCTGAATATCTTACGCGGTTTTTGTATCAACAAAAACTCCAGAAAATACGGAATAATTTTACCTCTCTTTCCAAAACTTTGAATGATATCAATGGAAAGCTAATTTACCTCGATAAGAAAATGGATACTATTGAGGAAAAAGAACGAGCAGTTCGTACGTATGCAAATTTACCTGAAATTGATCAGGATGTCCGTTCTCTGGGAATTGGAGGACTCCGGCTTGAAAAGTATACCAGCCAAGACTATATAATACCTGGATTATCAAAAAAGATTTCAGGTTTGGAGATGGATGTGGATCATCTTGCGAGAAAAGTGAAATTAGAGTTGGCAAGTTTTGAGACTATTTATGACAAGGTTGTAAAAGATACTGAGAAAATGAAACACATTCCTTCCATTCGTCCCGTACCAGGTGGATATTTAAATTCCAGGTTTGGTTATCGAAAAGATCCAATCGATGGTGTTAATCGCTTTCATAAAGGATTAGATTTTTCGGTTTTTACAGGTACCCCGATTTATGCACCTGCTGATGGAGTTATCCAATCCGCTCGTTACAGCGGAAATCGCGGAAAGCATATTAAAATCAATCATGAATTTGGTTATAACACTTTGTTTTTGCACTTATCAAAAATAAATGTCAAACGAGGTCAAAAGGTGAAACGGGGTGATCTCATTGGGCAAACAGGAAATTCAGGTCGCTCTACAGCACCTCATTTACATTATGAAGTGCATTATAACGGTGTAGCGCAGAACCCGATGGATTATTTTTTTAGTGGAGTTGTGAATTAACCATAACTCCAGAATCGCTTCTACAGCGAATTCCTTCATGCAAAAGACATATTATTTAGAAACGTACGGCTGTCAAATGAATGTCGCTGATTCCGAACTGGTAGAAAGCATTCTGAAACGTGAGGGATATTGTGCAACACAGAATATGCATGCAGCCGATGCTATTTTTGTCAATACATGCGCAATCCGGGAACATGCAGAGGAAAAAGTCCATTCCCGGCTGGGAATATTCCACAAGGTAAAAAAGGAACGTCCGGAAGTTATCATTGGAGTTTTAGGATGCATGGCACAGAATCTTAAAGATGAGCTCCTGGAAAACAAACCCTACATCGATATAATCCTTGGGCCAGATTCATACCGCAGTCTACCCGATGTTTTTTCCAGAAAAACCAAGTACAATGGGAATGTGGTGGATACAAAATTATCCCGGTTTGAAGTATATGATGATCTGTTTCCAAGCCGGAAGGAGGGAGTAAATGCATGGATTTCCATCATGCGTGGCTGCGATAAATTCTGCACATTCTGTATAGTTCCCTTTACTCGGGGGAGAGAAAGAAGCCGTAGTGTTGAAAGCATTAGGCAAGAAGCCAGCGAAGCCGTTGCAAACGGATTTGTGGAAGTAACCCTGTTAGGACAGAATGTTAATTCATACCGTCATGAAAATAGAAAATTTCATCATTTGCTTGAAGAGGTAGCCTCCGTTTCAGGATTAAAGCGGATCCGCTATACTTCGCCCCATCCGCAGGATGTGACCGAAGAATTATTAAGCGTTATGGCAGCATATCCGGTTATCTGCAATTCAATTCATCTGCCTCTTCAGGCAGGGTCAAACCGCATTCTGAAACGGATGAATAGAACCTATTCCAAAGAGCACTTTATTGCACTTGCAGATAAAATTCGTGCTTACTTACCTGGGGTTGGTATCAGTACTGACATAATTGTCGGTTTTCCGGGAGAGAAAGAAGCTGATTTTCAGGAAACCCTGGATGTTATGAACTCTGTAAAATTTGACTCTGCTTTTACATTTAAATATTCTCCCAGACCGTACACGAAAGCAGAACAGTATTCTGATCAAATCCCTGAGGTCGTGAAACAGGAACGGCTTCAGCTGGTAATCGACGTCCAGAGAAAGAACACCCTCCTTCAAAATCGGGAGATGATTGGTAATGTGGAGATGATATTGGTGGAAAAGGATAGTAAAAGAGCGGCAGATCAATGGGCTGGGAGAACGGATTCAAACAAATGGGTTATATTTGATAAGTGTGATGCAAAGATCAAGGATTTGGTTCCAGTTAGAATTATGGATGCCAAAGGAATCAGTCTCCATGGGGAATTATTGGAAACAGAAGAGGTATTATTATGAAACTACTCAAGATATTTATCGGATTAATTGTTCTTTTACTGCTTTTATTTTTCCTTTTGAAAAATTCTGCTGAGGTTACGGTGAATTTGATTTTCAATGAATTTGAAAATGTGAGCATCGCTCTTGTCATGCTTGGTTCTCTTGCAGTGGGAATGTTAGTTGGATATGGTATCATCGTTGCTTCGATATTTTCAGCCAAGGCTGAAATCCGATCATTAAAGTTGAAGAATCGCAGAATATCCGATGAGCTGAATGATCTCCGGAATGTGGCTATCGATGAAGGAATTTATGAAGGCGAGAATGGAGAGAATTGATCTTGGATATCTTGACCTTTTCTATAGTCATTTCCATTTTGGTTTGTGGCGGGTTTGCTGCATATTATTTTCTAAAACCTTCTAAAAAACACCGTACTGACTCCGTTTATACAGATGCCTTAAATGCCATGGTTCGTGGTGAAAAAGGGAATGCTGTCAGGTTGCTCCGTACTGTAGTCAAACAGGATTCAGATCATGTGGATGCCTATCTTCAACTGGGTAATATAATGAGGGAAGAAAATCCACAGCAGGCAGTGAAGATCCACCAATCCTTAACAGTCCGACCCGGACTATTGGAACAATTCAGAATAGAATTACATAAAGCATTGGCGCTGGATTACAACCAGGCAGGTGATCAGAACCTGGCGAAGCGGGAAGCGGAGCAGCTTTTGAGAGTTGATCGCAGGAACCTCTGGGCTTTGGAGTTCCTTCTTGAAATTGCGGAAAAGGAACGAACTTGGGCTCAGGCTGTAAAGCTGGTAAAAATGATCCAGAAAATTCGGAATATTCAGGATAAATCCCAACTTGGGAAATTTCAGGTTTATGAGGGCATGGATAAACTGGAAGGAGGAGACAGAAAAGGGGCTTTCGCTGCCTTAAAAAAAGCAATTAAAATTGCTCCTGATCTTGGACTGCCTTACCTTCGTCTTGGAGATCTGTACGCGCTTGAAAGGGATCTGATTAAAGCGATTGAGAACTGGGAGCGCTTTGCTTTCCTCACACCTGCAGAGAGTTCCCGGGTGTATATCAAAATCGAATCTGCCTTGTTTGATTTGGGACGTTTTAGCGAAGTAGAAAATTTCTACCAGAAAGTCATTGAAAAGGATCCAGCAAACTTGGAAGCCCTCACAAAACTGGCGAATGTCTTGGAGGAAAAAGGAGAGAATAAGAGTGCTTTAAATCTGGTGGAAGGAGCCCTTGCTCAAAATAATGATTCTTTGCATGCCCGGCTGATGAAATTAAAATTGTCACTCCATCAAGTCACGCCTAGCGAATTGGGTCATCAAATAGATATAATGATTGATATCTTGACGGAAAAGAATGATGGAACATGAGACATAAATGGTTGATACTGATTTTTTTTATTTTTACTCAATTGGTAGCTCAGGATGTTGACAAATACTTATCCCTTATCCGGGCGGGAAGAATTGGAGAAGTTCGAAATACTTTACCTGGTTTGTTATCCAAATTCCCCAATGATCCGGGAGTGCTATTTCTGAAAGCATTGATGACTGTGGATGGGGAGTCAGCCATCCAACAATATCGATCTTTAACCAAACAATTTCCGGATTCACCCTATGCTGATGACGCTGCGATGAAGGAGGGAGAATACCTGTATGCCCGTGGGCTTTACAGCCAGGCAAGTGTTCAATTACGATCAGTACCAATGAACTATCCGAATTCTGAGCATATCCAGCGTGCGGTAGACCTCATGGTGAAGAGTTATGATGCCACCGGTGAAGTGGACAGCTCTAGGCATTACCTCCCGATTTTCAAACAAAAGTATCCGGACCTTGATATTAGCCGTTATGGAATAACCGCCATGAAAAAAGTAGTAAAAACTCAACCCAAGGTTTTAATCAAAGAACCGGGTGGCCGTCCTATAGCCGGGTCGGGCCCCTGGGTGGTCCAGGTGGGTGCTTTTAAAAAGTATAGTAATGCCAGGCGTTTGAAAATGAACCTCAACCAAAATGGATATAAGGTCACTATGGATGAAATAATGGCAAACAGGCAAAGGCTTTATGTGGTTCGAGTTGTGCGGTATGTTTCCCGGGAAGATGCCAATCAGGTTGGAATTGAGTTAAAGAATAAATTCGGGTTAGATTTCAGGGTGCTGAAAAAGCCGGGAAATTAGAGTTGAGTAATCGGAAGTAGAAAACAATTTTGGGAATGATTGCGAGGCTGGTGCCCGTCGCGGTCTTCAAAACCGTTGTCCCGGTGTGAGCCGGGAGCTGGGTTCGATTCCCAGGCGTTCCCGCCATTTGAAAAAGTCGGTAAATGTTAATATACCTATATTTACCGACGATAAACCTAAATATTATGAGCAAATTCCAGTGCAGTTTAATGCACTGGAAAGTACTCAATCG
>DTUJ01000199.1 GCA_012964235.1 Fidelibacterota bacterium
CCAGATAGCGTGTGTTCGTATTCAGTTTTTTATATTGCTGTTGTGCTGCTTCGACAACTTTTGGATGACAATGCCCCACATGCTGTATATTATTGACACAATCCAAATAGCGATTCCCTTTTGCATCAAAAAGATATTGTCCCTCACCACGGACAATATGCAGAGGTTCATCATAGGATACGCTCAATGATGGTCCCAAGTGTTTACTGCGCAGGTCTAATATCTCTTTATTATCCAGCATATTCCACTAATTTATCTGACCACCTGTGCAGGTCTTCATTTTTCATTTTTTCCAAGAAATCAAAAGCTTGATTTTCTGTAACAGAAATGTATTTATTATCCGGGAATAATTGCTTTCTATATGCAGCCATTGTTACCGTGATGCATAAGCGGATACAAACCATATAAATTAAAGCTGATACTTCTAAAAGAGTTAATGGGAATCGCTCATGGAACCCTTTTAATACTTGCGCTATGGGCTCCAATGGTTCATCTTTTCCCAGAGCCACATAGGCCATACACACTGCAGGCTCACAGGCAATATATGTATATACCATATCGCCAAAATCAATTATACCGCAGGTTTCCCCATGTTCATTCACCAGCACATTATGATCGTTACCGTCATTATGGATCAGGGCTTTCCTCAATTTCGATGTAATAGGTAAAACAATCTGCTCATACTGATCAATAAAATGATCAACCACACCCTCTTTTGATTCAAGATAATGTTTATGTTCTTTGATGAAATCTATATAAGCCACATCCCAGGGAAAATCGCGATGTCCTGCAGGGTGATCAAAACCATTCATGGCGGTTCTTAATCTTCCAAGGAATGATCCCAATTCATAAAGCAGATCGTTATGATGAACCACATCCATTAATAATTGTCCCGGTAAGTAATCTACTAGTCTGACAAAAAATGATGTCCCTTCATTTTCAATCGTTTTGACCTCTTTAAAGGCTAATGGCACTTGCAGTGACGGATCATGTTCTTTAATGTATTGCACACATGCATTTTGCATCTCTAGCACAGATCTATCTTCATCTGGATTGGATATCTTCAATACATATCTTTTTTCACCTGCGTTACAAAGAAAGTTCTGATCTCGTTCACTCTTAAGAACCGTTGCCTGGACTTTTATTCCATAGTGCACTTTGATCAATAGCATTACATCCTCTACTGAATAATTTGGTGGTGGTGAACTAAATACAGACATAATTGAATAAAAAGTTACAATGTGAAATATGTATTGTTAAAAATTTTCACATACCCACTGAATAGATCTGTTGTGACCTAAGCGGATATTGTTCCATTCTTCAGGAAGCAAGATACTTTTCCCACTCTCAATATAAACTTCTTGAGGGTCAACTGTTAAATTTCGGAAAGCTCCATCCTGGCTATGAACAGTTCTCCACTGAGTATAGTTTACAGTACTGCTGATCTTATACTCTTTTCTTTGAATTTTTTTACAGCCATGCATCTGACGATCCATCCCTGCCAAAGGGGCTGCAATGCTATGAATAGTAATTGGGAAGTCCCTCGTCCATTTTTCAGCAAATAAAGACGTTATCAAGCCACCCATACTATGACCTATGATCCATAATGAATCTAAATGCGGATTGTTTTCAATTAACATCTCAGTTTGACGATATAAATAACCCGCAGAATTCTCCGGACATCCAGTCCAATCATACCTGAAAAACCAAACCGGAATCTCCCGATGGGATAATGCCATCAGCGGGTTAACCCATTCAAATCCTTTTGTTTGCCAACCTGTTGGATAATAGCCATGCACAGTGATAATCCCATAGGTTGAATCTTTTTCATTGATACCACTCAATCTGTGAAAACCCTCTGATCGATTAATCAAATATTCGTCATAATCCGATTTGTTGATTTTTAACTTATTTAATAATAAATCTGGATAATCAGATTGAGTACAGCTTAGAAAAAATAGAAATAATAGCAAAAGATAGTGAGTCATCACTCAAATCTACCCATCAGGTTATTAGCCCAATTGATATCCTTCTGTTTTATTAATCAGTACAGTTCTTTATCACGTTCCAGATTTCGTCCATTTCCTCCAAGGACGAATCTTCCACCGTTTTACCCCTTTTTTTTAATTCTTCTTCCACCAAGGAAAAACGGGCAGTGAATTTCCGGTTGGTTTTTCTTAGAGCAGTTTCAGCGGAAACCCCTAAGAACCGGGACAGGTTTACAATAGAAAACAGAGTATCGCCAATTTCCTCTTCAATTTGCTGTGCAACTCCTTTTTCCTCTGCCTCTTTCAATTCACCAATTTCTTCGTGGACCTTTTCCCACACCTGTTCCACTTTTTTCCAATCAAAGCCGGCATAACTGGCTTTTTCCTGTAGTCGCTGCGACCGTGTCAACGCAGGCAGGGTACCAGGGACACCATCCAAACGGGACTCCCTTTTCTTTTCATCATGCTTCGCCGCTTCCCAGTTTTGCTTGGCATGAAAAGGGCCCTCTGCTTTTGCATCCGCGAACACGTGAGGATGCCGTCGAACAAGTTTTTCGTTCACACAATTCAATGAGTCCTGAAGAGTAAAATCTTCATTCTCTTTTCCTATGGAGGCCTGAAACACCACGTGCAGCAATATGTCCCCAAGTTCTTCTTTCAGCAGTTCCATGTTCCCTTCTTCCACGCTTTCAATCACTTCATAGATTTCTTCTAGAAAATAGGGAAGAAGGGAAGCCTGCGTCTGGTCTCTGTCCCAAGGACATCCACCTGGTGCCCTTAATTTTTCTACAATTTCTATTAATTGAGAAAGAGAATCCCCAATTGATTTGTGTTGATTAATCTCTGTCATTGTTAGTGAATGAGGATCTTGTTTTCCTTTGTGAATAATTTTTTCCATTGAACCATTTTTAAATACTTATCCTCAAGCGAAGTCATTACCATTTTAGACTTTTTTGTATCATCTTCGTATCCCAACAAATGGAGCACTCCGTGGATAAGCAGCCTAGAGATTTCTCTTTCGAATGGTTCACCAAAAGTCTTCGCATTCTCCCGTGCTCGGGGGAGACTGATATACACTTCTCCTTCAACAACTTTTTCCTCATAATTGTTTAACCGAAATGCAATCACATCTGTATATTGGTTTTTCTTGAAGAATTGCTTTTTTAAATTACGCAAAAGTTCATCTTGACCTAAAATGACTGTGATTGTTCCATCATCATTGCCTTGATTTTCTAATACAGTTTTTAAAATTTTACAACATGCATCATCATTTGGCTGATCCAATACCGAATCCTTTTCTATCTGGATTTTTATCATTTATGAGACTGTCCTTCTGTCTCCTCTTTTGGATCATCTGGGTATTCTACACGAATATGGTAAATTCCCCGCAAAACTGGTAGCATTCCCCTCGTCCCATCTACTTTTCCCTTAATCTTTGTTAGCTCACCCAAAGTTAGGGGACACTCGTCCAATTGTTCATCGTCAAGACGACCCTTAATTATTTTATCTATCATAGCTTCAATTTTCATTATATCTGGATTTTTAATGGATCGCACAGCGGCTTCAACAGCTTCACAAATCATCAGGATACCTGTCTCCTTTGTGTCCGGCTTCGGCCCAGGATACCTGAATGCATTTTCGTCAACTTCAGTAGAATCTTCAGCAATTTCCAGTGCTCTGCGGTAAAAATATTCTACCCGGGTAGTACCATGATGCATTGGAATAAAATCCCGAATAATTTTGGGGAGACCGTATTCTTTTGCTAGCTGTGAACCTTCTTTTACATGATTCTTAATTATTTTAGCGCTCATGGCT
This sequence comes from Fidelibacterota bacterium, assembly GCA_012964235.1. Lineage (GTDB taxonomy): Bacteria > Fidelibacterota > Marinisomatia > Marinisomatales > UBA8229 > UBA8229. The sequence continues at coordinate 3,804 of DTUJ01000199.1, forward strand.
GGCGGAAGACTGTCGTGCTTGTTTATACCGGAATACTGGTTTTCAATAAAATATTCCGGACGAGCCAATTTCCCAATATCATGATAATATGCACCAACGCGTGCCAGGAGGGACCGTGCCCCAATTGCATTTGCGCATGCTTCAGCAAGGTTCCCAACTACAATACTATGATTAAATGTTCCATTTGCATTTTGTAGAAGGCGCTTAAGCAATGGGTGATCAAAATCAAGTAATTCCAATAGTGTTAGATCTGTCGTGATTTTAAATGCCCCTTCTAATAATCCGATAAGTCCATAAGTAACAATAGGGGCAAGAATACTTATGATGATGAGGTAAAAAATATCTGAACGAATAGACACCCACGAACTATCTTTAAAAAAACCAATGCCGATTGCTACAATTATACTTGCGGCGATCAATGCAAATATAGTTGTAAATACCTGACTTCGATTCCGAAGCTGCCGAACATTGTACATTGCTACTCCCGATGTAAACAGGGCAACCACGATAAAATCAAGATCATTTCCAATCATGATTCCTGTCAAAATCACCATTGATGTCGTACCCATAAATCCAATCCTGGCATCGAATAAAATCGTAAGAGACATGGCAGCAACGGTAATGGGGATGAGATACGGAGAAATATTCAGCTTTATTCCAAACACATACGATAAACCCATCTCTGCGAAAAATATCAGCGCCATAAGCAGCACCATTTTCCAGTCATCAAATATGGGGGTTCTATATATGAATAAAAACGTAAAGAAAAATGAAATAACCACCGCAATGATAATTATTCTCCCAAGATAAACGGTTAGAGCCTCCCATCCGCTCTGTGTTCCTTCTTTTTTTACAAGTGCTGTGGAGAGAGAATTCAATTTTTGGAGAATATCCTCATTAATTCGTGTATTCACATCTACAATTCGTTCGTCTTTTAACACAGTGCCCTGATATCTTGGTACCCTGTTCAGCCGGGCAGTTTGGCGGCGTTCGGTTGTTTCCTTATCATAAATCAAATTTGGCTTCATAAACTCAACTATCAAATCATATCCAATAGTTTTATAAAAATCATTTTCGTCAGGAAATAAATTGGTTACCTCTACCTTTGCCTTCGTCCATGCCTCTTCCAGGTCAATAAAATCACCGGGTTGATACAAGGCAGGAACATCCCCCTGGTGAACCATTACCTCGTTGCTGACTATTTCATTTTTTCTGATATCATAAATTCCTTCAGCCCATCGGTTTCTACAAATCCGTACAACATCTTCTTCAAATTTAGTCAGGGGATATGACTCGTTTTCAGGGGACGGGAGGGAAGTAAAGGATTTCCATAAATCCGTTTCTAATGGGAATGAAGAATAGTGGCTATGTAATTTTTCAGTCAGGATTGCAAAAGCTGTACTGTCGGCAATATAATCAGCTTTTGCTGTTTCATGCTGAGGCTCATACCGATACCGGTACACCAAATCCTTAGACTTTATTACCTGTTTTTCTGCCTCATGAATTTCATTAATTATCTGAAAAAAACCATGCATTTTCTCAGTCCTATTATCTACGATCTCCTGCTTCCGGATAAAAACGAATGGTTCAGAGTTAATCGCTACATTTAGGTCATCCTGTAATTTTTCTTCTGTTTTCAAAATCGGAAATGTAAATGGTGCAATAATTGGCTTCCTGGTAATATCATTCAATTTATAAGATAATTGGAGTGACTTTCCACCAGGGAAAAAAAAGGACCCACCCAAAACAAGGACTGCTAAAATGCTCACTTGTAGCCAGTATCGATAGAATATATTCACCGATTTCTGTAAAAAAGTTTCCTTTCTTATTTCTTGCATCATTTTTTCAAGATATCTTTAATTATTTCGCGTGATATAACCAGTCGTTGTACTTCACTTGTACCTTCTCCTATCTCTAATACCTTTGCATCCCTGAAAAACCGCTCAACGTCATATTCAGCAACATACCCATACCCACCATAAATCTGGATAGCCTCTGTTGTAACATCCATTGCAACTTCACTTGCAAAAAGTTTTGCCATAGCAGCTTCTTTGATGACGTCTTTCCCCTGGTCTTTCATCCAAGCGGAATGAAATACCAGTAATTTTGCTGCTTCGATTCGGGTTGCCATATCAGCTAATTTAAATCCAATGGGTTGAAATTTATAAATCTCTCGCCCAAATGCTTTCCTTTCAGTAGAATATTTTAGGGCTTTTTTGTATGCACCTTCAGCCGTTCCAACAGCAAGTGCGCCCACTGAAATTCGGCCACCTGTTAATGTTTTTAAAAACATCTTAAATCCCTCTTTAGGATTTCCCAACATATTCTCCACGGGCACTTTCATGTCCTCAAAAAATAATTGTCTCGTGTCGCTTGCACGCCAACCCATTTTCTTTTCTTTCGGTCCAATTTTCAAGCCAATTATGTCTGTTGGAATCGTAAATGCACCAATGCCTTTCTTAATTCCTTCTTCAATAATCTGGGCTGTAAAGCTTAGAACACCCGCCTCACCTGCATTCGTAATAAAAATTTTACTCCCATTCACAACATAATGATCACCATCTTTCACCGCAGCAGTACGGGTGGAACCAGCATCGCTGCCTGCTTCAGGTTCCGTCAATCCAAATGCCCCCAGTGTTTTCCCGGATGCCAGAAGAGGTACCCATTTTTGTTTTTGTTCTTCCGTTCCAGTAAGAACAATCGGAACAGTTCCTAAGGATGTATGTGCTGCCATGGTAATGGCAAGTGAAGCATCCACCTTTGCTAATTCCATCACAGCTGATGCATAAGCAACTGTGTCCATTCCGGCTCCGCCATATTTTTCAGAAACCGGTATTCCCATTAATCCAAGGTCTCCCATTTGCCTTACTAAATCATGGGGAAACTCTCCAGTTGCATCCATCTCCCTTGCCAGCGGTTCCACTTCATTTTTGGCAAAGTCCCGAACCAAGTCTTGAAGCATTACATGTTCATCTGTAAAAAATAACTTATTCATAATTCTTCCTTTATCCCCGCCATGCTTATACTAATTTACCAACGGATCGCAGCGGATGCCCAAGTAAACCCAGCGCCGAATGAAGCCAGTACAACAACATCCCCCTTTGAAATTTTCTTCTCCTCAACAGCTTCGCAAAGAGCAATAGGAATAGATGCTGCTGTCGTATTACCATATTTATGGATATTGCTAAATACTTTATCCATACCAACCCCCAGCCGCTTAGCAACCGCTTGACTTATTCTCAAGTTTGCCTGGTGTGGGATAATCAAATTGACGTCATCCAGGGTCAGCCCACTGGCATCCAAAGACTCCTGAATCACTTCTGGAAACCGCACAATGGCATTCCGAAATACCTCTCTGCCATTCATGAGAGGGAAATGTCGGCCTTCTTCTAATTTGATATTCGTCATTTGACAATTTTCAGCTGAACCAGGCGCTTCCATCCACAGATCTTTTATATTGGCTCCCTGACAATGCAAATGTGTAGAAAGAATACCACTTTCGTCATCACTTTTTTGGAGGATTGCTGCACCAGATCCATCACCAAATAAAACTGTCATATCCCTCCCTTCCGTGGATATGTTTAGAAATTTAGACTGGACCTCGGCACCAACAATAAGAATAGTACTGCACACACCTGTTCGAATGAATTGATCACCAATGGACAGGGCATAAATGAAAGCTGAGCAGGCCGCTTTAACATCAAAAGCTCCTATATGATGTAAATTAAGGCGATCTTGCAGCTGAGCACTTACGCCGGGGAAAAAATAATCCGATGTGATGGTTCCAACGATAACCAAATCAATATCCTCTGATGATACCTTGGCAGCTTTCATTGCCTTTTTAGATGCTTCAAATGCTAAATCGGATGTACAAATTCCATCACGAACCCAACGCCGTTCTTCAATACCGCTCCGTTTGACGATCCACTCATTACTTGTATCCATTTGCTGTTCTAAATCTTGGTTCGTAATAACCTGCTCGGGTACATAATACCCTACGCCGGCAATTTTTGTTTTAATCATAGCTCTTTCCACTTAATTTAATATCACGTATGTTTAATTGAATACTTTCCTGGCCCCACCACTCATTGATTTCGACTAAACAGGCTATATAAAGAGGACAACCTTTGATAGGCTTTTCATAATGCTGGGACATATTAAACCCGATAGCACCATAAACTGTTTTCCCCTGTCGTACCTTGAATTTTAGATGGTCTCCGTTTCCGATCACTTTTGGATTTCCAGCAATAATTACATTTCTAATTACAAATTTAGGCCTCATATTCCCAGGACCATACGGTTCTAATTTATTTAGGAATGTCATGAAACGACTATTAATATCTTTTAGATGTATTTCTCCTTCCAGGACGATTGTTTGCACTAACTTGACCTTTTTTAATCTTTCCTTCGAATAGTGTAAAAATGTTTTTCTGAAATTATTCACATTCTCTTCCTTTACTGTAAGTCCGGCTGCCATCGGATGGCCGCCATATCCCTCCAAAAATGAGAATTGGTCTGTGTTTATCAATATTTAGAATAATCCGATCCACGGCCTGTCCCATATCCTTCATAAGGAATGGATCGCGGAGCTGGTTTAAATCAGGATTAAAGAACGTGTGGGAATCATTAAGGGAAATAATTCCCCGGTTAGCCATTGTCTTAGCAATAATCTCCGTACAGTGAAATTCCTGCATGTCCTTACTAACAATTTCAGGGTCAGGATCTAAAATTTTCCAATTCATTAATTGATTAAAAAATGAGCCAGTCTGTAAGCCGAGTTTTGTTTTTCTGCTAAAGCAGAATTAGTGACCATTCATCTGATCCGGACTTCACAGTCAGGATTACGCAATCTACCCATCTCTCATTACGATGCGGACAACATCTGGAGATCTATTCGATCTTGCACTGGGTGGGGTTTACAAGCTTCCCGCATTGCTACGGAAACTGGTGGTCTCTTACACCACCTTTTCACCCTTATCCCGACATCAAAGATGTCGTGACGGTTTTTTTTCTGTTGCACTTTCCATGCCCTCGCGGACTCCTCCCGTTAGGAGGCACCCTGTCCTGCAGTGCTCGGACTTTCCTCCCCGACACAAGTGTCGGGGCAGTCACCCAACCGACTCAAATTATTAATTATCTATTCTGGTTTTTCCCAAAAAAGAAAGCGGGTGCAAATACTACAGTTCTGTATCGTCACAAGTGTTTTTACCTCCGCTACCAGCTGTGGTGGTAACGCAGCGCCACATCCACCACAGGACCTTCCTTCCAAAGAGACAACTGCTAACCCATTTCGGGCGGACAGTATTCTATTATACCGTGCAAGCACACTCGCGCTCAAACCTTTGGTCGTCTTCTCACGGAGACTTTCAAGATCTTTTTTCTCTGAACTGGAGGCTGCCAATGCCTGCTCCAGCTTGACTCGCTTGGAAGACAAGTCTTTGCTTAGTGATTCCAAGCTTTGTTCTTGACTTTTTACTTGTTCTGCAAGCTGATCCTCCTCTTCCAGAAGCTCCAATTCTGTTGTCTCGCTACGATCCAAATCTTCTTTTAAATGATCAATTTCTAACATTAGAGCATCGTATTGTTTATTGTTTGTCACTAAAAAAAGTTGATCTTTTAGCTTATCAATCTTCTCCTTGAACTCAGCTAGGTTCATTTCGGTCTTGTGCTGTTCCAAAGCTATTTCTTTTAAGCGTGCTTTCCCCCGTTCAAAATCAGAAGTCAGGCTGTCCTCTTTGTTTTTCAAGTCAGTTACTTTTATTGGTAAATCCCCAAGCAATTCTTCAATTTCTGCCAATTGAGAGTCTATTTTCTGCAATTCTATCAGATCTTGTATTGAGTTCATATAATTCCTAATTGAAAAAAATAAAAAATGCACCAAACCGAGGTGCACCTACATTTAATGGATTTTCCTTTTGCCCGTCCTTAAAGCGGGACATTTCAGTTTTCATTGATTAAACTTCCTTTTTGTTTTAAACGACCGTATTAAAGTAAGTGGTCTCATAAAAAAATATTTTTAGATTGGCAATTTACAATCATTATTTCAGAACAGAAATAGCAAATCCTCCTTAAGCATAAAAAAATATTTATTCCCCCAAAACATTCTGAAAAGCCTGGTCGGCAATTGTGGATCCAATAGCAAAAGATGCAGTCGCCGCAGGTGAAGGGGCATTCAGAACATGGATAAACCTTTCTGACTGAACGATACAAAAGTCATCCAGCAATTTTCCTGTCTCATCCATCGCCTGGGCCCTGACGCCCGATCCTCCAGGCACCAGATCAGATCCCTGAATTGCGGGTACAAGATGCTGTAATGCTTTTACAAAAAGCGGTTTAAAGAGTGACCTTGTGTATTCCCCCATACCTGTTTTCCAATAATTGCGCCCAATTTTCCAAACCCCCGGATTAGTAAGTAATTCCCAGGTTTCCTGAAAACTAAAATCCCGCCGGCGATATCCCTCCCTGGCTGTGGCAAGAACTGCGTTCGGTCCCGCCTCTACAGAACCATCTATTCTGCGTGTAAAATGCACCCCTAAGAAAGGAAACCTGGGGTCTGGAACCGGGTAAATCAGCGAATTCACCAAGTGTCGGCTTTCAGGTTTCAGCACGTAATATTCTCCTCTAAAGGGGATGATGCTGATTGAAGAATTTTCTCCCGCTAGCTGTGCAATTTTATCCGAGTAGAGTCCGGCACAATTAATGACCAGCTCTGTGGGATAATCACACATTTGAGTGTTGACAATACATTCGCCTGCTTTCCTGACAAAACCTTTTACAGTGGCTTTCGTTTTAATTTCACCTCCACGTTTTATGATCTGCTTTCCGAGTTCATCAACAACAGATGTATAATTAATGATCCCCGTGGAAGGAACGTGTATCGCTTTTATCCCCGTGGCGTGGGGCTCCAAATCCTTCAGTTCTTGTGAATCAACAATCCTTACATCGGATATCCCGTTTTCTAAACCCCGTTTGTATAGTGCGTCAAGTCTGTTCACTTCCTCCAAATTAACCGCTACAATTACCTTACCGCACAAGTCGTATTGTACATTAAATTTATCACAAAACAGAAGGAGTTCTTCCACACCGCGACGACAATTTTTTGCCTTCACTGAACCGGGCTTATAATAAATGCCAGAATGGATGACACCGCTATTGTGACCACTTTGATGAAGACCGATGGATTTCTCCTTTTCAAGAATCCGCAGTTTCAATTCTGGTTTTTGTTCCAGAAGTTTATAGGCTGTAGCAAGCCCCACAATTCCTCCGCCGATGATGATCACATCATCCATAAAATGTTATTTTCTGCACTTTCTTCTTTGTCATGTTAAACTCATCAATCCAATAAACTGGGAAATTAATATTTTCTTGTAGCGTAATCCTTACTTTTATTCCTCCAACCATCCTAAATTTGTTTTTGAAATAAATCCTTTACAACAACTTATTTGGATTTCTAACCACCATTTGAAATGAACGAATCATCACAAAACAATCTTTTTATTAATCGTCATTTAGGTCCTTCTGATGGAGAAATTCAGTCCATGCTGAAATCATGTGGATTATCATCCCTGGATGAGCTCATCAGTGAGACAATCCCCGCTTCAGTTTTGGATATGGATTCTCTCCAAATTAATGCTGTACCAATTGAACAGGAACTCCTCAAGGAGCTACACTCCATTGCTGACGAAAATCAAGTATTCCGATCTTACATCGGAATGGGATATTATGGCACATACACACCACCGGTCATCCTGCGGAACATCCTTGAAAACCCAGGTTGGTATACTCAGTACACACCATACCAAGCTGAAATTTCCCAAGGACGGCTTGAAGCTCTGCTGAATTTTCAAACCATGATCTGTGACTTCTCCGGTATGGACATTGCCAATGCTTCCCTTTTAGATGAAAGTACTGCCGCTGCGGAAGCCATGACTTTCCTGGCGCGTGTCAATCCAAAAAGAAATCAGTATTTTGTCTCATCCGACTGCCACCCTCAAACCATAGCTGTGTTGAAAACACGGGCGAAACCCATTGGTATTGAACTCACTATAACCGAACCGAAAAATTTTAAGTTCAATGATGAAACACTGGGAGGGACACTTCAATACCCTGCTACTGATGGAGAAATTCATGATTATACCAGCCTGTGCACCCAGGCCCATAATGTTGGAAGTTATATCGCCGTCGCAGCTGATTTACTGAGCCTTGCTTTATTAAAACCACCAGGCGAATGGGGTGCTGATGTAGTCGTAGGAACCAGCCAGCGATTTGGTGTTCCTATGGGATACGGTGGTCCGCACGCTGCTTTTTTTGCTACACGTAAAATATTTGAAAGAAAAATCCCAGGTCGTATCATCGGAATTTCAAAAGATACCCATGGCAACCCTGCTCTTCGGATGGCACTCCAGACCCGGGAACAACATATCCGTCGGGAACGGGCAACATCAAACATCTGCACTGCCCAGGTATTATTGGCAGTCATGTCGGGAATGTATACCATATATCACGGACCTGGCGGAATCCGAAAAATAGCAGAGGATGTACACCGCCGCACATGCATTGTGGGATCAGCGTTAGATATGGCAGGATACAGAATTCATCACACCCGATTTTTTGATACTATCCGGTTTAATGCTGATAACAATTTGTTTAAAAAAGCACAGAAACAAAAAATCAACCTGCGTGATTATGGAGACGGTTCATTGGGAATTTCATTGGATGAAACTGTTGCTGACGAAGATGTAAATATGCTTCTAGACCTCTTTGGAGCTAAACAAAAAAATAATGATTCTTTTGGGATCCCAAATAATCTCCGGCGAACATCCAGTTACCTTAAACACCCTGTCTTCAGCCTTTACCATTCAGAAACAGAAATGCTCCGTTATATTTATCGCCTACAGCAAAAGGATTTATCCCTCACTACCAGCATGATACCACTTGGCTCCTGTACCATGAAATTGAACGCAACCACGGAAATGATCGGTATTACCTGGCCGGAATTTTCAGACCTTCATCCTTTTGCTCCGAAAGAGCAGGCCCCCAGCTACCAAAAATTGATCACCGAGTTGGGCGACCGGCTTTGTAACATCTCTGGATTCAGTGATTATTCCTTTCAACCAAATTCTGGTGCACAAGGTGAATTCACCGGGCTGAAAATTATTTCAGCATATCACCAATCCAGAGGTGATAGTCAACGTACTGTTTGCCTGATTCCAACCTCCGCTCATGGTACTAATCCTGCCAGTGCAGTAATGACAGGAATGAGTGTGGTCATTGTCCAGTGTGACGAAAACGGAAATATCGACGTGGATGATTTGACTCAAAAAGCGAAAACCAACAGTAATCAATTGGCTGCTTTTATGGTAACGTACCCATCAACTCATGGGGTATTCGAAGAGCATATTGTAGATATATGCAGGATCATCCATGATAACGGCGGGCAGGTTTATCTGGACGGAGCAAATTTGAATGCCATGATGGGATTGTGCAAACCGGCAGAATTTGGGGCTGACGTGTGCCATATCAATCTCCACAAAACATTTTGTATTCCACATGGAGGTGGCGGTCCTGGGATGGGCCCTGTCTTTACGAAAAAACATTTAGCACCTTTTCTCCCTGACCATCCTGTCATATCCACAGGCGGAGAACAGGGAATTGACGCGGTTTCATCTGCACCCTGGGGCAGTGCCAGCATCCTTCCTGTTTCCTGGGCGTTTATCCGGCTCCTAGGTGATTCCGGTATTAAAAAAACATCCCAGGTTGCAATTCTAAACGCTAATTATATGGCAAAAAAATTGAGCCGACATTTTACAATCCTTTACACAGGTGTTACTGGAAGAGTTGGGCACGAATTTATTCTTGACTTACGCCCTTTCCGCAAATCCTGCGGAATCACTGATGAAGATGTAGCGAAGCGCCTCATGGATTATGGTTTCCATGCGCCCACCGTATCGTTTCCAGTTCCGGGCACACTTATGATCGAACCTACAGAAAGCGAATCAAAAGGAGAAATGGATCGCTATTGTTTCGCTCTGATACACATAAAAAAAGAGATTTTGGATGTAGAGTCCGGCAGGGTTGATCTCAAAGATAATGTGCTGAAAAACGCACCTCACACGGCACAACATGCGGCAAGCGACAGCTGGAGTCACTCATATACCCGTGAAGAAGCTGCTTACCCTGCAGAGTGGACTAGGAAATCAAAATTCTGGCCTGCGGTCGGTCGGATTGACAATGCCCATGGGGATAGAAACTTAGTGTGCACCTGTTCGCCTATTGAACAACATGAGAATTAGTGTTCTGGTATCTAAAAAAAAATACCGCTCTGTTTATCTTTCTTTTTTCAGGTTGCCTATTTGGTGAATTAGTTGATGGTGATACGCTAGTACTCCACCCAATCACCTGGAACACGTCGAGCCCAGAAGGTTGGAATGCACAATACAAAAAAATCATCCAATTTCCGGGATCTGATGGTCCCTGGGCAAAAATCATCATGGTGCAAACCCTTAAATGCGATTCAACAACCAAAGGTGATAACTATCCATGTGGCGAATGGGATTATATCTGGAATATATTTGTGAACGTTCCGAAGGAAGATACGGTTGAAACATTCAGCATGGGAAGTTTTGTGACCCCTTATGGAAAGAGGCTCTGGCTCGGTGGGGAAGCTGGATGGGAATGGACATACGACATAACGGACTATGCTCCGATCCTGAAGGAAGAACGGGAAATTATTGTAGGCAATAATCAGGAATTACTGGACCTAAAATTTCTATTCATTAAAGGTGCACCGACCCGGAATATTTTGAGAGTAGAAAATATTTATCCCTACGGACATCACAAATACGGGGATTTGGCGGATGATATTGTTTTACAAGAGACAAAACTTCAGCTTCTTCCTGAAGCTCGTGGTTATAAACTGAAGGCAGTAGTCTCCGGACACGGACATGCAGGCCCGCGAAATTGCTGCGAATGGGACAGTAAAACACATACCTATTATATGAATGGGTCGGAACTATTCCGCTGGAATGTCTGGAAAGACTGCGGGAACAACCCGATCTATCCCCAGGGCGGTACCTGGCCCTTTGATCGTGCCGGATGGTGCCCTGGAACCAAAGTGGATGAATATGAAAATGAGCTCACCCCCTTCGTTAAACCTGGCGATACAATTTCCATAGATTATGAAATCGAACCCTACCTGGATAATGGTGAAAAAGAGGGTGAATTCAGGATTTCCCATCAGCTATTCTCATATGGTTCGCCAAATTTTATGAACGACGCAGAAATTATAGACATCATTGTTCCCAGCTCAAAAGGCGCATTCAGCCGTTTCAACCCAACCCTGTCCAACCCAAAAGTCATCATAAAAAATGCCGGGGCCTATGACTTGGAACGGGTGGAGATTCATTATGGTCTTAAACACAGGAGAAAGTCGGTCTATCACTGGTATGGGCATCTTAAATTTCTGGAAGAAGAAAAGGTTTTTCTCCCAATCCCGAATTGGCACGGGTTAAGAAGAACTCAAACTTTTGAAGTGGAAATAAAAAAGACCAACGGAGTAAAAGACGAAAATCCCCTGAACAATATTTTAACATCCACGGTTCCCTTGCCTAAGATTTTTCCGGAAGAATTTATCCTGGAGATCAAAACAAATAATAGAGACAGGGCTCGGGAAAACTCCTTCACCATTTCCGGTAACAATGGCACTGTTTATTACAGCAGCGGATTCTTCAAGGACAGCACAGAGTATAATTTCCCTATTGAGCTAAAAAGAGGTTTTTATGAATTTCTTTTTAGAGATGACATGGAAGACGGTATCTCAGTACACTGGTGGAACAGAAACAGCGCACCAGAGAAAATTGGAATCAGCGGGGAATTGAAATTCTTAAAATGGGACGGAGAAGTTCTCCATGAATTCAAACCAGATTTTGGACAGGAATTAAGATTTGGTTTTATCGTGGGGCCTATTCCTTAAATGAAAAATATTATCACCCCCCAGCTTCTCTTTCCGTATAAATCATCCTACGTTCATTCTAGTGGGTGTTTGTAAATTTTAATTTACTTAGATATAATTCAATTATTGGATTAATATTTGCTCTTTTAGCCATCTCAAATCTAACAGGAGAAGAAATGAGCGAAGTAACTGATGAACAAAAAATGCATCACTATATGGGTATTGAAATGAATATCCAGACTTGGAATCTATTGGGGAAAGAAGATAGAAATGAACAGGATGATGCACGTATAGTGAACTTTGCTCAGGCATCATTATATCACTGGAGGAAGTCTCACAAATATGAACCTGTAAATGAGCAAAGGGGGCAGTGGATGTTGTCACACGTATATGCTGTTTTAGGTAAAGGTAAAGAAGCTTTATCTTATGCTGAAGAGACAGCCAAGCTAACAAAGGAGCAAGATTTAAAGGACTTTGACCTTGCATATTCTTATGAAGCATTGGCACGTGCAAATGCTGCTGCTGGGAATAAAAAAGAATATGCAAAATGGTTAGAAAAAGCACAAAAAGCTGGTGCTCTTATCTCAGGTGAAGAGGATAAAAAGCATTTTATTGCAGATTTAGAGAGTGCACCTTGGTTTGAGTGTAAATAGATACCCACCTCTCCAATTCTTCCCTCCTAACCCAGTTAGTATAAATAAAACTATAAAGCAATTTTAGCTCAAAACACCGCTTACCAGCGAGGTGTGATTCTCTTTCATCATCACTGATTGGATCGTGTTGACGAGGTTGGTGCCTCCCTCTACTTGAACCTTGATATAATTATCTGTGTGCCCAACAATCTTTCCGTTTTTCATGTTCTCAAATAAAACCGGACGATTTTTGTTTATGAATTGATCATGAAAATATCTTCGCTTTTTGTCTGATAAAATATGGAGCATCTTACTTCGATCTTTCTTCGTTTCTTTTGAAACTCTTTCACCCATTTCAACTGCACCTGTATTGGAGCGTACGGAATAAGTGAACACATGGAGGTAGGAAATATTCAGCTCATTCAAGAAATTGTACGTTTCAAGAAAATCACCTTCCGTTTCTCCAGGAAAGCCCACAATCACATCTGCACCAATGCATGCATTAGGAACATCCGATTTAATTTTTTTAACACGATCTTCATAATGCTCCCGTTCATACCGTCGTTTCATTTTCTTTAAAATCTTATTAGAGCCGGATTGTAAAGGCAGGTGAAAATGGGGCATAAATTTTTCAGATTGAGCGCAGAATTCGATGATTTGATCTGTCAATAAATTCGGTTCGATAGATGAAATTCGAATTCTATCGATTCCTTCTAATGTGTCTAATTGCTGGATAAGACCATAAAAAGTCTCTTTGCTCCCCTTACCAAAATCTCCGATATTCACACCTGTAAGCACAATCTCCTTTGCGTTTGTCTCGGCGACTTCACGTGCCTTTTTCATAGTATTCGCGATGGAATTACTTCTGTTTTCACCTCGAGCTAAAGGAACTGTACAGAATGAACAGGAATAATCACAACCGTCCTGAATTTTTAAAAATGATCGCGTTCGCTCTTCGGATGAATATGAAGGCGTAAACACATGAACATGATCAATGTCGGAATGAATTACCTTTGTCAATCCATTGGTTTCCTGAGAAGACAGGTGATTTAATACATTAAATTTTTCTTCCGACCCCAGTACCAGGTCAACACCTTCAATATTAGCAATGTCTTTAGGTTTCAACTGTGCATAACAGCCGATTATAGCTAGGGAAGAGTCAGGATTCCTTCGCTTGGCCTGTCGAATTAATTTTCTTGCTTCCTTGTCAGCATTTTCCGTAACCGAACATGTATTCAAGACATAGATATCTGCTTTATCTCTGTAATCCACTTTTTCAAATCCGTGATCAGTAAAATCACGGGAAATCGTAGCGGTTTCAGAGAAATTTAGCTTACATCCCAGCGTATGAAAGGCAATCCGCTTAGACTGTGTTCCCATAATTATAAATTCAAATTCATTTGATTCGTTCTATGAAAAAGATGAAAGGCACTTATCCGTGGTTCTCCACAACCGATCAATATCACTTTTATTGTATGATAATGATGAGCTTTTTTCTGGTTTGCATTTTACAAAATACTTGCCACTGACACCTTTTACTGTTGGAGAAGTTGCCAGAAACACGCTGGTTTCTGCTCCTTTTTTAATTGAAATAGCACCAATCTTTTTTGCCAGATTCAGCCCTATTCCTACTATCCCAGTATTATTGTCTCCAAAACGTGTTCTTACAAAGCCGGGGTGCAGGGTGTTTACTGTAATTGGTGTATCCTTTAGCAATTCTGCTAATTTATATGTAAACATGATGTTCATAAGCTTTGATCGCTTATAAGCCGCCCAGCCGGAATAATCGTTTTTCCCCTGCAGATCATCAAAATCCAGGGTAACTCCAATATGTGCTCCTGATGCTACATTAATGATACGGGGGTTTTTACCTTTCTTTATTAAATCTAAAAGAAGTTTGGTTAGTAAAAAATAATTTAGATGGTTCAAAGCAAATGTTTTTTCAAGACCCTCATCAGTTTCCTCTCTTTGTGCAAAGAGGGCACCGGCATTGTTTATTAACACATCCAGTCTATCATAGCGGGAATAAATCCTTTCCGCTAAATACCGTATAGCTTTCATATTTGATAGGTCTGCTGTCAATATTTCAATCTGATTGTTCCCTGTTTTTTCTATGAGTTTTTTTCGAACCTTCTCTCCTTTTTTCGGATTGCGGCCAACGAGAATTAATTGTGCATTTTGTTTACCAAGACATCTTGCTGTTTCCTTTCCGATACCGTCTGTGGCACCGGTAATAAGACATATCTTGTCTTTCATCAACATCGGATTGTATAACTCTCGTTAGCTTGTAACATTTTTATTAACTAAAAATAATTTTGGAGGGGTTTTACATACACTCCTTTTTTCGAACGAATCGCACGAACCGCTGCTTCTGCACCAGACAACGTTGTTATCGCCATAATCCCTTTTTGGATACATGCTTGACCTATGGCCTCTTCATCATATCTTGATTGTTTCCCCATTGGTGTATTGATCACCAATTGAATTTCTCCGTTTTTGATACCGTCCACTGCATTGGGACGTCCTTCTCCCACTTTAAAAATGGATTCAACTGGAATTCCATTCCTCTTGAACTCTTTGGCTGTTCCTAAAGTTGCCACGATTCTAAACCCAATTTCGGACAAATCCCGCGCTAAAGGAATCACATTCATTTTATCCGCATCATTAACAGAAATAAATACCGTTCCTGAATCGTAAATTATATTCCCAGCACTGATTGATGCTCGTCTAAATGACTGACCAAACGTATCAGAAATCCCCATTACTTCCCCGGTTGATTTCATTTCCGGGCTTAAGAAAATGGATTCAGAAGGAAATTTATTAAAGGGCAAGACAGCTTCTTTCACAGCAATATGACTGATTTCATCCCATTGTTTAAGATCCATGTCTTTTAGTTTTATTCCTGTAGCTAGTTTTGCTGCAATTCTTGCTAATGGTACATTGGTCGCTTTGCTCACAAAAGGAACGGTTCTGCTGGCTCGTGGATTGACTTCCAGTACATAAACCTGACCTTCTTTATAGGCGAACTGCAAATTAATTAGTCCCACCACACTTAATTCTAAAGCAAGAAGCCTAGTAGTGCGAATGATCTCATCCATGACATCGGTTGTGATCCGGTATGGCGGCAGCACGCAGGCGGAGTCGCCGGAATGAATCCCGGCTTCTTCAATATGCTGCATAATACCACCAATGTGAACCGTCTCTCCATCACAAAGTGCATCCACATCAAACTCAAAGGCATCTTCCAGAAACTCATCAATCAGGATCGGGTGGCCTTCTGTCACATCTGCTGAACGAGCGATATAATCAATCAATTGTTCCTTGGAATAGACGATCTCCATCGCCCGGCCACCCAACACATAACTGGGTCGTGCTAATACCGGGAAGCCGATCTCTTCAGCTACCTTAACCACTTCATCCAGCGTTCTCCCTGTTCCGTATTGCGGACATACTACTTCCAGTTTTTTCAGGACTTTTCCAAACTTTTCCCTGTCTTCTGCCAAGTCAATGCTATGCGGGGATGTACCAATGATGGGAGCACCTGCGTCTGCCAGTGCATTAGAAATTTTAAGCGGTGTCTGTCCACCGAATTGAACTAAAATACCGTCAGGCTTTTCAAACTCAACAATGTTCAATACATCTTCAAACGTCACCGGCTCAAAATACAGGCGGTCAACAAGATCAAAATCGGTACTGACGGTTTCAGGGTTGCAATTCACCATGATTGTTTTAAATCCCACATCTTTCAGTCCAAATACCGCCTGAACGCAGCAGTAGTCAAATTCGATTCCCTGGCCGATGCGGTTTGGACCTCCGCCCAATATCATGATCTTCTTCCCTTCTAATGGAGTAATTTCGTTTTCTTCATCGTAGGTGGAGTAACAATAGGGTGTCTTGGCTTCAAACTCTGCGGCACAGGTATCCACCACCTTATAAGCGGGAAAAACCTTTTCTGCTTTGCGCTGTTTACGGATATTATCTTCTGTTTTTCCTGTCATGCGCCCGATTTGTTTATCAGAAAACCCATCATGTTTTAATTGTCGCATAGAGCTATTACTATTCGATACAACAATCTGTTTGATCTGATCCAAAAACCAGGGGTCAATTTTTGTAACATTAAATACATCTTCAACAGACTGCCCTTCCAAAAATGCCTGGCGGACTTTCAGCAAGCGAAATGCTGTTCCGTATCGTAACGTGGACATATCCAGTGACCGGGCACGGCTCACGTCCGGATCCCCCTCTGCCGGTGGTTTTGGTTCCAGTCCATCTAACCCAACTTCCAGGGATCGAAATGCTTTTTGCAAAGATTCTCTAAATGTTCGCCCAATGGACATGACTTCACCAACACTCTGCATTTGCACGCCCAGGTGGCCGGTGGCTGATGGAAATTTTTCAAAATCAAAACGGGGCACCTTTGTCACAATATAATCAATGGTAGGTTCAAATGCAGCCAGTGTTTTCCCTGTGATGTCATTTGGTAATTCATCAAGAGTATAACCCACAGCCAGTTTAGCAGCTACTTTGGCGATTGGAAATCCTGTGGCTTTGCTGGCCAAAGCAGATGAACGACTCACCCGCGGGTTCATCTCGATGATGACCATACGACCGTCATCAGGATTAACAGCAAACTGGACATTGGATCCCCCCGTTTCCACACCGATGGTCCGGAGGCACTGTATGGCCCAGTTGCGCATCTGCTGGTATTCCTTATCCGTGAGTGTCATGGCTGGCGCCACTGTCACTGAATCTCCGGTATGCACGCCCATGGGATCAATATTTTCGATGGAACAAATGATAATGGAATTGTCCGCCTTATCCCGGATAACTTCCAGCTCGAACTCTTTCCAACCCAGCAGAGATTCTTCAATCAGCACTTCCGTGATGGGACTAGCGCGAAGCCCGTTCTCCAGTAATTCATGAAATTCTTCGCTATTGTATGCCACAGATCCGCCGGTACCTCCCAGTGTAAAAGAGGGACGGATGATGACAGGAAACTCTATGGTTTCTAAAAGCAATTTTGCTTCTTTCCAGGAATGGATAAATCCACCATTTGCGGTATTAATACCTACAGCATCCATCACTTCCTTAAACCGTTCACGATCCTCAGCTCTTTCGATCGCCTCCACCTGAGCACCTATAAGCTGAACACCATATTTCTCAAGAATCCCCTGTCTGTGCAGATCCATGGACAGATTCAAGGCTGTTTGTCCACCCACAGTTGGCAGTATGGCATCCGGTTTTTCTTTATCAATGACGGCAGTTACATATTCTAGAGTGATTGGTTCAATATAGGTAGCATCTGATAATTCTGGATCCGTCATAATGGTCGCAGGATTTGAATTTATCAGAATCACGCGATATGCCTCTTCTTTTAAAGCACGCGTAGCCTGAGTGCCGGAATAGTCAAACTCGCAGGCTTGACCAATCACAATGGGCCCAGCACCGATGATTAAAATAGATTCTATGTCAGTTCTTTTTGGCATCCATCAAATCTACGAATTGCTTAAACAAATAGCGACTGTCATGGGGACCTGGACTAGATTCCGGATGATACTGAACAGAAAACGCTGGGATATCCTTGCAGCGGATCCCTTCCGACGTATTGTCGTTCAAGTTTACGTGGGTTGGAATTACATTTTGTGGGAGTGTGTCTATATCAACGGCAAACCCATGGTTTTGGCTGGTAATCTCCACTGTTCCATTCTCAAGATTTTTTACCGGATGATTAATGCCGCGGTGGCCAAACTTGAGTTTGAATGTTTTTGCTCCTAGTGCAAGCGCTAAAATTTGATGCCCAAGACAAATCCCGAAAATGGGCTTTTTCCCCAGCAGTTTTTTAACCGCTTCAATTCCATAGCTTACTGCTGAAGGATCACCCGGACCGTTTGAGAGAAATATACCATCGGGATTGAAGTCCAAAATTTTTTCGGCCGTAGTTTGTGCCGGGAAAACAGTCACATCACAGCCATGACTTTCAAGCTGGCGCAGTATATTATACTTAATACCGTAGTCAATGGCAGCCACTTTAAATTTTGTTTCGCTGCCTTTAGACCAACCATAGCACTTTGCAGTGGTAACTTCTTTCGCCAGGTCCAGTCCACTCATATTTGGAGCTTTGGTTAATCGCTTTTTCAGTGAATCTAAATCAATATCAGCTGTAGATATGATCCCGTTCATGGCTCCTTGATCACGAATGTGTCGGGTGAGGGCCCGCGTATCAATACCCTGAATTCCAACTATATTCTGTTCTTTTAGGTAGTTATCTATGCATTGTGTTGATCGCCAGTTGGATGGAATATTTGTGCCTTCTTTAACCACAAATCCTGCAACCTGAATTTTGTCGGATTCAATATCATCTGGATTCACGCCATAATTTCCAATGTGCGGGGCCGTCATAGTCACAATTTGCCGACAGTAGGATGGGTCCGTGAGAATTTCCTGATATCCAGTCATCCCTGTATTGAAACAAACTTCACCAACGGTTTCGCCCCCTGAACCGAAGGATTTACCTGTAAAAAATCGTCCATCTTCTAATAACAAGATCGCTTTCTCCACTATTTTGTATCTTTCTTATAAATCATAAAAACTGACAAGTATCAAAGATAAAGAGTGTGTCAGACATATACAAATTTCTTAACTCACTCTTATTAAAAAATATCTTCAATTATTTATCAAATTAACAGCCGTCATTTTAGGAGGTATATCCAAACCCAGCAAATACAATAGAGAAGGACCAATGTCCGAAAGCTTTCCTCTTTTTACCATTGATTTTCCCGGAGAATCCTTAGCAATATAAATACATTCTACAGGTACGGTGGAATGACTTGTTTGGGCTTGCCCGGTATCATAATTAATCATTTGATCGCAATTTCCATGGTCAGCTGTAATAAGTATTTGTCCATTTAACTCTAAAACACAGTCAACAATTTTTCCAGCACATTCATCCAAAATCTCCACTGCTTTGACTGCAGAATCAAAGTTCCCTGTGTGACCAACCATATCCCCATTCGCAAAATTAACTAAAATGAATTGATAAGGATTTGACTGAGTCAACTCCATAAACTTATCTACAATATTGTATGCTTCCATTTCCGGATGGTCTGCGAACGTAGCCGGGTCAAATCTACTGGGAACTTCCACCTGATCTTCATTTGAAAACGGTGTCGTAGATTTTCCATTGAAAAAACTGGTTACGTGACGAAATTTTTGAGTTTCTGCCAAGCGAAGTTGACGAAAACCAGCTTCAGAAACAATCTGCCCTACTAACTCATCTAACTGTACATGTCCATCATTAAAACTGCCAAGAATATAAGGTTTAAATTCATCATAATAACGGGTAAGACCAGCAAAACATACATCTGGAATCCTCGGCAACGCCCCGGGATATTCTGTGTCTGTGAAAGCCCTGGAAAGTTGAATTGCCCGATCCTGACGGTAGTTTGTATGGAGAATGCTGTCTCCATCCTCAACGCCGGAATAACCGTTTGCCACATGAGGCAGGATATATTCATCAAACATGCCTACCCCTGATGGTGTTTTATCATGTTCATATGATTCCTTAATTACAAATTCCGGGTCAGCTGTTTGAATCCCCAGACCCTCCACAATACAACGAAATGCCTGATCTGTCAGCTTCCAGTTTCTTGCACGATCCATACCATAATACCGTCCCATAAACGTGCCTATTTCACACCCCCCAGCTGTCTCCATTTCCCTGCGAAGGGCAGTAAAGTACCCTAAAGTACTCCAGGGCGGAGTGTCTCTGCCATCCAAAAAAGGGTGGATGATGATTTTTCCCTCTGGATATTCACTTCTGGCACGGTGCATGAATTTGAAGAGATGATCCTGATGAGAATGAACGCCTTCATCCTGAAGCAGGCCCAGAAAATGGAGTTGGGACTGGTTGGATCTCCAGTTTTCTATGAGATGGTTCCACACAGGAGATTTAAACAGGCTGCCATCTACTAACTGACCATTAATCCGCTTCAATTCCTGAATAATGATTCTCCCTGCACCCATGCTTAGATGTCCAACTTCGCTGGAGCCCTGAAATCCCGGCGGAAGCCCCACCGATTCTCCGGAAGCATCCAATAGTGTCCATGGATATTTTTCTTTATAGGCATCCAAATTAGGAGTATGAGCTGCCAGAACTGCATTGCCTTTGGGGTTTTCATTATGCCCCACTCCATCAAGAACAATCAGGATTACGGGTTTCATGGACAGTTTCTATGCCACACACTCATTTTGGAATTCTACCTGTTTACAAAAAAACAGCATGGATAAAGTTCCGACAGAACCCGAGTGTGTAAAAAGAATAAATTTCAAAATATCTTGATTTTAATATAGAAAACTATTAAAATACTTACGACTAACTTACGAGTATTTAGTGCAAAAGCCCTTATCTACAAAACAGCAGCAATTTTTGGACCTTATTCAGCGGCACGCTCTCACATACGGCCAATCGCCTTCTTATGCAGAAATCATGAGTGCCCTGAGGTTTACTTCTTTGGGAACGGTGAACTGGTATGTTAAAACACTAATAAAAAACGGTCATTTAAACCGTACAGGCGGCCCAAACAGCAAGCGGGCGTTAACCCTTGCAGAAAAACATCCTGCGCCTGCCCGGTTGCCACTCCTGGGATTTATTGCCGCCGGCACTCCCATTGAAGCCTTGGAAAATGCGGAATCTGTAGAAGTACCAGCTCCTCTGGTTCATCCGGACAATTTCGTCCTGAAAATTAAGGGTGACTCTATGATCGATGACCATATTGAAGACGGAGACTATATTATTGTACGCAAAACTCAATCAGCAGAACCGGGGCAGGCCATTGTTGCGCTGGTCAATGGAGAAGCCACGTTGAAACGCTATTATCCTCAAAATCACAAAATAGAACTCCACCCGCGTAATCCAGACTACCCCATCATCCATATAAATGAAACAGATGATTTTCAAATCAATGGCATAGTATTGTACTCTTTTCGGGAATATTAATGACCAACCAAAAAAATACTAATTCGAAATACAAAACAATGAACCAATTGTTTTATTCCCATAAAATTTATGATGATAAAATCCTGCTGCCAGAAGACGAAGCTCATCACTGTTTAAGAGTGCTGAGAAAACAATCCGGCGATACAATTAGGGTGGTGGATGGAAAGGGAAACTACTATAAAGCTCTCATCGAAACGGAAGATCTACATGACTGTCAGCTAAAAATCATAGACTGTAGGGAAAAATTCGGGTATAAAAATCATTATATTCATATTGCCATGGCCCCTCCGAAGAACCACAGCCGGGTGGAATGGTTTGTAGAAAAAGCAGTAGAAATTGGTGTCCAGGAAATCAGTTTTATCCTTACTGAAAACTCCGAACGGAAAAATATCAAGACCAGACGAATACAAAAAAGAGCGGTTTCCTCTATGAAACAGTCACTAAAAGCCTATCTACCCGCGATTAACGAGATGGTTTCCATGATAGATTTTTTAACCAATTGTACGAATAAAGAAAGGTATATCGGACATTTGAACAGTACAAACAATAATCTCCTTTTTCATGAAGCAATTCCAAAAAGCAACTATTGTGTATTAATTGGGCCTGAGGGCGGTTATTCATCTGATGAGGTAGAAGAAGCTCAAAAATATGAATTTCAATCCATATCACTGGGAGATAGCCGGCTTAGAACTGAGACTGCCGGTATAGCTTCCTGTCATATATTAAACATTATAAACGAAGAATGAACGTCCGTTTTTCCTGACACAAACAACGGATGAAAGCCAATAATTAGATATCCTCACTTCACACTTTTATGGCTAACACTGCGCCCCGGTCTGTCTTTCATATCCGAATGGAAGATTTTGAACTCCAAGCAGAACGGATTTTGGATGCTTCTCTACGTACCCGCCCCATAGCAATCATTTCCTCCCATCATCAGAATGGAACCATAATTTCTCTTTCCAGCGAAGCCCGGGAAGAAGGTTTATGCAGGGGAATGACAGTATCTCTGGCCCGGCGTATGAACCACAGTGCCCTGCTTCTCCCCTATAACCACTCACTCTATGCCCGGCTCAATAATTACCTTTATACAACCGTTTCCACCTTCACTCCTGTCGTAGAACCAGCCGGATTAGGAAAATTCTACACAGATATGACTGGCGTGAACCATCTCTATAAAAGCCCGGAGCAGGCCGGGTCCGTGATTGCACAGTCTATTCAGGACAAATCCAGCCTTTCCTGCACCATTGGAATCAGTTCCAACAAGCTGGTTAGTCATATTTCTACCACTGTAATGCCGGAAAAAATCCACCAAATTTCCCACGGAGAAGAAGAAGGGTTTCTCTCTCCCCTGAATTCTTTCGTATTACCAACAACATCTAAACCCTCAGTAAAAAAAATTATCCGGTTCTTATATCTAAACCAGGTGTTTCATATTCAACAGGTTATAGATCATGTTGAAACATCAAAGGTTTTGTTCGGTATCAATCATCGAAAACTGGTCCAGGAATCCCGGGGGCAAGACACTTCCGTCGTCTGTCCGCCCAAGCAACAGGGTCATCTTCTCAAGCAGGCGGTCCTTTCCATAGATACCAATGATGAATTACTTCTCCGGGCGACCGTAAAACATTTAGCGGAACAAATCGCTTATCAATTAAGACAACGACGACAGATTGCCCGAAAGGTAACAGTAGAAATCTACTACACTGATGGATTTAGAAACGCCCGATCTGGAAAATTTCAAACTAACGATGACTACTCAGTGTACCAGGTATGCTTAAATTTATTTGAACAATGTAATCGTCGGCGAAACCGTATCAGATCTATCCTGATAGACACAACTCACTTTATACCCTTCAATTTGCAAATGGATATTTTTATCACATCCAATACTAAAAATCAGATTTTATCCTGCGCCCTGGATCACATCCGGACCAAACATGGGTTTTTCAGTATACAGCCTGCTATTGCCATAACACAACAATTGCAAAAGTATAAAAGTCCCCTGTAGTCATCATAGTGGACCAATATGGTTATGGGACAAAATATAAATTGTAATTAAAACTCAAGCTTAGGGACTATGATCTTTTTTGCCCTATGTAATTACAGGATTACATAACTACACATAACTGTGTTTGCCCATCTCAACGTTCACTCCAATTTCTCACCTATGCGCGGCCTGACGCCCCAAAGAATTTTTATTGCTCAATCCAAAAAGATGGGCATGACCCACCTGGCACTTACAGAAACAAATGGTCTGTGGGGATTTATTCGCTTTGTCCAACACGCCCGGGATGCTGACATCCTTCCTGTTGCAGGAGCAAATATCCTGACTTTACAAGATGATGTAATTGTTTTAGCAGAAAACCAAACGGGATATGAAAATCTCTGCCGGGTACTTTCAAATGTTCATGATGATGAAACCCTGCCCTTTGCAGAGATTCTCAAACAAAACCTTTCCGGATTGTTTATCCTTTCTCACCAGAAAAACACACTGAAACAACTGATACGGTTTGTGCCCAATTCCCACCTGTTTGTGGAACTCCGCCCCGGCATAGCTGAATCCCAAGCTCACAAGCTTAGCAAAGCCTTCAATCTGGAAATTGTTGCAACCGGCGATGTGTATTTTCTCCAGCCAGAAGATTGGCAGGCTCATCGCATCCTGCGGGCAATAGAAAAAAACACTACCTTATCACAGCTAGACCCCGCTTATGTTAAAAATCAAAATCGCTGGTTTCGATCTGAAAAGGATATGGTCCGGCTCTTTCCAAACAGTCTGGATGCTCTAAATAATAGTCAGTACTTAGCGGAACGGTGCAAAACAGACTGGTCTTTTATCAATACCATTTTCCCAGACCTTTCCTTGCAAAAGACAAACAGGGCAGATCGAAAACTTCGCTCATTAGTATATCGGGGAGCCCAAATACGGTACGGAAACATAACCCAATCCATAAATGACAGAATTGAATATGAATTGGAACTGATCACCCAAAAAGGATTTTCCCCTTATTTTCTTGTAGTCCAGGATATTGTTTGTCAAACAAAAACCACCATCGGGAGGGGATCAGCCGCTGCATCCGTGGTGAGCTATTGCCTATTTATCACTCAGGTTGACCCTGTCCGCTACAATCTGCAATTTGAACGCTTCATTCATCCGGAGCGGGTGGACATGCCGGATATTGATATTGATTTCCCCTGGGATGAGCGGGATGACATTATTGCTTATGTGTTCAAAAAATATGGACTCCATCGCACCGCCATGGTATCCAGCCAGGTCTTTCTTCAGCCCCGCTCCGCGGTGCGTGAGGTGGCTAAGGTGTATGGGCTGTCTAATGAAGAGATCAAAACTGTCACCAAACGCATCGGCTGGCACAGTCGTCAATCTAACTTACTTACATGGATAAAAAATGACAATCATTTTAAAAATTTAAATATGGACAGCACTCTCGAGAAAATAATTAAACTATCAGAAAAAATAATAGGAACTTTCCGCACATCTTCAGTGCACCCTGGCGGTATGGTGATTGTTCCTGATGAAATCCGAAAGTATGTGCCGGTGCTTAGGGCCACAAAGGGAGTACAAATCCTGGAATGGGAAAAAGACCAGACAGAGGATTCGGGACTCTTGAAAATTGATCTTTTGGGAAACCGATCGCTGGCTGTAGTTCGAGATACTTTAGAGCAAATCGGGGTGTACCGAAGTGAATATGTAAATTACCACGACATCCCTCCGGTGGGCGACCCAAAAACGGAAGCCCTTATGAAAGCCGGCCGTACTATGGGGGTTTTCTATATTGAGAGTCCAGCCACCCGGCAGCTTTTAGCAAAAGCTGGCCGGGTTGATTTTGAACATGTTGTGATTTATTCCTCTATCATTCGGCCGGCGGCAAACCGCTTTACCAACCTCATGCTGGAACGCATTCATGGCAAGCCCTGGAAATTGCCTCACCCTGATTTGGAATTTCTCAATGAGAGCTATGGAATCATGGTCTACGAAGAACAGGTATCCATGGCGGCGCGGAACCTGGCGGGCTTTGGCTACGCTGAATCAGATTACATCCGTAAAGTTATCTCTAGACCATCCTTGAAACATTTGGTACCCGCTTGGCAGAAAAAATTTATCAGCGGCATGCTGAAACGGGGTTACGATAAAAAACTGACACTGAATATATGGGATATGGTGCAGTCATTTTCCGGTTATTCTTTCTGCAAACCACATTCCGCCTCTTATGCCATGCTTTCCTTTACCTGTGCCTATCTAAAGGCTCACTTTCCGGCAGAGTTCCTGGCGGCGGTGATTTCCAATGAAGGCGGCTTTTACTCTTCCTATGCCTATCTAAGCGAGGCCCGGAGGTGGGGGGTTATTATCCTGCCGCCGAATATCAACCGCAGCTTTAGGAAATACCGAGGAAATAAAAACTCCATCCGTATGGGTTTCATGGCTATTCGCAATCTTAAGGAAAAAGCTATTCTTCATATTCTAGATGCGCGTAAAAGCGGTGACTTTACCTCACTGGCAGATTTTTTCATGCGCACCGATTTAAACCTAGCAGACGCAATGTCCCTCACTAACGCAGGCTGTTTTACCAAACTAGAGCTGGGGCTCACCCATCAACAGATCGCCTTTAAAATTGCCTGCCATTATCTTCGGGGCGGTGAAGGAGAAAATATATTACCATCCTTTTGCAATGGTGTGCTCTCTCATCATGAAAAAATCAGGCTGGAGCAAGAAAGCTTTGGTTTCCCGGTGTCAGAACATCCACTCACGCCCTGGTTGCCACTCTTTGCAGGGAAAATTAAGAAAGCAAAAGATATTTCCAGGTACGTAGGTAAAACCATTCGGCTGGCAGGGGTCCTCATCGCCACCAAGGTCGCTTCCACCCAGAAACGGGAATCCATGGAGTTCCTAACTTTGGAAGATGAGACGGATATTTATGAATGTGTACTATTTCCGAAAGTATTTCAGGAATTCGGTGATATATTGCACTGGGAAACTCTATTTATCATCAGTGGCACGGTGGAAGAGTCTTTTGGGGTTTATAGTGTTACGATTGAGAAAATGGCCAGCCTGCAGCAATGGGTTCGCCATTTAAACCGTAAGAGCATTTTTTGGGCTTTTGCTCAACGATAGAAGAAATACCAACCTATCGCTCATCTTTCCAAAATTGCTGATATAGTGCACCACGAAAGTCATTGTACATATCCCAACCACCATTAGGCGTATGATGAATCTGGGTCATTATTACACCTACAAACTCCCGCTTTGAATCGATCCAAAACTGGGTACCCTCATAACCGCCACCCTGCCAGAGCCCTTCCTCTCCCCATCCTCTTTTTCTTAACGTATCTCCCGTGATCCAAAGATTGTATCCATTATAACCCCAAGGGCTATTAATTTGTGTATGTGGGGAAACAATTTTATCAATGGTGTTTTCATCCAGAAACCGTTTATCATTTAACTTTCCATTGTGTAGGAAGATTCTTAAAAAATCGGCATAACCATCGGCAGTTGCGACCATACCTTCTCCCCCCAAGTATAACTGATTGTCTGGGCGATAAAAAGGTAAATCGGGACCGAATATGTCCAGCTCTCCTTTTCGTGCAATTCGTAATATTGAATCAATCCCAGTGAAATAAGGGAGTAACGTTTCCCCTTTAGAAAGGTTATATTTCAATCCTTTGATATTTAAGCGGCTAAATAATCTTATTTCAACTAAATTTTTGAGACTTAATCCTGTAGCTCGTTCTGCAACCATACCAAGAACGGTTGTGTTTGTACCATAATAATATTTTGATCCCGGATGTAGAAGAAGAGGAACTGTTGCAAGGCGATTTATTAAATCATCAGAGTCTGATGCCTGGAGTAAATTTTTTGATACAAGAATTGAGTCAATGCAATCTATTCCGGTGGTTGCATAATAAAATCCAGCTTGATGATTTATTAAGTGTCGAAGGGTCATGATAGAGTCAGGTTTAACTAATGTATACTTGCAACCAATGTTTTTATTTTGAACCTGACCAAGGGGAACCCCTTTCTCATTAACAGCGACTTGAAGACTATCAAATTCCGGTATATATTTCGTTACAGGTTCATCAAGATGTAGATGTCCGTCTTCAACTAAATCCATAATGATGGTTATAGTAATAATCTTGCTCATGGACCAAATCCTGATCCAAGTCTGTTTATCAATAACTTCTTTTGGAATTAAATTTCTGTTGATTCGACAATGTTCATAGAGAACGCGTCCGTTTTTATCTTCAAGCCGTGCAAATAAAAACGGAAAATATCCTTCATCAACATATTGATTTAAAATCGTATCCAACTGATGTTTGTTTTGAATATTAATTAATGTATTCTGGGTTGAATCACAACTCGGATTGATAATTAAACAACAAAGTATGAGAGAACACATAGCAACTCTCGTTCTCCTATTGAAGATATTAAATCTCATATTTATTCAGAAACACCTTTGTACTGGAACCAATCAAAATCTGCATAATTGGTTGATGTTAAATTATTTGATGAACCATAAAGACCAATGTAGACTCCTGTATAGGTCCATCCCGAAGATTCTGGGCTAAGTTTAGAGCCATCTGCATTATTAAAAAGTAAAACCCACTTTTCCCATCTTGTGAATAAGAAAAATCATAATCTAAATAATCAGCGGAAATATTCCAAAACACAGTACTTTTTTTGTATGCATGACTCGCGAGTAGGGAATCAGTTCCATGGAAAAAATGGTGAAGTTGTATTTTCCCATCCATTAAAGACATAACATAGGCTGAACGATCATTTTGTATTACGGTCATTCCAGCCTTTTCATTGCCGGCTGGATTAAATTCCATCTTCGATTTTGCTTCCATTTGGAAATATCTTTGTCTAATTCCTACAAATGAATATAGGCTCTGCTTGGATATAAACCCCCCTTTCAAATAAATTCTAAGAAACCCATTCTTTTCATTAAAACTATGGAAAGTTGAAGTAGGTGTTCTGCGAAAATTCCATTCAAGGTTTAGCTCAGAATGATCAAAATTATCATAAAATTCATTTATTTTCACCTGTCTTGTCCCTGGGAATGGAACAGGGTACTCAAACTCAACTTTTCCGGTTTTTGGACTGCATACCGGCTAAGCTATTTTTTTCATCTTTCCACCAATGGGGGAAATCTTTATCTTGCCCATTGAAGAGTGTGTTCGCATACGGACAGGCGAAACAGGTTCGGTGACAATTGGGTAAAAAAATTCTCTGAAATATTAACCATTTGTAAGTAAACCTGACGCGTTTTAGTTTTTCACCTGTTTTGGTAACACTATTCACCTATTCTACTCTGCTACAATCTGAATTCAACCACCAAAGATAGACAATGTGTGGCCGTAAAACACTCACCAAAGGAAAAATTGAGATTATGGAAGAGCTGTTTGTGGATGAGTGGGAAGACGATTTTGACTGGGAACCCAGTTACAATATTGCACCAACACAGATATCGCCGGTCCTTCTGAACGATGGAA
>DTUJ01000200.1:0-30653 GCA_012964235.1 Fidelibacterota bacterium
GTTTCTAATGTTTGGTTTTTCAAGGCCAATCTGGATACATACTTTAAAAAAGGCCAACTACCAAAAAGAGTACCAAAACCGAACGTAGTAATCGTAGATCCTCCGAGAGCAGGTATGCATCCTCATTTGACTCATTATTTACCAAAGCTTAAAGCTGATAAGATTGTTTATGTCTCTTGTAACCCAACGACACAGGCACGCGATTCAAGGATATTAACGGAAAACGGATACACAATTCGTCGCTCTATTCTGGTGGATATGTTTCCCCACACGCCTCATATTGAAGTGGTGACATTGTTTGAAAAATAGTATTTCTGTCCTGAATTAATATTTTTAATTTTTCCAATTTCTCTCATATAATTTTTCATATGAAAACCTTAACTTCAGTTTATGCAATTGTGGTTTAGAACATTAATTCGCAACAGTTTTTTTCAAGTTGGTATTGGTATTCTTATTATAATGGTTTTTGGTGGAATAGTATTAAAACTGTTGGAAACCGGAGATATTATTGAAGGGGAGAATCCTTTTTGGTGGGCAATCGTCACCATGACTACAGTAGGATATGGTGATTTTGCACCTACAACAACTGCTGGAAGGTTATTCTCTATAATTGTAATGTTTGGCGGGATATCTCTGATTTCACTATTGACAGCAACGATTTCGTCTATATTTGTAGCAAAGAAAATCCGGGAGGGTAAAGGTTTGGAAAAAATCAATGTAACAAATCATGTGATTATATGTGGTTGGAATAAACACGGGACAAGAATTATACAAACCATTGATCATTTAGCTCATGGAGAGAAAGAGATTGTGTTGATAAATGATTTGAGCGAAGAAAAAGTCACTGCGTTAAGGTCCCGGTTCCGACAGATCAAGCTCTATTTTGTGTCGGGTGATTTTACAAGAGAAAATATTCTTGAAAGAGCCAGTATCAGGGATTCACAAACGGTGGTCGTTATTCCAAATGAGACTGATACAATATTGAGCAGTCCCGATGAAAAAACCATTTTTGCTACGATGACTATTAAAAGCATAGACCCGAATATTCGCGTTGTGGCTTATCTAATGGATAAGGAGAACCTTACTCATATGAAACGGACAAATGTTGATGAGGTTGTAGTGAGCGATGACTTTGGGGCATATATGGTTGCTTCACATGTAATTGAAACAGGGGTTCCCCAGACTATATCACACTTATTGGATGAAACAGCTTCATCAAGGTTTATATGTCAGAAAATTCCTAAAGATTTCATCGGGAGACCTTTTTCAGCTTTATCCGACCATTTTCGTAATGAGGGTGGTTTGATACTAGTGGGTGTATTCTCCATAGAGGAAAACCTTGGAATTAATTCAATCTTATCAGCGGATTCCTCATCTCTAGATGCATTTATTGAACACAAATTAAAAGAGGGAGGAATATCTCTCCAAGAGGCGGAAAAGGTTAGCACGGTAATAAATCCGCATGAAGAATATTTAATTAGTGACGGTGAACAAGCCGTCGTGATTTCTTGAGGATAATATGAACATTAAACAGTTGAAAAGTTTTTCAGTTTTTAAGAATATTACTGATGAAGAAACAAAATATTTCCTTGACATAACAGAAGAAGTACGAATATCAGAAGGGAACATATTTATTAAGGAAGGTGAAGTTGGAGATTCAATGTATATGCTAGTGGATGGAGAAGTTGAAGTTAACCAAGCATTAACAATGAATTTGGATCGACATGGAAAAGATCATCGCGAAAAGGCACTCAGAAAATTCAGCAGTGAACAATTGCCCCCGCCTCTTTTTGGCGAGATGTCTCTGTTCAATGAAAATGACCTACGAACTGCAAATGTAAAAGCACTAACGGATTGTCATTTGCTCAAAATTATGAAGGATGATTTTCTCCGGATTTGTGATACCTACCCCGATACTGGATATATAATTATGTTAGCCCTCTGTAGGGTCTTGTGTATACGCCTTGTAAATGCCAATAACAATGTCCTAAAGTTAACCACTGCTTTCTCATTGGTATTGGAACGATAAAAAGAAAGCAATATTTACTCCAGAATTGGCAGTGGTGAAGATTCTAGATGGATAAAGTGTTTAAACCTGCCGAGGTTGAGGATTATTGGTATCAGATTTGGGGAAAAAAAAATTATTTTCACGGTGAACCTAACCCCCAAAAAACACCTTTCACTATAGTAATTCCCCCACCCAATGTAACTGGCATGCTTACTATGGGGCATGTTTTGAATAACACGATTCAGGATATCCTTGTTCGTAAGGCCCGGATGGAAGGGAAAGAAGTCTGCTGGATTCCCGGCACAGATCATGCCTCTATCGCTACTGAGGGGAAAGTGGTTGAAATGCTTAAAGAACAAGGTATCGATAAGCACAGTCTTTCCAGAGATGAGTTTTTAAAACATGCCTGGGGATGGAAGGGGAAATATGGTGGTATTATTATCCAACAGTTGAAAAAACTGGGTTGTTCCTGTGACTGGGAGCGGGAACGGTTTACCATGGATGGGGGCTATACTAAAGCTGTGTTGTCAGCTTTTGTAAAATTATATGAAAAAGGATTTATCTATAAAGGTCACCGGCTTGTGAACTGGTGTCCTGTTTCCAAATCAGCGATCAGCCAGGAAGAGGTAAATCATCAGGAGGTCAACGGACATCTCTGGTACTTTAAATATCCGTTTAAGAACAGTGACGAATTTGTGGTTGTGGCTACGACAAGACCGGAAACAATGCTTGGTGATACTGCGGTAGCAGTACACCCAAAAGATGAGCGCTATTCGCATTTAGTAGGTAAAACGGTGATTTTACCATTGGTGGGACGGGAGTTACCTGTAATAGCTGATAACCATGTAGACCCAGAATTTGGAACCGGCTGTGTTAAAGTTACTCCGGCTCACGATCCCAATGATTTTTCTATGAGTGAACGCCATGGTCTTGAATTGGTGAATATCATGAATGAAGATGCATCTATCAATGAAAATGCCCCTGGTGCATACCAGAACTTATCTCGTGATGATGCCAGGAAAGCGGTTGTTAAAGACCTTGAAGAACAGGGTTTTCTAGTCAAGACCGAAGATTATGTTCATAAAGTGGGCTATTCAGAGCGCGGGCAAGTGCCTATTGAATTTTACATGTCTGAACAATGGTTCATGAGAATGGGTGAACTGGTCAAACCGGCGCTGCAGGCAGTGGCTGATGGAAAAATCAAATTTCACCCAGAATATTGGGTTAAGACCTATAAGCATTGGATGGAAAATATCAAAGACTGGTGCATCAGCCGTCAATTATGGTGGGGACACCAGATACCGGTTTGGTATCATAAGGAAGACCCACAAAAAATGCATGTGTCCATTGAAGGACCAGATGATCCTGAAAATTGGTATAGAGATCCAGATGTATTGGATACATGGGCCAGTTCGTGGTTGTGGCCTTTGGCGGTTCACGATTGGCCAGAAGAAAGTGCCGATCTGGATTATTTTTATCCCACAGATGTTCTGGTGACGGGGCCGGATATTATTTTCTTTTGGGTAGCACGAATGATCATTGCCGGTTATGAATTCAAAAGCGATCTGCCATTTAAAGATGTGTATTTCACATCGATCCTCAGAGATGAAAACGGACGAAAATTTAGCAAATCATTGGGAAATTCACCAGACCCGTTTGAACTTTTTGATGAATATGGGACTGATGCCGTTCGTTTTGGGACTATGCTCATGTCGCCCCAAGGTTTGGATGTTTTGTTTTCATCGAACAGACTTGAAGTGGGACGTAATTTTATGAACAAATTGTGGAACGCCTCCCGTTTTGTGCTCATGAATCTGAAGGATGGCCAGACTCTGGATATTAATTTTGAAAAAGAAAAATTAGATCTACCAGAACAATGGATATTGAGCAAACTGCAGAAGTCCGTTCAAGCCTATAACCGTCAATTGGAAAGATTCCATTTTAATGAAGCGGCAAAAGTGCTTTATGATTTTACATGGAATGATTTTTGTGACTGGTACATTGAAATTACTAAAATACACTTTCGTGAGAAGGATTCTCAAAAAGGAGATGTTGTCCGGGGAGCTATCGTTCATGTTTTAAAAACAATTTTGGCACTTTTACATCCTTATGCTCCATTTATTACGGAAGAACTTTGGAGCCAATTTAAAACCGAAAAAGATTTAGAGCTCATTGTTTCACCTTGGCCAGACTACCACCCGGAACTGGTAGACAGTAAAGCTGAAAAGACAATGGGGTTTCTTCAGGATATTATTATTGCTGTACGAACTATCCGAAGCCAAATGAATGTTCCTCCGAGTAAAAAAGCTGATATGGTGGTTCGGATGCATGGGGACTCAAAATTTGTTCTTGAAAAATATGGTGATGTAATAAAAAGTTTATGTGGGGTCAGAGAAATTTCAGTTGGAGAGTTTTTAGATAAGCCCCCGCATTCTGCTGTGGCAGTTATAAGGGATATGGAAATTTTTCTCCCCCTTGAGGGATTAATAGATGTTGTCTTAGAACAGGAAAGATTGGAGAAAAGGGAAGCAGATCTTAAGGTCTATATATCCAATATACAGAAAAAGTTATCAAAAAGAGATTTTTTAAGTCGTGCACCTAAAGAAGTAATAGAAAGAGAGGAAAAAAAATTGATAGAAATGAATAACGAGCTTAAAATGTTGACCATAAATTTGGAGATATTGCAATGAGAAAGAGTGTGTGTCTATTAATGTTTTCTCTTTTGCTTGGACAAGCTGACCAAGCAATCATGACTTTATATAAAGACGGATTTGCCCTTGTAAAGCAACCGGTAAACTGGCCTAATGTCCCCCCGGGTGTCAGTACTATAGAGTATGACCAGCTCCCCTCTAGGTTATTTATTGATTCTCCGTTTCTTACATTACAGGATGAGATTGTTGTCCGATGGCAGAGAATTAATTCAAATATCTTTTCTGGAGAGAAGTTTTTTTCTAGGAAACTTGGTAAATATGTTGAAATAAAAATTTCAGGAGGCAAAACTTATGAGGGAATCCTTTTGGAATACAATAATGCCAAGGTAACACTTCAGGGAAAATCAGAGGTTTTGTCTATTCCCAGAGATAAAATCGAGTTAATTTTCACTGAAGATAGGATAGAAAATCCCCGGTTCAAACCTACCCTGATTTGGGAAATTAATTTGGAAAAATCAATGCAGGTTCAAGGCGAATTAATTTATTTAAGCGCTGGATTTGATTGGAATGCAGTCTATCGTTTGGTTATGAATGGTAAGGATAACCAGGCAAATTTAGTTCCGGAAGCAATAATATCCAATCGAAGCGACGTGGATTTTAGCGATTTAACGCTGCAGCTTGTTGAAGGAGAACTTCATCGTGCCGGCCAAAAGAAGATTAGCTCTGGAAGTCAACAGTACTCTCGGGCCCAATCCAGTAGACTAGCAAGTAGCTCAGTCTCTGCAGATCAAAAATCTCTTGGGGACTATCATATCTATACCTTATCGGAGGTTTTAAATTTTATGAGAGACGATAATATTACAGTTCAACTCTACAATCCGCGGGTGATAAATTATGAGAAAACATATATTTTTGAAAACAAGGAACGAAGCCAGCGGGAAGAACCTTTGGTTGTTGAACTAAAAATTATTAATTCTGAAGAAAACGGTCTTGGCATTCCTTTGCCGGCTGGAAAGGTAGAAATGTATTTGACATCAAAGGGAGGATCGCTAGAATTTTCAGGTGAAGATTATTTGGTGCAAACCCCAAAGGAGGGTACAGTTTTGCTCACTGCTGGTCGGGCTTTTGATATAACTGGAAAACGAACAATTCTGAATTATGACCGCCAGAGAAATAGTGAAGAAGCCTCCATTCAAATCCAGATAAAAAATATTCATGATGAAGATATCCAAGTGCGGGTTGTCGAACATATTTCTGGTGATTGGGTAATACGAGATGCCTCAAGTATGTATACCAAAGAAGATGCTACAACGATTTATTTTCCTCTGAACATCGATGCCGAAGACAATAAAATTATAACCTATACCTACCGTAAAGAGTGGAAATAATACCTATAATTGACTAGTTTGTTTTTTAGTTGTTGTCTGGATAATGTGCTTGTAGTCAGTACAATTCATATCCAACGGATCTGAAATATTTTTATTTTTTGTACTCTTTCTATCTAAATGACTGAAATCAATCTCTCTACATCCCTGCAATATATAAAAAATGTTGGACCTGCAAGGGCAAAGGTTTTATCTGAGATAGGCCTGGAGGACTCGGAAGACTTACTGTATTATTTTCCCCGACGTCACTTAGATAGAACCACAGTCACAGCTATCAGTTTACTTAAAAAGGATATGATTACTACAATTGTAGGGAAAGTGGAGGCTTGTGGAGAAAGAAAAACCAGGAAAGGAAAATTATTTCAAGCTGTTTTATCCGACGGGACAGGTTTTTTGACCCTCCTCTGGTTTAATGGTATTCCATATATAAAAAAGTCAATTGAAATTGGAGATCAGTTTGCTGTTCATGGAAAAATTGAATTTTATAACGGATTACAGATTGTGCATCCAGAATATGATAAATTAAATATAGACGACGATCCCCTGAACACCGGTTCTGTCATTCCTCTGTACCCGCTTACGCAAGAATTGCAAAAGGCTGGAATTGAAAATCGTTTTTTTAGAAAGATAATCCGGAGAATGTTAAAGGAAATCAATAATATTCCGGATTTCTTTCCCCCTCAATTTTTACAGAAGCACAAATTAGTTAGTAGAGATGAAGCACTTCATTGGATCCACTTTGCTGAAAAAGAAAAAGATGTGAAGAGAGCTATTTACCGCTTGAAATTTGATGAGCACTTTTTTCTCCAGTTGCTCATGGCACTAAAGAAAGAATCCAATTGTCGTGTTGGAACAAAACCATTGGATAAAACGGGACCGCATGTAAAACTGATTTACGATCAATTGAATTTTGAACTGACAGATGCCCAGAACCGGGTATTAAAAGAAATAAGAACGGATTTAGGAAAACCCATTACAATGAATCGACTACTTCAGGGTGATGTAGGGTCGGGGAAAACTATTGTTGCTGTGTTGGCAGCGGCGATTGCAATAGGGAATAATGTTCAGATTGCGGTAATGGCTCCAACGGAAATCCTGGTTCACCAGCATTATGAATCCTTCAAAACATTTTCTGAAATAGGGAAAATCACTTGTGCCATTCTTGTAGGAAACACAAAAGAGAGTGAACGAAAAAAAGTAATAGATGGTTTAAAAACAGGTCGAATTGATTTAATTGTAGGAACCCATGCTCTCATTCAGAAAGATATAGAATTTAAAAACCTGGGGCTTGTCATTGTTGATGAACAGCACCGTTTTGGTGTTGTCCAGCGGGGTGATTTGGTTGAAAAAGGATTGAATCCCCATTTTCTTGCCATGACAGCGACACCAATTCCACGTACACTTGCAATCACCTATCACGGTGACATGGACTTGTCTATTATTGATGAATTACCCAAACACCGCAAACCGGTCATTACAAAAAAGATTGGCCCTGAACGGTTGAAAAATGTATATAATTTTATGAAAAATGAAGTATCCAAAGGGAGACAGTGTATGATTGTATATCCTTTGGTAGAAGAAACAGAAAAATCAGATTTAGCGGCAGCTGTGGAAGCATATGAAACGCTATCTCGCACCGCTTTTACAGATGTGAACGTTGGATTAATCCATGGCAGAATGAAAAAAGAAGAAAAAGACAATATAATGAACAAGTTTTCAGATAATAGAATCCAGATACTGGTTTCAACTACTGTTATAGAGGTAGGAATCGATGTCCCTAATGCTACAGTTATGTTAGTGGAACATGCAGATCGTTTTGGTCTAATCCAGCTTCATCAGCTCCGTGGGCGAGTTGGGCGAGGAAGTGAAAAAAGCTACTGTATTTTTGTTCAGAGGGATATTACAGAAAATAGCAGGAAGAGGTTGGACATTATGGAAAGAACAAATGATGGATTTGTTATTTCGGATGAAGACTTAAAATTGCGTGGGCCGGGCGAATTTTTTGGAATAAAGCAAAGCGGATTTTTTAAATATAAAATCGCTGATTTGGTTATGGATGGACCTATCATTAAATCGGCACGAAAAGCAGCTTTTGATCTGGTTGCAAAAGATCCACATCTGCGGAATCGGTCTTTTATTGAATTGCGGCGTCATTTCCTGAAAAAATACCAGCATATGCTCGATTTTATAAATATTAGCTAGTTAGAAAAAGATTGTATTAATTTTCGCTCCTTCAATTTTATTTAGCCTATATTCCACTCCTTATTAAGACAAAGATATTGTATTTATTTCTGATGGAACATAAGGTGTGATTCAACGTAGGTTTTTGAAGATAAAATAAAGAGTATGATATGACTTTTGGACATCAAATAATAGCTGAAATGTATTGTAAAATACCATATTTTTGGTTCTTCATAATTTTGTGAACACTGTATAATAAATATTTAACCTAGAGCATTAATGATCAATTCAAGAAATAACCGTTTGAACCGTATAATAGCAGGAATCGTTTTTCTTGTTTCGTTTCTTGTATATTATGATACGATGGCACCAACGGTCTCTTTTTGGGACTGCGGCGAATTCATTGCTACAGCTCATACCCTCGGCGTACCTCATCCGCCTGGTAGCCCCCTTTTTCTGATTATTGGACGGATATTTTCTATGATTCCATTCAGCCCGGATATTGCGTTCCGCGTGAACTTGATTTCTGTTCTTGTTAGTGCATTAGCAGTCATGCTGCTTTATCTGGTTATAGTGAAGGTAATAGCGCACTGGCGCGGAGGCATCAAAGAGAACTCGGACGTGATTATTGCTTTTGGAGGAGCCTTGGTAGGAACACTTACCTTCGCTTTTACAGATAGTCACTGGTTTAATGCTGTGGAAGCTGAAGTTTATTCTATGAGCACCTTTTTTACCGCGATTGTTATGTGGTTGATTCTTCACTGGTCAGAAAGAGCTGAAGAACCAGGCAATGAACGATATATCCTTATCATCGCGTATATGATTGGGCTTGCAATTGGAATACATTTACTAAATCTGCTGGCGTTACCTTTTATTGCTCTCATTATCTATTTCCGGAAGCAGTCTTTTGAATGGAAATCATTTTTAATCACGATTGGGATTACGGGAGTTACGTTTGTTATTATCCACAATGGAGTCATTAAAGGACTTCCGAAACTGGCAGGTGAGATAGGAGTTTTTGGTGTTGTGGTGGCAGTTCTGATTGTGTTTGGTATCATGATTTGGTCTATTGTGAATAAACAGCAATTACTTTCAATTGTTTTTACTTCGATGGTCCTGATCTTGATTGGATATTCCAGTTACACAATCATTTTTATTAGATCCGGACAGGATCCTGTTATTGATGAAAATAATCCTGAGACTGTTACCGCTGCGGTTTCATATCTGGAGAGAGAACAGTATGGCCAGGTGGGACGATTCCCAAGAAGATATAAAGGAATACCAGCGCAACATGAGGTTGTAGGAGCCCCTGCTAATGGGCAGAAATACAGTTTATCTCAAAAACGGAAGTACATGTTTTATAATGTGGCGAAACAGTGGGATTTTTTCTGGAATTACCAGGTTAAAAAAATGTACTGGAGATATTTTCTATGGCAGTTTGCAGGCAGAGGAAATTCAACGGAACCGGGAGTAACAGCATTTGGGGCAAATAATAGGCAGGATGGAGTTGATTGGTCACAATTCGGCCTCCCTTTAGCGTTTGTCCTTGGGTTGGCTGGTATGATTTATCATTTCTACAGGGATGAAAAAGAGGCATTCTCAATTATGACCCTGTTTTTTCTTACAGGCCTTGCTGTAATAATTTATCTAAACCAAGATAATCCACAGCCTCGAGAAAGAGATTATTCCTATGTGGGGAGTTTTTTGGCTTTTTCTGTCTGGATTGGAGTTGGTGCAGCAGCAATCGTCGAAAATATTATCAAAAAAATAAAAACAGAGAACATAGGACATCGCCTGGGCATGGCTGTTATTTTATTGCAAGTTGTTCTTATTCCGTTTGCCATGGTACGTGCGAATTATCATGAACATGATCGAAGCGGAAATTATGTTGCTTGGGATATGAGTTATAATATGCTTCAATCATGTGAGCCTCATGGTATTATTTTTACTAACGGTGACAATGATACATTCCCCTTATGGTATTTGCAGGAAGTAGAAGGTATGCGCAAGGATGTAACTGTTGCCAACCTGAGCCTGTTGAATACACCATGGTATATCAGGCAACTTCGGGATTCACGCCCAAAAGGAGAAGGGTTTATCAATTTGACTGATGACCAGATTCTAGGTTTAACATCAGGCCTGACACCCTGGAAAACTCAGAAAATACAAATTGCTGTGGAGGGTGACCCCCAAAATGAAGATGGATATATTGAATGGGTATTGAAACCGACGTTTGCAAACCAAGCACTGAAAGTTCAAGACATGATGATTTTACGAATCATCAACGATGCAAAATGGAAATATCCAATATATTTTGCTGTGACTGTATCGCCAACGAATAAAATTGGTTTAGACAAATATTTGGAAATGGAAGGATTGACTTTTCGACTTCGAAGTCATAAAGTAGATGCTATAAATCCGGGGAAAATGCAGGATTATTTGATGACAGAATTGGGTGACAGTACATGGTCAACAAATTTCTCCCAGTCATCACTTCTGCGAGTTGATGGCGGTCAAGAAAAATCATTTTGGTCAAAGGATTATCAACCGGGGTATCTTTTCAGAAATCTTGGGAATGAGAATGTTCATTATAGTCCTCAAATCATAAGATTACTCCAGAATTATCGAAGTGCCTATATGCAGTTAGCTGTTCACTATTTCTTTGATTATCAAAGATTAAACCGCAGGGAGGATGCAAACCCAGATGAGATTGAAATACTCAGGTTGAGGGTAAAGGAAACCCTGGATCGGATGGGAAAAAATCTCCCGGAAAGAACCATAGCAATCGAATCAAAAGATTTATATTTTCAGATAGGCCAAATATACAGTGAGATTGGTGAAAAAGTGAGGCTCAGGCACATTCTTGACAATCTGGAGTCCCGCAGAAACCTGTCTGTCCAAGACAGGATTCGATATGGTCAAACGTATATCCAGGACCTGAAGGATTATGAGAATGCCAAAAGGATATTTAAGGATTTATATGATTCCTATCTTGAAATTGAAAATGCTGTAAAAAGTTCTGGACTGAAACGGACAGGGATAAACCAGAAAACGTGGAATGAATGGCAGAAAAACTATGGAGATATCGTTTCCACCCTGGTTCTCACTTATCAGGAAATGAACATGAAAAGTGAAGCAGAGTTGGTTCTCACGTCCTGGCTGGAAAGGAATCCTGGAGATATAAATGCAAAAAAGATGTTAGAGGATGTTCAAAAATAGTGTCTTGATCTAATTTATTTCCTTCATAATCTTATTTGGTACAAACCCATTGTCTCATAAATCTTATCCCGCTGTTTCGGTTATTATTCCCCACTGGAATGGTATTGAGGTCCTGTCGGAGTGCCTGGATTCTCTGAAACAAACTACTTATCCTGCCCTTGAAATTATTGTAGTAGACAATGCCTCTACGGACGATAGTTCAGCATGGATCAAAGAGCATCATCCGGATATTGTATTGATTCAAAATGATAAGAATTATGGTTATGCTGGTGGGTGCAACAGAGGAATTTCTCATACAAAAGGAAGTTTTATTCTTTTTTTAAACAATGATACAATTATGGAACCTGGCTGGATTGAACCCCTGGTAGACCGGATGATGAGGAACAAGAAAATTGCAGCAGTCCAACCAAAGATTTTAAATTATTACCAAAGGAAAATGTTTGATTACGCCGGTGGTTCGGGTGGACACTTGGATGTGTTCTGTTTCCCTTTTGCCCGTGGTCGTATTTTCCTTGAGCGGGAAGAAGATCAGGGACAGTATGACAACCCTGAACAAATCTTCTGGGCATCAGGCACTGCATTCATTGTTCAGAAGGAATTGTTTCAGGCAGCAGGAGAATTTGATGAAACCTTTTTTGCTCATATGGAAGAGATTGATTTGTGTTGGCGCTTTCAATTGATGGGATACGAGATTTGGGCAGAACCCCAATCGGTTGTTTTTCATAAAAATGCCGTATCTTTACCTATGAACAGCTATAAGAAATATTATCTTAATCACAAAAATTCGCTCTTAATGCTCTTGGGCAATTATTCATTACCTGTTGCCATGTATCTTTTTTCAGTCCGTTTTGCGTTGGAGTGGGTAGCTTTTGGTTATGCTCTTTTTAAATTAGATTTTAAACATATGTTAGGAATTATTAATGCACAGGTGTGGCTTTTATTTCATCCTCATGTTATTTGGAAGAAACATTTCAGGACAGGTTCTATTCGGGTAAAAAGGGATCGTTCGATTATGTCAAGGCTCTATAGAGGGAGCATAGTTTTGACACATTACATCAGGCGAAGAAATGTTTATTCCGAAATTTCCTCTAAACCTTTCGTATAGGTTTTTTCGTTATCAGGATCCAGTTCGGTCAAATCCATAAGAATATCTTTCTGGGCTAAAACTGTCAGCACGCGGGTCAATGTATCTGCATGGACTTTGAGAAACATAAGTGTATGGTGGTTTCTTGGTGTGATTTCATACACTTCATCAAGTCCCACAATCATATTTCTAAATTCAGAGATGGATGTCTCAATTTCCCCTTGTCTAAAGAGATCAACCGCATAATAAAAGGCAAATCGCGCTTTTC
This sequence comes from Fidelibacterota bacterium, assembly GCA_012964235.1. GTDB lineage: Bacteria > Fidelibacterota > Marinisomatia > Marinisomatales > UBA8229 > UBA8229. The sequence continues at coordinate 12,797 of DTUJ01000200.1, forward strand.
GGAGTCCGGAGTTAGTGCTTAGTTCATTTATTAACTGAAGTCGGTCCATCCATCCGCGAGAATAATCAGAGGCATTCCCACGTATGGCAATTGACCGGCACATTTCTAGTTCGGAAGTTCCACCCTCAGGTGTATATGTATCGATTTCACCAGCAAGGATAAGGTTGCCGTAAAAAGCGAGAAAACTTGCAAGAGGGTCAAAAATAACAGGATCATAGTACAGAGTTCCACTGTCATTGTAAATGAATTGGACTCCTTTATCGAAAAAGCGCAAGTCACTTCCATTTGAGAACAAAGCTTGAGCAAGAAACGTCTGGTTTGATCCTTTTTGAGAGACGCCCTCGAAAACAAAATGAATGTTGAGGGAGATATTCAGATCACTAAACTCTTCATTCCAAACTGTTGTAGAATAAAACCGTTTTATTTTGTCCCGGAGGGGCAGAATAAATTGACGAATGTTGCTTTTTAATAACTGTTCGTCAAAAGTAACTTCTATCTGTCCAAATTGAGCATAGACAGGAACAGAATAAAAAAAGTAAAAAACGATGATTTGTATGATTCGGCGGAAAAGCATTATAATCAAAAATAGACTGTACTTTGGTTGTAGACAAGGGAAAGATGGAAATTATTGTATTTGGGATTGCTAAATCCTAAGGTTCTTATTTAGTTTTATTTTTATTAATTTTAACAATGGCAAACATCAAAGAACTTATCCAGCCTCACAAAATATTATACAAAACACTTAGGTGTGCAGGAAACCTAGGAGAAGACCGAGGTCTTGAATGTTATGTGGTAGGCGGGGCAGTTCGGGACCTTTTTCTCCATAGAAAAATAATGGAAGTTGATATCATGGTTGTGGGAGATGGAATCGCATTTGCCAAAGAGTTAGGAACCCGTTTAAAAGCAAAAAAGATTATCCCTTTTAAACAGTTTGGAACAGCCATGATACCACGAAAAGATCTCCCAGTAGAGGTTGCTTCTGCCCGTACTGAATCGTATAAAGAAGATTCTCGGAAACCTACTAAGGTGAGCTATACGGATTTGCAGGGGGATTTACTTCGAAGAGATTTTACAATTAATGCAATGGCTATGGACATACTGCCGAAAAATTTTGGAGATTTACATGATCCTCTGGGGGGAATTACTGATCTTAAGAAAAAACAGTTGCGGACACCTCTGGATCCGGATGTGACCTTTTCCGATGATCCTCTTCGGATGATAAGGGCAGCATATTTTTCAGCGAAATTAGGATTTATCCTTACTGAAGAATGCCTCACGTCCATGAAAAACCAAGCTGGTCGAATTACAATTGTTTCATGGGAACGCATCACAACGGAACTGAAGAAAATACTCAAAACAAGAAAACCTTCCATAGGGCTTTCCATTCTTCAGGATACTGATTTGATGAAACACGTTTTCCCGGAAGTTAGTGTTATGTATGGAATGGAACAGGTAAAAGAATGGCATCACAAGGATATATTTTACCACACTCTTCAGGTAGTAGATAATGCTGCGGAATTGTCGGATAAGATGGCGGTTCGGTTTGCTGCTTTGGTTCATGATATTGCGAAACCCCGAACACGCCGCATAGACTCCCGAAAAGGGTACACGTTTTACGGGCATGATAATATTGGGGCACAAATGCTTGACAAGGTTGCAAAACGGATGAGGCTGTCTAACGAACTGCGGGACTACTTGAAAAAAATGACACTGCTGCATTTACGCCCAATTGCCCTGGCTAAAGAAGGGATAACAGATTCAGCTGTGAGGCGCGTTATGGTGACTGCAGGGGAAGAGATTAATGACCTCTTGATTCTTTGTCGTGCGGATATTACCAGCAAAAACCCTCATCTGGTTAAGAAATATATGGGAAACTTTGAACGGGTGGAAAAGTTGATGCAGGATGTAAAGGAACAAGATGCCTTGAGAGACTTTCAATCACCTGTAAGTGGGAATGAAATCATGGACGTATGTGATCTTACTGAAGGGAGAATTGTCGGGGAAATTAAAACTGCTATTGAAGAAGCGATTTTAGAGGGTGAAATAGAAAATAGCTATAATGCAGCTTATGATTACATGATGAAAATTAAGGATGTGTATATCAATTGATTTGATCCAGTATTAACGTTCGATTAATTTTTTGAAGACAAATTGCTGGATTATCTCCTTAAAAAACTACTTCAATTCAGAAATTTATACATAATTACTGGAATAGTAAATCTGTATAATAATTAAATTCACTGTAAATTCACCGCATATTTTTATTATTTAGAAATATTTAATTTTGACTAAGTTGTATAGGAACAAAATTCCTTGGGAGGAGAATTGATGAGTGTAATTGGTGTTATTCCAGCACGCTTAGATTCGGAGCGGTTCCCACGAAAAATACTTACTCCGATCAATGGGAAACCCATGGTAATGTGTGTAGCTGAACGTGCTATGAATGCTTCATTACTTGATGAGGTCATTATTGCAGTTGATAGTGAAGAAGTGTACAAAGAAATTAAAAAGTCTAACGTAAAAGTTGTAATGACAGCAAAAGATCATCTCACTGGATCAGATCGGATCGCAGAAGTAGTAGAAAACAGGGATGTTGATATAGTGGTAAATATCCAGGGAGATGAACCGATGTTGGATCCAAAAATCATTGATGGTCTTGTGAATGAGTTTGATGATTCTTCTATAAGTATGACTACAGCTGTAAGCACAGATATCAGCCCGAAGGATTTTTTTAATTCAAACATTGTCAAGGTTTTACTAGATGAAAATCGTGATGCTATTGGGTTTCGGAGAGATTTATTTCAAGAAAAAATAGGGGGATGGTATCGCCATGTCGGTCTTTACGCCTATCAAAAAGATACTTTGTTGAAATTTGCAGGACTTCCAACTTCGGATAATGAGAAAAAATTTCATTTGGAACAATTGCGTGCGCTGGATAACGGAATTCCGATTCGAGCTGTTATCACGGATTACCCGTATCGTGGTGTGGATGTAGAAGAGGATTTGAATGTTATTATTAAAATGAACAAGCATGAAAAATCATGATACAGAATACATCAGTTAAATACATTTTTGTTTTGGGCGGAGTGATATCCGGACTGGGGAAAGGAATTGCCGCTGCATCAATTGGTTATCTTTTGAAAAGTTCCGGTTTGAGTGTGACTATTTTGAAGCTGGATCCGTACCTGAACGTGGACCCGGGAACGATGAACCCCTATCAGCATGGGGAAGTTTTCGTGTTAGATGATGGTTCTGAGACAGACTTGGATTTGGGACACTATGAGCGATTCATCGATGAGAACATGAGCAAAATAAACAATGCCACCACCGGACAGATTTACAGTAGAGTTTTAGAAAGGGAACGGGCCGGAGATTACCTTGGCAAAACAGTACAAGTAATACCACACATTACCGATGAAATAAAGCACCGAATTAAAAAGGTAAATACGCCAAAGCGCTTTGATGTAGTCATTTGTGAAGTAGGTGGAACGGTTGGTGATATTGAGAGCCTTCCATTTTTGGAAGCCATACGGCAACTTTCAGTGGAGGTTGGATATCGCAATCACCAAATCGTTCATGTTACTCTGCTTCCTTACATTAAAGCAAGTGAGGAATTGAAGACCAAACCCACTCAACATTCGGTCATGAAGTTGCGGGAAATAGGCTTAGCTCCTGATATTATTCTATGTCGTTCTGAATATAAACTAACCAAATCAATCCGTGATAAGATTGCCTTGTTTTGTAATGTTCTCCCAGCTCATGTTGTGGAAGGGAAAGAGGTAAAAAATATTTATGAAGTACCCTTGATCTTTCATCAACAAAAATTGGAGGAATTGATTGCTGCGCGGTTGCAATTGCCATATTCACCAAACGTATCGAAATTAGAACAGTTCATTTATCGCTACAAACATCCAAAAACTAATGTTACTATCGCCATGTGCGGTAAATACACTGAGCTCCCGGATGCCTATAAAAGTGTTCTGGAGGCGTTTGTCCATGCAGGAGTAGAAAATGATGCACAAGTGAAGGTGAAATGGATTTCCACGGAAGATATGAGGACAGATGAGGATGCCAGAGAAGGATTTAATAATATAGATGGAATCCTATTATTACCGGGCTTTGGTTCGCGTGGTTCGGAGGGGAAAATATTAGCGTGTAAATATGCCAGAGAAAATCAAATTCCTTTTCTTGGGATTTGTCTTGGTCTTCAATGTGCAGTAATTGATTTTGCCCGTCATGTCTGTGGGTTAAAGGGTGCAAACAGCACAGAATTTAATAGGGGCACCCCCTATCCGGTGATTAAACTGTTAGAATCCCAGCGTGCAGTTAAAGCCAAGGGAGGTACGATGCGTTTAGGTGCCTATGACTGCGAGATAAGTTCCGGGACCAGGGCTTATACGGCCTATAAAAAGAAAAAAATATCGGAACGTCATCGTCACCGCTGGGAGGTAAATAATAGATATCGTACCCGTTTTGAAAAAAGCGGGATGGTAATTTCTGGTGTAAATCCTGATTTAAACTTGGTTGAAATAATTGAACTGTCTAATCATCCCTGGTTTGTCACCTGTCAGTTTCATCCTGAGTTGAAAAGCCGTATATTAAAAGCCCACCCTCTTTTCCGTGAATTTATCAAGGCAACGGTGGTTTATACTGGAGGGAAAAGATAGTGGCATTGAATATTCAGGTTGGGCCGGTTTATTTTGGTCAGAAATCTTTACCAATTATTGCAGGTCCTTGTGTGATAGAGAGCCGAGACCATGCCTTGAAAATGGCAGAAGAAATTATGGGGATTACAGACCAGTTAGACCTCCCTTTTATCTTCAAGAGTTCGTTTGACAAAGCCAATCGGACGTCAATTCAGTCTTTCCGTGGTCAGGGACTGGAGGAAGGACTGCGGATTTTTGAAGAAGTTAAAACGTCTTTTAATATCCCGGTTACTACAGACATCCATTTACCAGAACATGCGAAAGCAGTTTCTCAAGTGGTTGATCTGCTCCAGATTCCTGCTTTTCTTTGCCGTCAGACAGATTTGTTGATAGCAGCAGGTGAAACGGCCAAACCCGTCAATGTAAAAAAGGGACAATTCCTCCCTCCATGGAAAGTATCAAGTATTATTCTGAAGCTTGAGGAAACGGGGAACACTGATATTTTACTTACAGAACGTGGAACAACCTTTGGTTATGAAAGTTTAGTGTCTGATATGCGATCAATTCCTATCATGAAAAAGACTGGGTATCCTGTGATTTTTGATGCTACCCACAGCGCTCAGAATCCTGGCATGAAAGGCGGCAAAACAGGAGGATTAAGGGAATATATTCCAACGCTGGCGAAAGCAGCAGTAGCTTCGGGCTGTGATGGTCTTTTTCTTGAGGTCCATGATAATGTGAACGAAGCTAAGTCTGATGCAGCCACTCAATGGCCTCTTGATCAATTAGAATCCCTGCTGAGATCGGTGAAAGCCATCAGGGCAGCATTAATACAAAAGTAGAAAGCCAGGAACCCTGATGAATGATCGATTAATACAAAAGCTGAAAAACATAAAACTGATCATTTCTGATGTTGACGGGGTGCTCACGGATGGATCCATTTATATTGGGGCAGGTGGTGAAGAAATGAAGAGATTTTCCGTAGAAGATGGTGCTGGGGTTGCTCTGGCTAAAGTAGCCGGATTAAAAATTGCACTTCTGTCTGGAAGGTATTCATCTGCAACAGACATCCGTGCAAAGGAATTAAAAATTGAGGATGTTTACAATGGAATGCTAAATAAAATTCCTGCGTATGAGGAATTGAAACAGAAATATAATTTGGAGGATTCGGAAATAGCTTATATTGGTGATGGATTGATTGATCTTCCTGTGATGGAAAAATCCGGTGTTCCCATTTCTGTTCGGAATGCCTATTCACCCGTGAAGAAAGCTGCTATGTATGTTACCGATAAAAATGGAGGAAGTGGTGCACTTCGGGAAGCTGTTGATTTGATTCTTAAAGCGAAAGGATTATATGAGAAAGCTGTTAAGCGTTTGACAAAAAAGATCATCAAGACTTCCAGTGGATGAAAATGCGCATACCCATTATTATTTCTATTACACTGTTTGTTATCATGTTGATGTTATTTTCCCCCAGTTGTTCATCATCTACTTCAACAGGCACAGGAGAAACCAGTGAAGGGCGACCTGATCAGGAAAGCTGGGAGGTAACCATTACCATGACTGATGCAGGCCTACAACGGGCTATTGTGCAGGCAGGTCATTTAGAGAAGTTTAATGATCGTCTTTATATTTTACTGGATCAGAAGGTTGAAGTAGATTTTTTTGATATGGAAGAAAAGCACACCTCCCGTTTGACCTCTCAGCTAGCAGAGGTTGATGAAAAGTCAGATTTCATGCGCGCAATTCAGAACGTGGTTGTAAAATCGGATAGTGGGGTAACTCTTTTTACTGATACATTATCATGGGACCATGCTCAGGGAATGATCTATACTGACGATTCTGTTATGATAACAACAGAAAAACAGGACACACTCTATGGGATTGGATTTGAATCAGATGTTCAGATGAAACACTGGAAAATTTTGCGTCCTTCCGGAGTGACAAATCGTGGTGAAGATGAAAAATAGCCATGGTGTTCTAACAGCAGAAAACCTCCACAAACAGTATGGAAAACGCTGGGTTGTGCGGGCGGTGGATATTGAAGTAAAAAAGGGAGAGATTGTAGGATTGCTTGGTCCAAATGGTGCCGGGAAAACCACAACATTTTATATGATCACAGGGATGATAAAGCCAACCAAAGGGAGAATTTTTCTGGATAAAAAGGAAATTACTCAGGATGCCATGTATAAACGTTCACGTCAGGGGATTGGATATCTTGCCCAGGAGCCATCTATTTTTGGGAAACTGTCCGTTGAGGATAATTTGAAACTGGTTCTGGAAATGACTGATTTATCTAAAGCGGATCAACAAGAAAAAATTGAACAGCTGTTGAAAGGTCTGACAATTCAGCACCTCAGGAACAACAAGGGGAACAGCTTGTCCGGGGGTGAACGGCGAAGGGTAGAAATCTGCCGTTCCCTTGCTATTGATCCGGATTTTATGCTTTTAGATGAGCCTTTTGCAGGTGTGGATCCAATTGCTGTTGAAGATATTCAGTTCATTATCCAATCATTAAAAAATCAAAATATCGGGGTGCTGATTACAGATCATAATGTTCGGGAAACCCTTTCAATAACCGACAGGGCATATTTACTTTTTGAAGGAGAAATTTTAAAGTCAGGTACCTCCAGCGATCTGGCGAACGATGAAGAAGCACGTCGTTTATATCTTGGGGAAAAATTCAGGCTTGACTGATGTTAAGGATTGAGCAAAAGCTTTCCCAGAAGCAAGTTTTATCGCCACAGCAGATTCTTCAAGCAAGATTATTGCAGTTAAACACGATAAAACTGGAAGAAAAAATCTTGAATGAATTGGAAGAAAATCCTGTTCTTGAACAGATTGAATCAACAAATGACAAAGAACAAGATTTGGATGAAGAAGTTGATGATTCCCTTGATTTATCCTCAGATGATGATGAGTATGAGCAGGTAAATTTTTATGACAGATCAAAGAAGCTCATTGATTTTCCTGTGAAAGAGGAACAGGACTTCATAGAGACTCTCCTAAATCAGTTAAAACTTATTGATCTGAATGATTCTGAAAGAATTATTGCGGAAGAAATTCTATGGAATTTGGATGAGCGGGGCTATTTAGCTACAGACCTTTATGTGATCGCAGATCGTTTTAACAAGGACGGAACAGAGATTGAATCTATTTTGAGTGCAGTTCAGCGTTTAGAGCCCCTGGGGATTGCAGCGCGAAATATACGGGAATGTTTATTAATTCAACTGGAAAAAGACAATAAATCCCTTGCCTATGATATTATTGATGACCATTTTGAAGATTTCGCTAATAAACGGTTTGAAGTGATTAAAAAAAAGATGAATTGTTCCGGAGAACAACTGGCAGAAGCAGTCAATATTATTTCCCATTTGAACCCCAGGCCTGGTGAGGGCACCAGATTCACCAAAGATGAAGTAGTAATCCCTGATTTAATTGTAAGGGAACAGGGAGAAAATTGGGTTATTTATACGAATGATAGCGGACTGCCGGAACTTCGGATCAGTCCGGATTATGTTGCTATGATGGAAGAGCAGGAAACAAAAAAAACAGAGGCCCAACGGTTTTTAAAACAAAGAATTTATTCAGCAAATTGGTTTATCCAGGCCATTGAACAACGGAAGCAAACGCTGAAAAGAGTGATGCGTTCCATTATTGATCGCCAGCCGGAGTTTTTTTCTGGGCAGATCCATGAGTTACGACCAATGAAGCTCCTAGACATAGCGGAAGATGTAAAATTAGACATTTCCACGATCAGTCGTTCAACCAGGGGGAAATATGTAGATACCCCTTACGGAGTGTTTGAATTAAAATCTTTTTTTACAGAGGGAATAGAACTTGAAGATGGTCGGGTGATAAGCAATTATATTATCAAACAGGCACTGAAGAAAATTGTTGAAGAAGAGGATAAACAGCATCCAATAAATGACCAAAGACTTGTAGAATTATTAAAACAGAAGGGATATCCCTTATCACGAAGAACGGTCGCAAAGTATCGCGACCAAATGAATGTTCCTGTTGCCCGTCTAAGAAGGCAACTTTAAACAACAATCAAAAGGAGACAATAATGGCAGCAAAAAGAATCATTATCGGGGATCAGGAGATCCGAATTCCCGATAAGTTAATTAAACTGGGAGCGATACCCATCGTGGGAATTGTTCTGGTTATATGGTTATTGTCGGGTGTGTACAGTGTTGGCCCCGATGAAGTAGGAGTCGTAAGGACTTTTGGAAAGGTCAGCCGGGTTGTTCAACCAGGGCTGTCGTATCACCTTCCCTATCCCATAGAAGTTGTGGATACACCCAAAGTCACCGAAGTCAAGAGAATTGAAATTGGATTCCGAAGTCTTGGAAGTGGGCAATTCAGGACAATTGCAAGAGAAAGTAATATGCTTACCGGGGATGAGAATATTGTGGATGCAGAGTTGATTGTTCAGTACAAGATAAAGGATCCGGAGGCGTATCTTTTTAACTTCGTTAAACCGGAATTGACAGTTAGAGAAGCAGCAGAAGCTTCATTGAGAACGGTAGTGGGTCGCCATGGCATTGACGACGTACTTACGGCAGGTAAATTCATGATTCAGGAAGAGACGAAGGAACTGCTTCAGTCAATTCTGGATAAGTACAATACAGGAATACTTGTTGTTGCGGCACAGCTTCAGGATGTTTCTCCTCCGAAACCGGTTATAGCGGCGTTCAAGGATGTTGCTTCCGCCAAAGAAGATAAAAACCGAATGATAAATCAGGCGGAAGGATATCGTAATGATATTATCCCCAAAGCCCGGGGTGAGGCTCAAGCCATGATCCGGGAAGCTGAAGGATTTATGGAAGCCCGGGTGATGCGCGCTGAAGGAGATGTAGCAAATTTCAGGGCTGTCTTGAAAGAATACCGAAAATCCAAAGCTGTCACCAGAACACGATTGTACCTGGAGGCAATGGAAAATATATTACCAAATGTACAAAAATATATTATTCCTGATGGAAAAGATGGGAATCTTCTCAATCTTCTCAATCTTGGCAGTACAGAGAAAGGAGGCATAAAATAATGAAAAAAGTACTTATTGGATTTATTATTATTATAGTGATTGGTGTATGGACCACCGTCTTTACCGTAAATATGACCGAACAGGTGGTAATTCTTCAGTTTGGAAAACCTGTCAGGACCATTTTGGACCCGGGTCTGCATTTTAAACTGCCGGTGCCCTTTCAGAATGCGGTAGTTTTTGATAACCGACTTTTGGAATATGATGTCCCATCGGAAGAAGTTTTAAGTAAAGATAAAAAAACGTTGATAGTGGATAATTATGTACGTTGGCGGATATATGATCCACTGTTATTTCTCCAAACGGTACAGGCAATTCCTACGGCAACGACACGGTTAGATGACATAGTGTATTCTCAGCTTCGCCAGGAATTGGGAACCCATGATATGGTTGAAATCATTTCAGAAAACAGGGAACTGATCATGAGAAAGGTGACAAAAAAAAGTCAAGAGGCAACCCGTCCCTATGGAATCGAAGTAATTGATGTACGCATCAAGAGAGTAGATCTTCCAAGGGAAAATGAAGAATCCATATATTCCCGAATGAAGGCAGAGAGGAACAGGCAGGCAAATAAATTCCGATCTGAAGGAGAAGAAGAAGCACAAAAGATTCGTGCCTCAACAGACAAAGATAAAACGATTATTCTTGCAAATGCTTACAAGGAATCGGAAGAACGGCGGGGTGAGGGAGAGGCCGAAGCTCTGGAAATATATGCAAAAGCATTCAGTGCCGATCCCGATTTCTATGAATTTGTCCGGACTCTTGAAACGTACAAAAAGGTATTGAATGAGAAAACCACGTTAGTTCTTCCTTCTAATTCAAAGCTTTTTGAATTGCTTCTCAAGGGAGATTAACATAATATGGAGAAACAATTTCATTCCACCACGATTTTGGGTGTCCGACGAAACTCTACCATTGCCTTAGGCGGCGATGGGCAGGTCACGTTTGGAGATATGGCTCTCAAACAAAAAGCGGTGAAAGTTCGACAGTTTAAATCAGGGAAGAATCAAGTACTGGGTGGATTTGCCGGAGCAGCAGCGGATGCACTGACCTTGTTTGAAAAGTTTGAACAGAAACTTGATGAATACGGTGGCGATCTGAAACGGTCGGTCGTGGAGCTGGCAAAAGAATGGCGCACAGATAAATATCTTCGCCATTTAGATGCGCTTCTGGCACTCATGGATAAAAAATCCAGTTTTATTGTGTCAGGAGATGGAAATGTCATTGAACCGGATGGACCGGTTGTTGCTATTGGTTCCGGCGGGGGTTTTGCCCAGTCGGCTGCAATTGCATTTCTTGAGAGCACAAAAATGAAAGCCGGAGAAGTTGTAAATAAATCACTCAAGATTGCTTCCGATCTTTGCATTTACACCAATGATTCTATAACCGTTATGGAGATAAAATGAACGAACTGACTCCGAAACAAATCGTTCGTGAATTGAACTATTTCGTTGTCGGGCAAAGAGATGCCAAAAGAGCTGTTGCAATTGCCTTGAGAAACCGATGGCGCCGCCAACAGGTTGCTGAATATATGCGGGATGAAATTGTTCCGAATAACATTATCCTGATTGGATCCACCGGTGTAGGGAAAACAGAAATTGCACGGCGTTTGGCAAATCTGGCAAATGCTCCGTTTATGAAAGTTGAAGCAAGCAAGTTTACGGAAGTTGGGTATGTTGGCAGAGATGTGGAATCAATTATAAGAGATCTGATGGATATTGCGGTGAATATGGTTCGGTCGAAAAAAGAGGAAGAAGTAATTCAGCAGGCTGAAAAACTTGCTAAGGAAAAATTACTTGATTTACTCTTTCCTGTTAGGAAACAAATAAACAGAAAAAAAACACCAGAAGCAGAAGAACGGTATCATAGGAATCGTAAGCGATTAGAGGATAAACTCAAAAAAGGGAATTTTGAGGACAGGCCGGTGGAACTAGATATCCCCGGCGATTCTATGGCGCAGATGCAGGTATTCGGCCCATTTGGTATGGAAGAAATTGGAACCAACTTGAAAGATATGTTGTCTAATATCATGCCTGGCCAGAAAAAAAGACGGAAGCTGAAAGTAAAAGACGCTCGAAAAATCCTTACGGATATAGAAGCCCATAATTTGATTGATCAGGATGAAGTAATCCGCATGGCAAAAGAATCCGTGGAAAACAATGGAATTGTTTTCCTCGATGAGATAGATAAAATAGCGGGAAGCAATAAGGGTGTTGGCCCCGACGTAAGCAGGGAAGGAGTTCAGAGAGATTTGCTTCCTATCATTGAAGGGAGTTCTGTACCTACAAAATATGGTATCGTGAAAACTGATCATATTTTATTTATCGCGGCCGGGGCTTTTCATAGTTCCACACCATCAGATATGATTCCAGAACTTCAGGGACGTTTCCCTATCAGGGTGGAAATGAAAAAACTGTCAACCAATGATTTCATAAAAATTCTCACTCATCCCAAGTCGGCATTGATAAAGCAGTATCAGGCCTTGCTTAAAGCGGAAGGTGTGGTATTGAATTTTGAGAAGACTGCCATACGTGCTATTGCACAGATTGCAACAGAAGTCAATAATAAAACCGAAAATATAGGGGCCCGGCGTCTCCATACTATTATGACCACTCTTTTGGATGACTATTTATACGAACAAACTGGAAAGAAAAAACAGAATATCGTTATTACGAAAAATGTTGTAAAAGAAAAACTTGCAGATATTGCCAGTGACCAGGATTTAAGCCGGTATATTTTATAATGGGAAAATAATGGTAAAACATTTTTTACATATATCAGATTATTCGAAGGAAGAGCTGTTAGATATACTTCATTTGGCAAAAGAACTAAAAATAAAATTCCGAAATCGTGAAGACTATACACCATTTAAGAATTGTTCTTTAGCTATGATATTTGCAAAGCCTTCTGCACGGACTCGTGTTTCATTTGAAACAGGATTTGAATGGATGGGCGGCAGTGCACTGTTTTTAGGCCCCAACGATATAGGCATTGGAAAGCGGGAAGAAATCAAAGATATTTCCCGTCTATTTAGCCGGTACAACGATATGATAATGGCACGACTCTTTGATCATAAACATATTTTAGAATTAGCACAATATTCGTCTATCCCGGTAATCAACGGGCTGACTGATTACAATCATCCCTGCCAGATTATGGCAGATATTTTTTCCATATGGGAAGCAAAAAACAGGATAGAGGACTTAAAAATATGTTATGTAGGTGACGGGAATAATATTGTTCATTCCTGGTTGCACTTTGCTTCAAAAATATCCATGAATTTTGTCTGTGTTTGCCCGGAAGGCTATACGCCGGAGGAACAGACAGTTGAATTAGCGAGAAAAGGCGGATGTTCCGAAATTGAGATTAGTCATGACCCTCATACGGCAGTGCAAAATGCAGATGTGGTTTATACCGATGTGTGGGCCTCAATGGGTCAGAAAGAAGAGGTGGAGGAAAGAGAAAAGCTGTTCAAAGATTTTCAGGTGAATGAAAAACTGATGGAGTCAGCAGGAAAAGAAACTTTGTTTATGCACTGTCTCCCCGCTGAGAGAGGGCGGGAAGTAACGGACGAGGTCATTGAATCAGATATTTCCATTGTCTTTGACCAGGCAGAAAACCGCCTACATATACAGAATTCCATAATGGTAACATTAGCAGGCGGAGAGTAACACCTAAGTTCTTTGGGTAGCTATGAGCACGACTTATAATTTTTGCGTTTAATAAACCTAGGTGATGATAGCAGGGCGAAAAGTCCTGCCGGGCGGGATTAAATTTTAGGAAGATAAACCCAACGCTAATCTGATAAATCCGGTGTCAGAAATCATATATCAACAATCACAACCTGTGATGTGATTCGACCGAAAGATTTGGTTTGAATACTGTAACTGTTTAATGAAAATCCTTATCACAGAATATGTTAGTCTATACAGATAATCAGGACTATGCTGAGGGTGTTTTAGATCAAAAACCTGACTGGAAAAAAACCAGCCTGAAATCATTGAATAAAAACATCCAATCCCTGACAGAAAAATTGATTAAAAATAATACATTTTTTATGGGTGAAATCAACAGGCAAGACAACTGGAAACATCTTTTTATTTTAGAATTTGCTCTCACATCGCAGTATGATACCCTGATTAAAATTTCTCAGTCTGAACCAGAACTGCCGGGCGGAATACTCTGCCTTGCAGGATCAGGGAAACATTTTCACGGTTTTAAAAATCGACCATGGGTGACCTTACCCGGGAACATCCACCTATCTGCTTATCTTTCACCAAACCAGGAGATAGAATATTTTGCAACCGGGTTCATCATTTTATCGGCGGTATCAGTAATCCAGACAATTGATTCCATAAAAGAATTGACTGGAAGAGCATCGATTAAATGGGTTAACGATATTGTTATTGATTCAAAAAAAGTATGTGGTGTTCTGGCTCATACACAGACAATGGGAGATAGTATCACAGGAGCTGTGCTTGGAATCGGACTAAATGTAGAAACGACCCCCCAGATAACTCCCAGCAGATTTAATCAGGTAGCGGCTTCTTTATTTGATTTTGTAGCAGAGAAAAACTACTTTTCACAGAAGATTATACTGGATCGTCTGGTCACTATTTTGGATGATAACTATCAGCAGTTATTGAAAAATAAACATTCAAACTTTCTAAATATTTATCAAGATCGTTCCTATGTAATTGGGAAAAGGGTGAGAGTATTTACGGATACTTCAACAGAACAGAGTGAAGAAATAGCCCGAGGGAAAGTCACTGGCATTGGTGATAATTTGGGATTACTCATTGAAGGACTGGATCATCCAATTACAAGCGGAAGGATAGTCATTGAAGATCAAATTAACCACTGATCACAGAGGAGTTTCTTTCTCCAGTATGAATGGGAAGATTATTCAACCTATAGGTTAGATCATAATGCTATTAGCATTGCTAATAAAATAGTTTACCAATTCTTATTTGTGGAGCACGAAGAAACCGCCCTATTTTTCAATCAATCATTAAATATTTAAACTGAAATAAACATTTCATTATTGTATATTAAGAAGTTAACAGCAACGACATATCACTCATAAATATTAACTGACATCAAAAACAAAAGTGATTTCTACTGATACAACAGACCCCGTTAACGTTCTTAATACAAGGCTTGAAATTTTGGGCCTTTCGCTAAAAGCAGATACCACAGAAGAGAGCATTTTACAGCAAGTCGCATTTATTGCAAGCAAGATGGATGATTCTAATTTAGGCAAGCTAGCCCGGATACCAAGCGCGAAGCTGTTAGATCGAATCGCCGAAGCTATTGAACTAACTGGACCTGCAAAAATCTTCATAGATATGGGTGCAACAGATAAAGCCGAAATTAGGCAAGCAGCTATTGACAGTGGAGAAGAAACAGCATTGATTCAAGAGGGCCACACCTACCACATGGATCCAGTGAAAGAACAGGGGAGAATAGTTGCTAATACATACTACATTAAAGACGAAGGAAGCAACCTTAGTGCTTTAGCAAAGGGCATGGATAGAGCAGATGCTTATAAGGAAATTAGGAACGGTATGACAAATATTATGAATGGCAGGACCATGTATATATCATTATATACAAGAGGGCCCAAAGGATTTCCTCTCTCATTCCCTGTTGTACAAATGACTGACTCCGCATATGTAGCACACAGCGCAGGGATTCTTTACAGAAATGATTTTGAAGGTTTCTTTGAACAAATGGACCTAACAGATACTTATTTCACAAATCTTCATAGTACCGGAACCCTTGATACTGAAAAGGGACGTATTTTCATGGATCTAAAAAAAGAAACGACAATTGCATTTGAAGTATCCTATGCCGGTAACGCACTTCTTATGAAAAAAGGTCACCATAGATTGGCTGTTAACAGAGCGGTTAAACGTGCAATTGAAGAAGGTGAGTTTGACACTCTGTCTGAACATATGTTTATTACTGGTGTTAAAGGGCCAAAAGACACTGATCGCATGACATGGATTGTCGGTGCTGCCCCAAGTGGTTGTGGCAAAACAACCACTGCAATGGCAGGAGATCAGTTCATCGGTGATGACCTTGCCCAGTTCTTACTTGTAGATAATATGCTAGCAGTTGTAAACCCAGAGTGCGGTATCTTTGGAATCGTGAAAGATATGACTGCAGAAAGTGATCCTAACATCATTAACCTATTAAAGACACCAGGCAAAGAAGCTATCTTCTCTAATGTTTTAATCACTCCAGAAGGTGAGGCAAGATGGACTAATGATGGCAGGCCTATCCCGGAGGAGGGAATTAATTTCCAGGGGAATTGGACAAAATCGATGTTGCCAGACACACCAATATCACATGGGAATGCACGTGTAACTTTAAATTCTGAAGATATTGCTAACTTTGCGAATGCAAAAGCTGAAGCTTCGACTGGAGTTGAAGCAAAAATCATTACGTATAGTGGTAGAGATCCAGACACAATGCCTCCAGTATGGATTGCAAATTCAGCAAATGAAGGCGTATTAATTGGAGCGAACATTGTTTCAGCTACTACAGCAACTGAAGTTGGCGCTGACGGTTCTCTTAAACGAGCTCCATGGGCAAATGCACCATTTGTTCCAAGTGAACTTGGTGCATATATGCAATCTCAATTTGGAGTATTCAATAATGAAAAATTGAAAGAAAAACCGCTTATGGCCGGGCTTAACTACTTCTTAACAGATAAAGCAAGGGGTGGGGAATCTGATAAGCTACTTGGCGAAAAACAGGATGTAAAAGTGTGGCTTGCCTGGTTAGAAAGATTTAAACACGGTGAGGCTGAAGCAATAGATACTCCAATCGGAAAAATCCCAACCTATGAAAAATTAAAAGACTTATTTAGTGAATTGATTGATAAGAACTACACGAAAAGTCTTTATGATAAACAGTTTTCTCTTTACCTTGGAAATATTATTTCTAGGTTAGAGTATCAGAGGGAAGAATATGGTAAAATTAAAAGCTCTCAGAAAATTCCGGATTTATACTTTACTGAGCTTCAAGCACAAATTGATAAACTTAATAGACTTCAAGCAGAATATGGAGACGTTATTACGCCAGACCAGTTATTGGCAACAGCTCAGTAAGTTTTCGTTTTACAGAATTAAGTTAAAATTCCTCTATAAAGAGAAAGCCTCGCGAATGAGCGGGGCTTTCTCTTTGTTCTTTATGGATGTTTTTACAAATAAAGCTTTTAAATTATTTATCACCAAATGATAAAACCGTTCGATAGCTAAAAGAGAAACCCCACATGTCTGCATGGTTTTCTATGGAAGATTCTTCCTGAACCATATTTAATTTTTGATATATCGGCTTCCTAAATGAAACCGTGAAATGATGCGAATCTAAAATCCACATCAGTCCAGCGGCACCTTGTAAGATAAATCCCCCTGAATTTGGCACAACATCACCATCCCAATAATCCACACCTCTTTTTTGTCCAATGAGTGAAAATTGGGGAATCCCTTTAAAAATCTGTTTTGTCTGCCAGTAAAACATGGCAACTGCATCCAATTGATATCCTGGCATAAAAGAATAATCATTTTCTGTAAGAGCTGAGGAGTACTTCAGAATTCCACCCTTAACAATAGGTAATGTGTCCCGCTTAAAATACTGAATTTCGCCCACAAGTTTAAACGCTCCCTCGCTCATATCAAAATGCGTATGATCAAGAGGGGGGATTTCCCTTCCAGCCTCAAATGGATCTGACTTCAAAGTATTGTTGGAAGGAATAATGATACCCCCTCCAAAAAACAGACGTGTCCCCGGACCAAAGGATATGTTTGATGATAGATACCTAAGATCGATACTTAAATCTCCAATACCTGACCTGGATTCATCACGATGATGAGGACTATCTAGCTGTGGAAAATGCATCGTTCTTTTCCCAATTACCATATTCATTCCCAGATTCCATTTTTCAGTTAACCCATAATTAATATTTAGGTCACCTATGTATGAATCGAGTGTTCCTTCATGTGGTTCTTCCTCAGGGCCCAATGCTCCGTGCCCCCAATCAATAAATTGTGATGAAAAATTACTCCCTACGAGTAATTCACCCTTATCCAAACCAATACCTGAGTTTGCCGTCCCGACCGGGAGGCTGGGGTTCGTTCACAAGGGTCATTGACCAAAT
>DTUJ01000200.1:30753-32797 GCA_012964235.1 Fidelibacterota bacterium
GTTTGCCGTCCCGACCGGGAGGCTGGGGTTCGTTCACAAGGGTCATTGACCAAATAAAATATTAAAAAATAAAACGAATATGGTAATTGCATTTTTCACAAAATAATCCTTTTCAATTTTGATTTAGTATGATGGCACCCGTTCCTGATGACCTGAGCCAGTATCCATTTCCGGGTTGAAAACTGTCTGCTTGCACATACACGTTCTCAAAGCTATAAACCGTCCCTGGAATAATAAGGTTTTCAGGATCTTCTACGCTTTCTAAAGGAAGCTCAATAGAAATCCCTGATATGAGATTCCAGCCTTGGTTTAATTCAATGATAAGTTGATTTAACCCATTGCCAATTATAGTAACATTCCCGGAATTTTCAAAGAGAAGCCAATAACCAGATCCATGTAATAATTCATTTTCTTGCACATAACCACCATCAAAGGAATACAAAGTCCCTTCTACACTTTCAGGAAAGAGTATTTGATAGTAAGCATCATCAACCTCAAGTGGTAAACCAACCAGGTTCCAGCCTGCATTGAAATCAACTCCAATGTCTAAATCATTTAATGTAATATCAAACACTCTTGGTAGATGATCGGACGCCTCCTGGGTATCATCCCATTCCAATCCATATTCCATTAATGTTGCCTCTTCCATGGCTAGGGTATTGAGAGTAAAATGCCTGCCTGTATCAATAGTAGCATCGGAATAAAAAATATAATCCAGTTTCCCTGGATTAAATGAGCTACCATCACTCCGCCAAGTATAGCCCATACGCTTATGAGTATGCCGTGAAAATAGATCAACGACGGCTGTGTTATCCCAATCGGGGAGAAAATCTTCACCATATTCATTTTCATCTACAATGTCGCCAATGCGGATAGTTTCTACTTGCTGGCGGTATCCAACAAAATTAAAATCTCCCACATGGACAAAGGGTGTTTCATCTTCCAAATTAAAGGGTCCATTTTCATTGGAAATCCATTCACGCCAGACCGACAAAAATTCATCCACCTGTTGCTGACGATCTTCATTATTGGCACAGCAAGATAAGTGGGAATTGACGATTAATAGATTTTTTCCCAATTCTTCTTCTGTATCTAATAAGGCACCCATGGTTCTTCCTGAACTGATCAAACTGGCATCATCGATGATGGAAAACCTGGATAAAACCACCATATCCCGATGGGTCCAACTGGCATGCCACGGTTCATCTGGAAACCATGATTGAATAATATCATCGATCTCATCCCAATCCCAGTGCTCTTGAAGCGCAATCACGTCAGGATCTAAAGCTTGAATGATTCGTTTAAAATGAGGCTGGCGTTCCTCATCTAAAAACCCGTCATTCCAAGTATTATAGGTTACAATACGAATATCATCTTCATGTTTGCGTTCTAAGGGAATTGGTTCTGGCAATGGTACAGTATCTTCCCCGATACTAAAATAGATTCCGCCGTCTTCATTTGGCACAGTGTCTGAGTTTGGCGGTGCTTCTGCGATCACGATCTTTCCTTCCGCCAAAACTTGCGATTCATTTAGTGTAAGCACATCAGATTCTCTTGAGATTGCAATTTCAAATTCTGTGGATGTGATGGTGGGGCCAATCCGCAATGTTAAGTCATTTTGCCAAATAATTTCACTGCCTCCATTAATATAAAATACGCCTTCCCGCTGACCAAAGGTCCAATCCAGCTCTGCGCCAATACCATGAAAATCGAGTCCGGTGGATGCATTATTATCCGCATCAATGTAAAGATGAAACGCATTCCCGTCCTGCATGAGATATTCGCCATTATGAAAATTGAAATAGATGAACAGAAATTCCATATCGTAGGTAATCTTTACATCACCAAAATCTGCACTCATGCCATCACCTTCCATATCGGAATAGGCTATTCCCACATTGTCCCAATCGTGGAATTGTCCATCAATATTAATGGGATGTCCTGCTATTAGTCTTGAGAATAAAAAGGGGCTGCACGCTAAGCGGATTAACCACCAAGAATGTGATTTGATTATATTTATCATTATTGTATCAGGGCCATGGCT
>DTUJ01000201.1 GCA_012964235.1 Fidelibacterota bacterium
ATGGTTGTATTACCAGCACTTTCAAAACGAAGCCAGTAACCCTCTCCTTCTATCATGAATGAATCAGGTGTATAGGCATCATCAAATGAGAAAAAAGTATTCTCTATGGCATCTGGGAATATTGTTAGGTAGTTGGGATCTTCTACTTCGAGAGGAAGGCCCACTATGTTCCAGCCAAATTGAAAAGAAACATCAATAAAATTATCCTCATCTGATCCTAAGTAAATATATTCATCACCTTCCTGGTATGGAATAAATCGAATTGGCACATAAAACATTTCGTCATGTGTACCTTCCCCCCAGTATACCGTTTGTGGTGGATCATTAGGGTTGTCAGGGTTTTCGGATGTATTATCGTAAACACATTTTGCATACAGTTCAGAACCTGCAGGAATATGAAGCATATATTGCGGTGTATAAAAACTCTGCCAATCAAAATCCCAGTTATTTATCCGAATAATAGGGATAGTATCATTCATAGGATCTAACGCATAAATTTCCCAAGATTTACCAAGTAGATGACAATGGGGAAATATCTGGATTAAACTAATATCTTGACTAACTTCTACAGATAATTCTACTTCTGTGATCTCCTCTGCTGGTAGCTCAAACCACCAATTGATCATCACCTGCTGCTGAACATATCTCTCAACAGGTTCATCCTTAAAAAAAATGTTCAACGAAGACTGATCAGTTTGGTCAGTATTTAATGGAGCATAATGAACCTGCAAAATAATATCAGAATTCGCAGGTATACTCTGCCCTAAGCCTGAAGGGAATAGAGAAGCTACATAACCGGGCGCATAGCCCCCCAACAGATCGGATATATTCTGTGTACCAAAACCTCCAAAACATTCATATCCATATTCTGGATCCTGTTCATCAAGATCATCCACCTCCCCATGCGGGACAGATACCAAGATAGCATGATGCACAGCCTCAGAATTTCCCGGGCGAAACTCAATTGCCGCGATATCTTTATCTTCATCAAAATTTGTATCTAACACAAAACAACGATAATCATCTTCAAAATTTCCCTCGATAAAATATGATTCTTCCATTTCTAACAAAACATCGGGTTCACCAATAGCAGAGCCCTCAGGGAAAATAGGCATTGGAAACTCCAAGGCTGGATCCCCCTGCACTGCACCATCACTAATCCATTCAAGAATATCATGGATTTGATTTTCTGTCAGGTACCTTTCTCCAACAAGTGTGCTATATGACCGATCGGGAGGCCAGGGTGGCATGATGGGCTCCCCATGCCTTGAATTTTCATCTCCTGCGATTGCAGAAGCAATCAAGTTCCTGTTTGAATATACTTCATTAAAGTTTGTTAGCGGGAGAAATGCTCCTATCTCCCCTGGTCTATGACATACTGTACAATTATTATATATTATTGGTGAAATATTTTCACTAAAGTTTATTGCAAAAAGTAATGTGAAGAATGTTTGTACTTTAATAAAGTGCTTTATCAAGGTTTCTAAGTTAAATGTTAGCATTTTATTTTTCATAACTGACGAATTGGCAAGTGAAATGCACAAAAAACAGGCAAATAGTCTGGTTTGCTTTAGAATTTACAAGAGTATAAAGTACCATTTCCAGAAAAAATAGTTTACATTTTAATCAAATTAGTTATATTTCTTCAATTGCCCCTAAATCACTCCCCTTCACAATCAGTGAACTCTACTTTTAACGGGGTTTATGTAAAAGCAGTATATAAAGTATCCACCTGCAATAAAAAAGCATTTTCT
>DTUJ01000202.1 GCA_012964235.1 Fidelibacterota bacterium
CCATTGATGGAGAACGGTTGACCTTTGCCTATGGTGAATATGTTTCTGATCCTGTGGATATCCGGTTTGCAGGTGACATGGAGCCAAGGAATCTTTCTCTGAAAATCAAGCATATTCCAGAGAAATTTGCTTTGGCCCAGAACTATCCGAATCCCTTCAACCCAATCACAAGCCTACGGTACGACCTTCCAGAACAAGCACAGGTTACACTCACAATATATGATTTGACGGGAAGAGAGGTAACTCAACTGGTAAACACCACTCAAGAACCAGGTTTCAAATCTGTCCGGTGGGATGCTACTGACAGGCATGGCAAGCCTGCCAGTGCTGGAGTCTATCTCTACCAGATTCGTGTTGGTGAGTTTGTGCAGACCAGGAAGATGGTGCTGTTGAAGTAAGGAAGTTTCAATAATAAAATGTGCTTCAACTCACATTTTAAAAAATAATATGCAAATTTTCAGATTTAAACCCTCCCCACCAAAAGGGATAGGATTTGGGTATGAATAACCGAATTTTACGCTTTCTGCTACTTTTTATATTGGCTAATCCTTTCTTTCAACAAGACAAAGTATACGCTTGGGGTTGGGAAACTCACCGCTATATCAATGAAAATGCAGTAGACTACCTGCCTCCTGAAATGGATTTTTTTGAAGATTACAGAGATTACCTCCGTGCGCATTCAATTGATCCAGATGTAGATGGTTTACCCGGATATTATCATTATATAGACATTGATTATTATCCTGAGTTTTTTGAAGGAACATTTCCTCATGATTGGGATGAAGCGGTTGACCTGTATGGATACAATGTACTTATTGATAATGGGACTGTACCGTGGGTTATTGAATTATGGACAGATAGCTTAACCGTTCTCATGTCCACAGATCAATGGGAAACCGTCTGGCAGGTAGCCGCAGAACTTGGCCATTATGTTGCAGATTCCCACCAACCTTTACATTTAACATTGAATTACAACGGGCAATTAACAGGTAATTATGGAATACATTCAAGATACGAAACACATATGATCAATCCCCATTTGTCAGAATTACCTCTACCTGATTCTACGAGTGCTCATTGGAGTTCTGTAATTGACTCAGTTTTTCAATATATTGATGAAATTTATCCTTTTGTTAGCGATATTATGGCTGCAGATGATTTAGCAAGTACTCAAGATCCCGATTACAATTCAGCTTATTATAACATTCTTTGGGATGAACTTGATTCTCTGACAATTAGTGTGATTCATTGTGC
This sequence comes from Fidelibacterota bacterium, assembly GCA_012964235.1. Classification (GTDB taxonomy): domain Bacteria; phylum Fidelibacterota; class Marinisomatia; order Marinisomatales; family UBA8229; genus UBA8229. Next base: position 1,255 of record DTUJ01000202.1, read on the forward strand.
CATTATCGATTTAGCATCTATTTGGCAAACAGCATGGAACAATGCAAACAGCCCGACTATAAATATGAATATTTCTTACATGTATGGCTGGAACTTAATCGGACTCCCTCTTGAAGTGGAAGATGCCTCATATAATCTTTTATTCCCCGAATCAATTGAAGGTACACTTTACTCTTTCAATGGTGGCTATAACCCCGCGATAAACCTGACTTATGGTGAAGGATACTGGTTGAGATTTGATGAGGCTGGCAGTACCGCTATTACTGGTGTTTCCATTAATGAACTGACCATTAGCCTGAGTGAAGGCTGGAATCTCATCTCTGGACCTTCAACCCAGATAGATGCAGATGTATTGTACAATACAGGTTTGATAGTAACAAATGGGATATACGAATATGACGAGACTTATATAAATGCAGAGACAATAGATCCGGGGAAAGGATATTGGGTTCGTGCAAATAATTCAGGTAGTATCATTTTAATAAGTGAGTGATT
>DTUJ01000203.1 GCA_012964235.1 Fidelibacterota bacterium
GGATGGTAAAGGAATCGCCCACTTCCAGCTTGGAATCATTGGCCATGCCCTGTCCAATCAGCACCGGAATAGTGACTTCATCATTATTGGCCAGCATTTGGGTAGGCATGTTGACAATATTCTGTTCTGGGGTAATCCCTTTCATGATCACCGGCATGATGCGCCCATTGGGATAGATGGAAGCCTGGCTCACCAGTACCGGTATAGCTTTTTTCTGATCCACAAGTGCTCTGACAGCATCCGGTGGAACAGAGTGAGCATCTTCAAAGGTCATAGGATCCAGGGGATCATACTCGGGGTGCCAGTAGGCGCCGCCGGCAATCTCCGTATCTATAGAGACCTGCATGGCGTGTTCCCGCATGCCGTCGTACATGGCGGAGATGAAGATGATCATGAAAAAAGATATTGCGGTAACAAAGACATTGAGCCAGGTGCGCAGCTTGGCACCTAGGAGATTTTTCATGGCGATTTTAAACAGCATCTCTATTGACCAGACTTCGGGTTATCAATCTGTTCATCTTCCGTAATCTGCCCATCATCCAGGTGGATAATCCTCCGCAGGTAGGCCATGATTTTTTCATCATGGGTGGCAAAGATGAAGGAAGTGGAAAGCTCTTTGTTCAGCCGCACCATAATTTTCATAATGTGATGAGAATTTTCCGCATCCAGGTTAGCTGTGGGCTCATCTGCAAGTATCAGTGCCGGTTGGTGAACAATAGCCCTGGCAATGGCCGTGCGCTGGCACTCGCCGCCGCTGAGCATTGCCGGACGGGAATCTGTCTTATCGCTGAGTCCTACCCATTCTATGGCCTGAGTGACCCTACTTTCCCGTTCGGTAGGATCCACCTTGTTCAAAATTAGGGGAAGTTCTACATTCTCAAATACGGAGTAAACCGGCAGTAGGTTGTAGCTCTGGAAAATAAAGCCCATGCTCTTTCGTCTCAACCTGGCGCGCTCACCATGGGATGTGTTGTTCAGGGCCATGCCCAGCACACTCACATGTCCTTCACTGGGGGAGTCCAGTCCGCCAATAATGTTGAGCAGGGTGGTTTTGCCGGAGCCGGAGGGCCCGACCAGGCCGGTGAATTCACCCTTGTACAGGAGCAGGTTCACATTCTTAAGAGCTGTGAAAAAATCACCCCCCACAGGAAACTGTTTAACCAAATTTTGAATTTCAACTACAGAGTCATTTGCCATAATTTTTCCTAATGATTGTAAATAAACATGAATTGTAACCCGGTACCAAATCCGGCTAATGTTTTTGGTAAATATTCTTCCGTAAAATTGTATTCAGATCGTTTTGGGCTCAGCGACAAAATCAAATTTAAGCTATAATGATCATAGGTTGCGCTCCACCGCAGATAATTGTAAGCCCGGTTTTCATCCCAGTCTAATTGAGAGATCAACATAATCTGATGTATCATTCCCAAGGGTATACTTGCCATAAATGCGGTAAATGTTTGAGAAGTATTTGAACCATTTTGCTTTTGGTCAATGGTTAAAGACTCTGTCATAATCAGAATTCCGCTGGCGAGGGGCAGTGTGTAATCGGCACCCATGGTGACCATTTTTATTTCAGAATTATCGGAAAAAATAAAGGCCCCTTCCATCCATGATCCAATATATCCATCATAGCGAAGATCCATGGCAACACGCTGATGAGGTCCCGAAATAATGACCGGGAACTGCCCTGCTGACTGGGGTGTCACTGTTGGATCCTGGTGATAGGTCAAACCCCACTCCCCGAAACCTGTCGATAGTTCTGCTCGTCCCCCAAATGAAATCGTATCCTGATTGGAGTTAATCAACCACGACCAGATAGATAAAGAATTGGATGGAAAAACACGCAGCCGAAATGCTTCCACACCATCCGTTTGACCCGTTGGATCTTTGAGATCGATGGTATCAAACCAGGAGAGAGTCCGTAAAATTTGAGATGGACCAAAAACAATTTTCTGCAAGCCAAGGCGCGCTTCTATTTTTTCACTGGAATACCGAATCCACAAGCGATGGTGATTTTCATGATTATTGAAAAGCGAATCTGCGGAATAACTGCGGTCGAAACGATATGCCCATTCCACATCAATAAATTGGGAAGCGGATAAGTTTTTAAACAGTGAAAGTGTAGGAATGTATCCTAGAGTGGATTCGATGGATGATTGGTCATTTGGTACATCGTTGCTGGTTAAAGCACTAGACCAGAATTGACCCTTCATGGAAAATGATTGAGCATATAAGGTTATATTTAGACTAATATAAACTACAGCAAGGATTAAAAATCGCAAAACTTGTAGTAAATTAAATAATAAACATTATGGTGTCCCCAGTAAAAATCAATCAATTATTTATTATTTTGACTGAAGACACTATGTCAAGAATCTGAGTGAGAATAAATTAAAGGTAAAAAATAAAATTATCTGTTTTGTAAAATCTTCAAGTTAGATTGTTCAAAAGTCTAGTCCACGACTTTTATGGTGATTCACCCCTGAATATATTTTACCCCTCTAAAAGAAAAAGTAAATTTTGTCAAAATATCTCCGGATGTTCCTTTATTCTTCCTCGTCCTCTTCGTCTTCGTATTCATCTTCATAATAGTCATCGTAATAATCATATCCAGGAGGATATGCATAATATGGTGTACGTTCTTCTTGTTGATTATCCTTTTCTTTTTGTGGCTGTTGCTCCTGCTTAATAACAATCACTTTTGGGTTTTCTTCATCTTTCGAACTCTCGATTGCTTTGTCTATCAGTTCTTTTTCCCGGCCTGTTAATAGGTCGTCTCGGGCACTTCCATCTCGATTAAACAGCATCCCTGTCAAGACACTAAAAAAAAGTACAAGAAACGCAAATACAGTTCCTTCTCCACTCAGTTCAAAACCGCCAAATATATTTGTTTCGATGCCATAAACCAGAAATATTCCAACAGTTAAAAGGCCTCCAAATCCTATAATTATATTTCCAATAATATCAGGCACCGTGATCTGCATTATAATCATATATAAAAACCATGTTAGTATGCCGGCAAGAGGAAACATAATGCTTAATAAATAATTTCCTGTTAATATCGCAAAAACAAAACCGACTACCGCCCCAAGCGGGATAAGGTATCCCAAGCCTGATTTTAGATTATTACCCATTATTAACACCTCTATACTATTTTATTTACTAAAAATTATAATGAAATTTGCTTGAATTCATATCCAAAATCAAGATAATTCATTTTCTTTCCTATTAACTTGTCACTTACCGTAAGTTTGTATTTCATTAATGAAATTCAAAAATATATGAACCCACTTGAAAAAATCAACATAGGTGTCGTTGGGGTGGGACACCTTGGTCAATACCATGTAAAACACCTTTCTAAAATTTCCGGGGCAAATCTCATTGGAGTGTTCGACTCAAACAACAAAAGAAATAATTCTATTTCTAAACAATATAACACAAGAATATTTGACAATCTAAATTCGCTCATACAATCCTGCGATGCGCTTTCAATTGTAACGCCAACGCAGTACCATGCAGAAATTGCGGAACAATGTATCCGCAGCAACAAACATGTTTTTATTGAAAAACCAATCACAGGCTCGCTTTCAGAGGCAGATAATATTCTCCGTTTAGCAGACAATTCGGGAGTTATTGTTCAGGTGGGACATATTGAACGATTGAACCCTGCTTTGCTCGCTCTTGATTCGTATACTCTTAAACCAAAATATATTGAAGTACAAAGGCTTGCGCCCTATACAACCCGGGGTACTGAGGTCCCTGTGGTTCTGGACTTAATGATTCATGATATTGACATCGTGCTCGCGCTGGTTAAATCCCAGGTTGATACTGTTCATGCCAGTGGTTTATCCATTATGACTGATTCTGTCGACATCGCAAATGCACGCATTCAATTTGTTGATGGAACAATCGCTAACATTACTTCCAGTCGAATCGCGAAAGATAAGGTTAGGAAACTGAAAGCATTCCAAAATGAAATGTATGTGACTATAGATTTTTTGCTGGGTTTAACCGAGGTTTATAGAATTGTAAAGAATAAAGGCCCGAAGGCTCTGGCTGCTGTCCCATTAAACGAAAACGAAGAAAATAAACAGATAATTTATGAAAAACCCCCTGTAAATTCATTCGACCCCCTACGAATGGAACTATCAAACTTTATTGATTCCATAAAAGGGAAAACGAAACCTATCGTTTCCGGCTCTGACGGAAGGGAAGCTTTAAAGGTGGCCATACAAATTCATGAAATGATAATTAAGGATTTGCACTGATATTTTTCAGAACTCCTTTCCACCATTACGTTTATCAAACTATTCAAGATTGCTGATTTTATTTCATGACCCAAACACCTGAAAAAACAAAACAAAAAACCTTGACTTTTTTTATTATTGCAGGAGAAGAATCTGGAGATGTTCACGGTTCACGGTTGATCCTAGCAATAAAGAAAAAATATTCTGATTGCCGATTCATTGGGCATGGCGGCAATAAAATGGTGGAACAGGGACTAAAAATTTTGGAAAACATAAATAATTTATCGATGATGGGGTTTTCCGAAGTCATAAAACATTTACCATATATGAAACGGGTAATGGGCCAAACCATAAAAATAATAAAAGAAATTAGTCCATCACGAATTATTTTAATAGACTACCCGGGGTTTAATCTTAGGTTAATAAAAAGAATTTCCTCTCTTGATATTCCCATAACGTATTTTATTCTTCCTCAGATCTGGGCCTGGAAAGAAAGTCGGATAAAAATCCTTCGTGATTTTGTGGACCAATCCCTTAGTATTTTTCCATTTGAACAGGATTGGTTTAAACATCGAGGGGTAAATGTTCGCTTCGTCGGTCATCCCTTCACAGAACTAGATCCACCTAAAATATCCAGGGATAATTTTTTCAGGAAACATAAATTGCTTCCAGATAAACCCTTGCTTGTTCTTCTTCCAGGGAGCCGACAACAGGAGATTGATCAACATTGGAAAATCTTCCTGATAACGGTTCAATTACTAAGATTATCCACCCCTGAACTGCAGGTTGTAGTTGGCAAAGCTCCCTCTGCAACCCTGTCCCCACTCCCAGACAATATATATGTTGAAGAAAATACAATAACTGCACTGCATTATGGAAACGTAGCCCTTATTGCTTCAGGTACTGCCACACTAGAAGCAGCAGTTATAAATATTCCGATGGTTGTCTGTTACCGAATGTCTTTTTTTTCCTGGTTTCTAATAAAAAAATTATCAAAAGTCTCTTTTGCCTCTATAGTTAACCTGATAGGCAAAAAAGAAATTGTACCGGAATTTCTCCAAAATGAAATGACATCTGAAAATCTTTACAAGGCACTGAGGCTTCTTCTTAACGATTCAGAAAAAAGAAATTCTATGTACACTGGCTTTTCCGAGGTCAGAAAAGCCCTTGGAAAACCGGGGGCGTACACCCGCTCAGCAGAAGCAATTCTCAAGAAACATTTATAATGGCGATGCTTTCATTGAAGGCCTTTCTGGCGAAATGGTTACTAAAATTTCTCTATGGAACAAGTCGTTGGAATATAAAAGGAAGAAGCCAAATCAATAAAATTCTTACGGACGGAAAATCAGTGATTATTGCTTCTTGGCATAGCCATTTTTTGCCAACTTTTATGGATTTAGCTGGGAATCAATATTATGGTTTAGCTGGTTTGCATAACGATGCTGAACTCATCTCTAAAATTGGTAACAAAATGGGGTGGAAATTGCTTCGTGGTTCCAGCTCCGACAGAGGAAAAAAGGTTTATAAAGAAATAGTTAATGTTCTTGCTCGCCCCGGGAATGTAGTCGCTCTCACACCAGATGGACCAAGGGGGCCTGCTAAAGTACCAAAGCCGGGAACAATTCGAGCTGCGCAGAAAACAAGAGCGGTAATTATTCCAGCCATGGGTCAGTCAACCCGCCGATGGAGTTTTACAAACTGGGATACTTTTTTCGTTGGAAAGCCTTTTAGCCGAATAGAAATGATTTATGGTGACCCGTTAGTTTTCTTAGAGTCTGATGATTTTAATGTGTGTGAAAACAAACTAAAACAGGCACTGGACAAATTGGAAAACGAGGTGGAAAAACGTGGTCATCAATAAAAAAAACTCTTTAGTATCTATTCGACCCGTCTTGTCTCCTCTTACAATAGTGTACCTTGGACTAATTTTATGGAGAGATTTCTTATACAGAATTGATGTTTTGCCGAAACGAAAACTTTCTTGTGTGGTAATCAGCATCGGAAATATTAGCTCCGGGGGAACGGGGAAAACCCCTATGGTAATCTCATTAGCAAAGTTCTTTAAAATGGCTGGAAAATCAGTTGCCGTTTTAAGCCGAGGGTATGGACGGCAGAGTTCCGGTTCATTGCTAGTCACAGATGGATATTCCAAACCACCTGATTGGAGATTGTGTGGAGACGAACCTGCTTTAATGGCAATGGCTCTAAAAGGTATTCCAATTATTGTTGATAAAAATCGCTTCCGTGGGGGTTCTTTCCTGATAAAACATTTTAATCCAGATATTATTCTCCTTGATGATGGCTTTCAACATTTTTCAATTTCCCGTAATATAGATATTGTTCTAATCAACTCTAGTGATCTCCAAAATGACCACAGGCTTCTTCCCTTGGGTCACCTTCGGGAACCATGGTCATGTGCAAAGCGGGCTGACCTCATCTTCTTAACCAAAACAAACCTGAAAAAACCATCAGATTATATAACCAGAAAAATTAAGCAACTTAATGTGCCGTTTTTTTCTAGCACAATTAGTGCCACATCTGTTCTTTCCAGTATCAACGAAGAAACTATAAGTATAAAAAATTTAAGTGGGAGGCGTGTCCTAGCCCTGTCAGCAATAGGAGACCCGGGAGGGTTCCATAGTCTCATTCAAAAAACTGGAGCCACCATCGCAGGATCTTTAATCTACCAAGACCACCATACCTATACAAAAAATGATTGGAAAATAATTAAAGAAACAAAGGAAGAAGCTGGTGCTGACTTAATTTTAACAACAGAAAAGGATTTATTAAAATTAGAGGCTTTTTCAGGCGATGTGCCCATTCATGCCATACGCATTAGTTTAAATATAGAGGATCAGGGATTTCAAACAATAAGAGATTTCATCGATAAGATTGGAATCATCAATTAAAAAAAACAGATCATTATAGCGAACGCCCTGTGGATATTGCTCTTGATTAATTTATTGGTATTTAAGAATAACTAATGTCTTCATCAACTTGTTCTTTAGCCTCTTCTTTATTTATCTATTCTCTGTCCTCCCATATCATTAAGCTTTGCATCAACCTCAGGTTCATCTTCTTCTTTAGGGGTACGTACTTTCTCAGTAGCACCAATTGGGAGTTCATCCAAAGAAACATGTACTGCAATTGGGTTTATCTCCCCTATAAAATCAATCCGGGTCACTGTTTTTCTAGATCCGCTTTTCCGAACTTTTACAACACTCTTTATTGATTTAACATTCCCTGATTTAAAATACATTTTAAATTTTTGAGATGGATCTGAAGGGCTCACCATTTCAATAAATGGGGTCTGTTTGTCTATCTTCACTTCTTCTTCAATCCTAAATTGGATACCAGCATCAAAAGATTCCATTGAAATCGTCGCCGGAAATCCATCAAATAAATATTCGGGATATTTATGTAATTGAGAATCCCACGCTTCCGGATTAAAAGATTGTGGTATAGCACTTGACACTGGTGATTTCGATACTAATAACATGTTTGTTTTTAAATCATGGATTAATGAAATCTGAGTGACAGGAGCATCAACAAGTCTTTCAGTTTTATATTCAAAGTTTGCTTTGGTTTTCACTGGCATTTTTCCCATATCAAGACTAATTCGATGTGTTACTATTTTTTCTAAAGATGTATCTACTTCAACAAAAAAAACAGTGTCCCCCTTAGAACTAAAATTAACAGCCCCCTTTTCTTCCTGTAGGGCTATTGAAACACTGTAATAATCAGGGAATAAGGGTTGTTCAGCGAAGCCCTCTTCTTTAGGCGTAGACGTTTTTGGAGGCCTGGAACGAAGAAACTGTTCCTCCACAACAGTGTCAGCTGCTGGGGGCTTTTCACCCGTGACATCGGGTACCGCAGGTGTCTTTTGGTCTAAAGAAACCACTTCTGTCTGTTCCTCCACAACAGTGTCAGCTGCTGGGGGCTTTTCACCCGTGACATCGGGTACC
>DTUJ01000204.1 GCA_012964235.1 Fidelibacterota bacterium
ATTTATGATAATTGTATACAAAATCCCTTAGGTTTGAAATGGAATAAACAGTATTATTTACGGTAATAAAATAATTTTTATTTTGAATTAAGTAAGTTTTTATAATAGAAGATAGGAATCAGATAAATGGTAGGTAGAAAATTACTGGCACAAATGATAGTTCTTCTTTCAGCAGTTGGAATTATATATGCCGAAGGATCAATAACCGGGACAATAACATTTGAAGGCAAAGCACCAAAAATGAAACCGCTTAGACTTGATGCTGATCCCATTTGCGTTGCAAATAATGAGATAGCGCCAAAAAAAGAATGGTTAATCCTGGATGAAAATAAGGGTGTTAAAAATGTACTTGTTTTTGTAACAGAAGGATTAAATATTGATTATTCACCACCGGAAGAACCTGTGGTTATTGATCAAAAAGGATGTATTTATTCTCCGCACGTTCTGGGAATTATGGCAGGCCAGCAACTGGATATTTTAAACAACGACGGTACGCTTCATAATATTCATGCGCTGCCAAAAGTGAACAAAGAGTTCAACAAAGCACAACCAAGGTCAAAGAAAAAATTATCCGTGAAATTTGAAAAGCCTGAAGCTCCGTTCAAAGTAAAATGTGATGTTCATCCATGGATGGGAGCTTATATTGGTGTATTTGACCATCCTTGTTTTGCCGTATCCGGTGATGATGGTACCTATATAATCTCTGATTTGAAACCGGGAGAATATGTGATAGAAGCCTGGCATGAAAAACTTGGTTCCCAAACAGCAAATGTTACAGTAAGCGATAGCGCAGCACATCAGGATTTTACTTTTAAGAAGCCAAGCAAGAAAAAATAACACACTTTATTCACAATAGCTAAAGGAAGTTCATGGGCGTTTACTGCTAATGAATTTTCATCTATAATTTGGTTTACCATCACGCCTGATGGGGGGAAAAAATTTTCAAAAACGAACTTCTATTATCTGGGTGCGTCGTTTATCAAAACTACTGGTCCTGTCTACTTTATTGTTAATTTTTGCAGGAGCGTTAGTAAAAAGCCATGAAGTTGGCTTATCTGTACCAGATTGGCCAACGTCCTATGGGTACCAAATGTTTGCATTTCCGCTTTCAGATATGATTGGCGGGATATTTTACGAGCACGGCCATCGCATGATTGCAGCTATTGTAGGTCTTTTGACTCTGATTTTAGCATTTTTGATATATCATACAGATGATCAATTGTGGTTAAAGAAGACTGGGTTTTTTGCCCTTGGCCTGGTCATTGCTCAAGGACTTTTGGGAGGACTGACCGTACTCTTTTTTCTCCCAGTCCCTGTTTCTGTGATGCACGCATTATTGGCTCAGACGTTTTTTATGGTGACTATTCTCATTGCTTATGGATTGTCAGACGAAAGAGCTCATCGTACTATTGATGATAAGGTTGATCATGCTGGATTGAAAATACCGGCATACTGGGTTACGGGGCTGGTATATGTCCAATTGATAATTGGCGCTCTCATGAGACACACACAGTCGGGCTTAGCAATTCCCGATTTTCCGCTTGCAGGAGGATATCTGTTGCCACCCTTTAACGAGACTATGTTAAACACGGTACATGCCATGCAGTTTGATCTTGATCTACCCTTCGTTTCGATGAGCCAGGTAGTTGTGCATTTTTTGCACCGTCTCGGTGGTGTTAGCGTTGCTATTGCTATCGGGTGGCTGTCATGGAAAATATATCAGATGAAAGACAGTGATAATCGTATATATCGACAAACCGTGTTGTTAGATATGCTTTTACTTCTACAAATTACGCTGGGTGCTTTTACAATTTGGTCCTTGAAAGAACCACTCATTACCAGCATTCATGTTGTAAACGGAGCAACAATTCTTGGATTGAGTATGTTGATGGTTCTAAGGATTTTACCGGTTAGATTACAGGGGAACAATTGAGAGAATGAAACAAGGGAAATACAAAACTGCTAAAATAAAGGGATATATTGATCTTACTAAACCAAGTATTCTTTTAATGGTCCTAATCACTACACTTTTAGGGTATTATCTGGGCAGTGATGGAATTTCTTCCTGGTTAAAATTATTTTGGACTCTATTAGGGACTGGATTATCAGCAGGAGGAGCAGGAGCTTTAAACCAGTATCTGGAGCGGGAGCAAGATTGTCTTATGAAACGGACACGAGACCGGCCAATACCGGCTGGACTTATTCAGCCTCAGGATGCACTCCTTTTTGGATTGATTCTGGTACTCACCGGAAGCGTCCTTTTAGTTTGGAAAGTAAACCTTCTCACCGGGTTTCTCTCTTTACTGACAGCATTTATGTACATACTCATTTATACTCCAATGAAAAGATTAACCTGGCTAAATACCTCGCTGGGGTCAATCCCAGGAGCATTGCCGCCAATGGGCGGGTGGACTGCTGCTACAGGCAGTATTGATTCAGGTGCGTGGATTTTATTCGCAATGCTCTATTTATGGCAGCACCCGCATTTTTTTGCTATCGCCTGGATGTGTAAGGATGATTACGAAAAAGCCGGCTTTAAAATGCTCCCTGTTATAGAACCGGATGGTGCACGCACTATGCGCCAAATCTTCTGGCACCTGAGCCTCATGATTCCTGTGAGTTTACTCCCTTTCATTTCGGGGATGATGGGGAATGTATACCTTGCCGGTGGTACAATCATCACCCTGGGTTATTTCTGTTCTGCAATCCCAATGCTTAGGCATAAATCTAAAGCGAATGCATCAATAATTCTCAAAGCGTCTGTATTCTATTTACCACTATTACTTGTAATTATTATTATTGACAAGGGGATTTGAACATGTCGTATAAGCCGTGGTATTATGGTATTACATTTGCAGTAATAATTGCTCTAATTTTTCTTTTACAATTGAAAAAGGAACCGGTACTACCAGTTATTAGTAAAATCCCTGAATTCCATCTTGTGGATCAAAATGATGATCTGTTCACATTGCAAAATATGGATGGGAGAGTTTGGCTAGCTGATTTCATTTTTACTACCTGTTCCGGCCCGTGTCCCATCATGACTGAACGCATGAGGACTGTCCAAAAAGATTTCAAGGATTACGAAGATATGAGGTTTGTTTCATTTACAGTGAATCCTGATTATGATACCCCGGAAATACTCTCCGGTTATGCGCATCGAAACAGAGCGGATACATCAACTTGGTCATTTGTAACAGGAAACTATGAGGAAATTCAAAACCTGATTGGTAAAGGATTCAAAATGGGAGATGTTGATGAAATTGTTTTTCACAGCACACAGTTCGCTTTAGTTGATGACAAAGGAAATTTGCGTGGATATTATAGCGGAACTGAACCTTCGGAACATAAATCATTGAAACGTGATATAAAATATCTTCTAAAACAAATCAATTAGAATTCCGGCAGAACACACTGATAATTTCTGGCTCCGGATTATTTATATAATCTCAGTTGTAATTTCCGGAGCAGTTGCATTTTTGATCCTTGGCCCACGTCCAGCGGGGTTTAAAGGGTCGTTAGATGTGTCTGGTTTACCATTCATCAATGCTGCCTTAAATGGAATAACGACATTTTTATTAGTTATGGGATATATTCTTATTCGTCAAAAAAAACGGCAACTGCACAAAAATGTTATGCTGACAGCATTTGGGACCTCTTCTGCATTTTTGATCAGTTATGTGATTTATCACTGGTTCAAAAGTGGTCCCAAATTGTATACTGGTGATTGGACAACACTTTATTACTTTATTTTAATTTCCCATATTTTTCTGGCAGCAATTATTGTGCCTCTGGCACTTATAACACTCTACCGCGGGTGGAATGATCAAATCGGGAAACACCGTAAAATCGCAAAAATCACTCTCCCTGTCTGGCTCTATGTTTCCGTTACAGGAGTCATGATTTATGCAATGTTATATTAAAATACCTGCCCCGGTTTATTGTAAGCAGTTAGGGTAAACACAGAGAATTATAGAGTAAAGGATATGTGAATCCCAAAGCTATCCTTAGATACAAATAATGGATAAATTGAAAAAGAGGGCGAAGTTTTTGTAGAAGTTTTTATTTGAGTCCGTCCCTTTTTCACTGCAATTTTTGCGAAACTGTATCCTAATGCAATGCCAATAGGGTGGTCACTCATCCAGTGCACACCAGTGTTCATCATGCCAATTGCATTGAGCCCAATTGCAAGATATCCTAGGGGTTTGATAAAGGAATACTCAGGATAGTTTTCTGAGAGGACTACAACCATTGCTGTTATGGAAGAAATATGTCCGGAGGGGAAGGCATCAAATTCGGGTACTCTATGATGGTAATCAGTCTGGTTGGGGAAAAACCTCCACCTGCCTGTTGGTGTGGTAGCTACAAAAGGGCTTTCTCTCCCTGTAATATGTTTTAGCAACTGAACAATTGTTCCCGCTGCGAATACGCTTTCAAAAATTTGGCTTGCAGATTGCAATGCCCGATTATCATTATAATACAGTCCATAACCAATGAGACTTGAAGCCACATATAATTGTAGATAGCCGTCGCCTATGTGTTCCATCCTCCAGTTGGTTTGTTCAGACCACCCAAGCTGGTCACTTAATTCATTGGAAGCATCAAGCAGTTTATCATCATAATAAATCATGAGACCAGTACTGACAGTTATTGCGGTAAGACCCCATAGATTTTTCTTCGTAAAGGGATTCCTGGTGTAATCCCGCATATCACCGGGGATGTTTTTTAAGAATGTGAGCCATCCCGGCCTGGTATACATGTAGTCTTGCTGAGCGAATGTTTTCCCTATTAAAAGACCAATAACAGCACATATGATCAGTTTTTTTATCATGCCGTCTTATGAAATGACGCTTTATTATTGGTGAGAATTTGTTTAAGTATTGTGTATTTTTCTTTCACAGGCATTGTACTAAAGTCGTAACTGGTTTTTTCCTTGGGATAAGAATTGATTATCTTTCCATAAATTATTCCTGCTCCGGTACCAGTGAGGATGAAAACAGAAAATACACCTGCAAATTGCGGTATTGTAAATGGAGCTTCTTTATACATGTATTCAAGCATGTAATAAAACAGTGAAAAATACCCAGTTGCAAGTACAGCTTTTATTGTGATAGGACTATCATTGTTCTTTATCATTATTACTGAATTGATTTCTTCAATTTTTATAGAATCAGATAGTTCATCAGATTGAAAAAAAAGAAAATCATTGGTGAGATGAACCGGTGTTATCTTTATGTAATGAGTATCTTCAGCAGACAAAATTTCAATTGTTTGGGAAAAAGAACTTCCTGTCAAGAGAACGAACAGAACTGTTATTCTGATTGTCACTTATTTTATCCTATCCAATTAATTGACTATTTAACAAAATATCGTTCAACACTCCATCCGATGGAAAATAAAACAATACCCAAGAGGGCAGATTTCCAATTAATTAATTCGGGGAAATTTGATATGAACCCGATTCCCACAATAGCAATTCCCATTGCCTGAAATAATTTTCCCAGTGTAAGCATATTACGTTGGTTTTTTGGTGTAACAAAAAGGGCATTCTGTACCAAGCTGGACTGCAAAACCACAATCAGGACAGGTCCATTCCTCCAAATCCTCCTGATCATCGTTTTCCGGAGTTTCTTCCCGCTGGATGTATAATACACATATAATAATAATCATGATTCCCATTAAAAAAATTAAGGGGATAAAAAAATAATTCATAAGGACTGGGTTTGATTGCCTGCATTGCCTTTTTCTGCAATTTTAGTCCTGATATTCACCGTTTCCCTGAAACATGCATTTTGAGTTTTTATCATTTTTAAAAAATGAACCAAGGTCAGAAAAAAAAGGATTCCATGAATCCAGTGCGGTAATACACGTGTATCAACGGCGCCGCCAAGAACAAAAACGGTGATCACAAGCAGGATATTCAGCATGGTAGGAGGATATAATTTCTTTTTAATAAGAATTGATTGATTGTGATCCGTTTCTTCCGCCAGGCCTTCGGTCATATATTGTTTAATATCGGCACCAGCCCCAACAAAAAAGAAGATGATCAGCGTTTCTGTAAACAAATATATTGATGCGGTAAGCAGGGCAAGGGAGGGGTGGGAAAGACCAAATACAGGAAACTGAAAATACCCCTGGATCCCCGTTAAAATGTATAACAGGAGAGAAAATCCTGTTAAGAGATAACAGCTGATCATAAAAAGCCACATTATGATATTTTTTTTTCAGGTTTGACGGAATAATTAAAAAAAGAAACTTCTAATCAATAGTAATATTATAGATTGCTTCAAATTCATCAGTTGGAATCATCCTAATCGCATCCCAGGTGAGCTGCCGGCAGGCTTTAAAACAAGCATTGCAGCCAATACATTCGTTAAACCTCACCTGGACGGGTGGAATAGGAGTGGACTCATATTTTTCTTTACTTACTGGTTCAATACAATCAACAGGACAGAATGGAATACATACCTGACAGCCGGTGCAGCTATCTTCATCAACTACAGCCATAAATTTGGGGCGTTTCTTTTTCTTTGAAACCGCCTCAATGACTTTGGGAACCGGTTTATAGAATTCTTTTACTATTGCCATTCGTTTATTCTAATTTATTCTGTAAAGTTTGTAAAACAAGTCGGAAATTTAGGAGTAATATCCACAGATGACAACAATTCAGGTATATTTATAAATCTCAGTTTTAAATAAAACCAGATATAATAATTATTTTTTTCGTTTAAGGAACTTCCTGATGTTTAATTCCGGCCAGTTTATCCTGAGAGGTGTTCGTTCTCGAATTGTGTAGAATGTCAGGTAAAGTGAAATGATGAGGAGTATTACATTGGGTGTCCACAGTCCTATAGCCGGAGTAACAAGATTTCGAATTGCCATGTCTTTACCGCCAATCATGAATAAGTAATACGCCAGGAAAAACCCAAAACTGAGACTGATCCCCACAACAAACCCACCCTTTTTAGCGAGGATACCCAGGGATGTGCCAAGCAGGACAAAGAGAATACAGGCAAACGGGAGGGAAAATTTTTTATGAATTTCCACACCGTATTTATTTTGACTGCGAACATAGCTGTTGATGAGATTAAACTCATTTTTCACCTGATGCTCCAGGGTTCTGAGCCTTCGTTTTTTCACCCGTACTTGAGCAGGGTTTAATAAAGAATCTTTTTCTACACGGACTCGTTCCTGCTGTATAACGCTTAAAGCCAGTTTAGGATTTTTATAAAATATGCTGTCACCTATGGTACGTTTGAATGACTTGGCAAGCCGCTTTTTGACCAAATTGATTCGCTGTGCATATAATTTCTGCTTTGCTACTATCATGGGAACAGTCATTTCCCGGGCAGTCCGGCTGGAGGAATCCCGGCGGGAAAGGAGCAGGTCATCAGCAGGGAGCGTAATAACATGTTTTTTAAATTTAATGCGCCTGTAATGTTCATAGCCCTTTAAATCCAATTCATGAATTTCTCCATCATACAAGTTGAGGATTATTGCATCATCAGTTGCGGATAGGGATCCTGTTTTGGACTGGATACTCGTTTGTGATTCTTTATTGGCCTTACTGAAGATTCTTACATCTTCGAATATCTCACCTTTTTTCCCGCGGATGATCATGCTGTAACCGGGGAGGTTGTCAATAAAGTGACCCGGCTCGATAATCATGCCGGGGCGTTTCCGGTAAATATCCCCAGAAAGAAGCCTGGCACGGTAGTTCATATCAGGCTGAATAAAATTGTTAAACAAAACGAGAACGGTACCGACTAACACACCGAAGATAAGGGCAGAGCGGATAACCGTAAGGGAACTGATCCCGGAGGCGCGCATTGCAATGATCTCATTATCTTCTGACATTCTGCCAAAAGACATGAGTGTAGCAATCAGGACCGCCATGGGCACTGCCAGTGAGACAATCCATGCTAAATTTAATACCAGATACTCCAATATGGTAGGCAGATCTAATCCTTTTCCGAGGAACCGGTCTAAGGCACGGAGGAAAAAATTGGTGAACAGGATAAAAATGATGACGAGCAAAGAGAAGATGAACGGAAAAAACAGCTCTTTCTGGATGTATCTGTTCAGGAGGCGCATGGAAGAAATTAGTAAGAAACCTGATTCGGGAATCAGGAATTTTTTGTTCGACTTGTTTGAGAAATAAATCACTTCTAATTTTCGGCGCTTCAATCACACTTTTTTTGATTGTTGC
>DTUJ01000205.1 GCA_012964235.1 Fidelibacterota bacterium
TCTAAGAATCTCCATTCAAATTGATCCTTTACTGCTTCATACAGAGTCTCTTCAACCTGAATATACACTCCGTACTGCTTGGCGGATGATTCAAGCCGGGATCCTAGATTCACCATATCTCCCATCATTGTGTAGTTCATTCGCATTGTAGAGCCCATATTACCAGTGACTAATTCACCGGAGCTCAAGCCCACCCGGTGCTGCATGTCATGAACAATTTCCGGCCAACCTTCTTCGGATTTCCATTTTTCACGCAACTCGCCCAGTTTTACTTCCATATCCAAAGCTGTCATACACGCCAGGTATTCGTGATTTTCAACCGGAACCGGCGCACCCCAGAATGCCACAATAGAATCCCCAATATATTTATCCAGGGTTCCTTTTCGGATGAGTAAAACATCTGTCATCTCTGTTAAATATTCATTCATCAAACTAACCATTTTCTCCGGCTCCAAAACTTCAGAAAAGGCAGAGAAACTCTGGATATCAGAGAACCAAGCTGTATGGTATCCTATGTCACCCCCTAATTTTGGTTCTTGTTTTTCTTCATACATTTGATCAATGAGGTCCGGGGAAATATAATTGCTAAAGGTATTCTTTAAAAACCGTTTATCCTTCTGTTCATTAATAAATTGATAAAGCATATTGCTGGTATAAGTCACAATGATACCCGCTAAAGGTGCCACAATTGGAACTACCAGTGATTCCCCAATCCCCGGTAATGACACTTGGAACCAATTCAAATGTTCTTTAACA
The DNA here is from genome assembly GCA_012964235.1 of Fidelibacterota bacterium. Lineage (GTDB taxonomy): Bacteria > Fidelibacterota > Marinisomatia > Marinisomatales > UBA8229 > UBA8229. The sequence continues at coordinate 757 of DTUJ01000205.1, forward strand.
AAACCACCAGGAAGAATACTTGACAATGTGGATTTGATAAACCAGAAAAGATCCTGGGTAAACAATCCACAGACAATTGCAAAATAGATTAGTCCTTCAATAAGCATTAGAGATCCACCGAGGATTGGGGTTACATAAGTTAACGTTAAAAATGCAATTACAGATAAGAGACTAATCAGCAAGCAATGCTGCAAGAAACCTTTGAAGTATCTATACTCCACATCGGTAAGTAAATTGGTAATTTTTCCTCCAAACACCTTCAAATAATTCTCATGGAGAATAGTCTGGATGGCATTGGCATGAGTTTCCATTCCTGGTGTAATTTGGGATACTCCAATATAATTGTAAAACGGAGTTTTTTTGTAATCATGATGTACTTCTACCACTGTGCCAATCATTACAATTTTATTATAAAAGGGAGAATTTGTAATATCGAATTCTTCCCCGAATCCCATTAATTCCATCATTGCCTGTCGTTCCGCTAAATCCTCAATACCATAGATCCATCCCGGAATCGCCCCCGGCATGAATTGACTCATCCAATCAATATCTTCTTCAGGCTCTCGTAATATTACCTCTTCCGTATCGATTACCTGTGCAAGTGAAAAACGGGGAAATGTTCCCCAAGGAGGAAAACTTACTGAACCCTGTTGAAATTTAAAGCCGGAAGCCGGTCCATAATAATTAACAGAAAAATCAAGTCCAACTCCATTTGATTTAATCAAGTGGTCACCATAGCTCCAAACCAAGCGGTCCTTGTCAAACCTTGTTTTTACCGTGTCAGACAAACCTTCAAAAGCCTTCACACATTTTAAGGCCAAGGTAAGGTACATTTTTGTCAGCAAGGTGTCCTGCTGGAGATAATTACCCAAGGCATAATTACGTGAAAAACCATCTTTATCCATAAGATCATTTATTAGTCCGGTCTCCGGATTAGCCTGCATAATCGCTTCCACCGGACGGGCAATATATTGCGGTGGAATCAAATTCAAATCAGTAGCTATTTTTGTGTTGATTACCACTTCGGTTCCATGTTTGATAGCCTCTGCAATTGCCTCGCCAAATACTTCATCTCCATGACGCGGGATGAGTTCCTTCAATTCTTCAGATTGAACCTCATCAGCAAATTGACGTAAATAATCTGATTTTGTCTCTGGTGCATCAAATTGAATGTCAAACGCAATGACCTTTGCTCCAGCCTTAGTTAAATTGCGAACGACCTTGGCCCATATGGTTCCCCTTGGATAGGGGTATGCTTCCGGCATGAGCCGATAAGCTTCATCATCAATCTCAACCAGCACAACATCCGTACCTAAATTGATGTACGAAGAATCATTGGCCTGCCATCCGGTTAGGGGACCCCGCACCTCATGAAAACGATAATCATATAATTTTAACTCTAAGAAATCAAATATCCCGAACAAATGCAGAATGCTTACCAGCAAAATCGACCCTGCAGTTAAACCAAAACCAATTCCTTTTGATTTTATAAATTTTATAACTTGTTCCATTGTTCTAAAATCTGTATCCAGCTGTTAATATTAAACTCGATGTGCTCCAACTCCACACATTATCACTAATCAGATTTTGACTCAACTGTAAATTACCCGACACTCCCATATTTAATTGCTCCAGAATTTTATAACTGCCTCCTAATTTACCTCCATATAATCTGGAAGTCCCAACATCAAAAAAGGAAACACCTCCTGTGAGATTTATGGTATTGTTTCGCATTGAATAATTTGCAGTTAACCCAAGGCCTGTCCAGGAGAAAATCTGGTCTCCAGAATCAGTTGGCATAATTAACTCTGTCTTTGTTACACTAAAAAGCGTTCTTAATCCCAGTCTTAACTGAGTTGAAAGGTTCACAGAATATCCTTTTGTATTTGCTTTCATAAATAAGTAACCTGAACTTCGCTTGTTGCTGAGTTCATCAGAATTTTTTACCGTATTAACATTAATGATCAAATTTTGCTTAAATCCCTTTAATTCAAAAGGGAAATTTACAGACATAACCGTATTCACCATTTTTGAATTTTCTCTAGTGTCTGGTTTGCCCGCTTCTGTTAATTCCATTTCTTGAAAATTATTTTTATTGACTGATTGAACATTGACCATGATTGAGGGTACACCGGGGCCGGGCATTAAATTAAATGAACCGGAAAATGTATTCGTGCTTAATGGATCATTGATTGACGAAAGGATTTTGTTATCCTGATGTTTAAAGCTGGTGGTAAGAAATAATTTATGATCCAATAATGCCAAACGGTCCTGGATAAAAAATTCACGTACATTTTTTGTCAGATATGGATTCCCTAGAGAAGTAAATTCTGGTCCGATTTGACGGTACTCAATGCGGAAGCTATTCCATGAGTAATTTCCCTTCAGTCTGAGACTGAATGCAGCCGACGGCATATTGATAATAGTAGCGATGGGGTAATTTTCGAAAGAAACATAATCAATAGGGAGGAGAGGGTTCATATACGGATTAATGATTATATAATCCTCGAAACTCGAAGGGTCAAAAGGGAAACTGGATGTGTCTATTTCACCCATGATCAATCCATCCAAACTGTCATCAAGAGTGGTATCCATCTCTGCCAAAGTCATAGCTCCATCCCAGATATTTTTATTGGATAAACTCATGTTCCAGCTGAAATCAAATTTTAGGTTTCTGTTATCAAATGTGGACCCAATATCAAACCCGAATACTAAGTTGTCAAGAGGATCCTTGCCACCCCAGTTTTTATCAGAAAAACTAATTGAATGACCTCCTACCGTTACAGAATCCAAGAACTGGGAATATGTATATTCCCCAACCGGTATACCGGATTCGGACAAACTAGCTATGGTTGTATCTACATTTAAGCCTGCTTGATGGCTGAACAACTTCTCAACGGAGCTTATTTCATCTTTAGCTTTTAAGAAATGTATGCCAAATAAAAACTTTGATTTGAAATCGAATGATAATCTGAATGCACTAATTGCTTGCCTGAAAGTGTATCCAGTCCTATCCATAAAATAGGTTATGCGTCCAGTATTGTTTATGGAGCTTTTATTTGCTACTAGTTGATAACCTCCATCAACTTTACCTGACCACTGAACAGGCCGGTTCAGCTCTCCTTGTACGAATTGAAATCTGAATGATGGCAGTTGTAAATCTACGCCAAGTCCTCTCACTCTCTTACCATCTAAAAGAAAACTGGAAAGCCTTGGATTAAAATCTCCAAAATGTATATGAAGATAATCCCCTAATTCAATCTTTCCGGAGAACCTATTTTGTGATTGTTGAAATTCAGATTCCCTGCTCGTTATTCTAAATGAATTTCTGGACTTAACCCAGGGTAATCCGATGTTCATTTTTCCGTTTATTCCCGAAACATCTTTGGAATATCCACCCAGATATTCTGCCGATTGGCGAACTGATAAATCTCCATCAAAATCAATTTCACTTCGAAGATCTATTCCTGTCTTTGCAACTCTAAATTTCCATTCAATGGGTTCAATAATAAGACCTTGTTTTGTTTTCATTTGTACCTGGATCCTGTGAGTGCCTGGTTTAATAGTGCCTGGTACAAGACTAATGATCCCATCACTGACTTCAGTTTGAGATGAATAATCTTCCCCATCAATCTTCATTTGAACCGAAGTTGTATCAATGTTGGGAGCATTAAAAAAAGAAAGCGCAATGACTAATTCTTCAGATAAAACTAATTCCCCGAATTCAGGCGACAGAATTAATATATCAGCAGAAATAAGTAGATTATTCTCCTTGGTATCAAGGAATACCTGGGGTTCTTTCCCAGGATGAATTAAAACAAAATGTGGTGTTTCATTCGGCGTGTCTGTTGGTGTTGCCAGCCAACCACCATCATTTGTTGTAAGCACAATATAATACTCCAATCCACTTGATGAGAGCTGACTCCCAGGTATGATCCCCTGCCAATTTCTATCCTGAGTTTCCATATGAATTTCTTCGTAGTGCGTTGCTCCATATACACGAAAAAATATGCTGGCATTCATTACCGATTCATCTAACAGCATGGTGAGAGCTAATTCAAGATCCTCACCAACAATACCACTCATGGGCTTTTGGTGAATAAAACTATCTTGTTGAAATGAATGAGCAGAATAAAGAAAACAGGTGTTGAATACTATCATCACTACTAAACAGAATGAAATGTTTACATGACGATACATGAAATAGACAAAAACTAATAAGGAGGAAAAACTATTAATATCGAATCAAAATCGATTTTTCTTCACCATCAGGACCTTCAAAATAAATTCTCAGCTCGTTTTCTGTTTCTTCCTCAGTCTCACTTGGATCCTCAGGTATTGTTGCAGGATCAGTTGTAGCTATAGATAAATCACCGTTAGGCAAAGATAACCCTGTATTCCCCCCTGTTACGGAGATACTTTCTCCGGTAATAGAATTCGTAAACAATACAACGCCATCTAAAGTAATTAACAAATCTCCCTCTATTGGATCGGTGCTTAACCAAAAATCGGTTCCCTTTATTGATGCAACCGATGTAGGTGTCTGAATCACAAATTCTCCCTGTCGCTGTTTCCCAACAGTAGCCCTCAGAGTTCCGATATCCATAAAAATCTCTTTTGAAATTTTAGCTTTCGTACGCTTTCCGGTAATTTCAACCTCAGAGTTTTCCTTAATTTTTAGAGTAGATTTATCATCAATGAAAATGATGGCTATAAACCCATTGTTTCCTGTCTTTATTTGGTCTTTATTTTCTAAGATTTTCCCTGTTTTTAACTTTTGGTAAACGTCATTCCTGTTTGGGCGAACTTCAACTGTTCCCTTAACTTTTGTTGACACAGCAATCTTACTACCAGCATATACTATATCAAAATTCAAAAAAGAAATGATTCCATAAAAAATAAGAGATATGACGGATTGTTTCATTCTTCCACCTGCACATCTATGTTGGGAATATTTCCATTAATGATTTGGGTAATAATTTCCGTTGCACTGGTTTCATCAACAGTTTCACCGTTTAATGTAAATCTGCCTGTTGGATTGTATCCTTCTAGATCTCCATTGGAACCAAATAAAGCAGTAAACTGACCATCTCCTAATGCCTGCTTCAGGGATTGTAATAGAGGACCTAGTTCTTGGGTTTCTCCAAAAGATTCTGCTTCTCTCCCAAGAACTGCAATCTTGAATAAATAAATTTCAGAAATAATATCCTCATTTCCTGATGTGGTTGGACGTGACACCTTCACCTGCCACACATAAAGCCTACCCATTTCCAAAGGGTAAACACCTGAAGCTGGATACTGAAAAGTACTAACTCCTCCCTCCACTAATTTCCACCCTTCACTCTGATTAAAAGGATAAGTTGTTTCATCTTCAATAGCTTCGTCCAAGGTAGAATGAAATGATGATTTAAATTCTGCAATCCTGAGATAATAATCACACCCGGTACATGCTTGCGAAGACCAGTTAAATACAGGATAAGTAGTGAAAATTTCATTTTCGCTTGAATCTGCAAGAGCACTGCTTCCAGGAGATTCTAAACTCAATGCCGAAGGTGTACGAACAATAAACGTTTTTTCTACCTCATCGGTAGTTTCAAATGTACCCGTTTCTGATTCGCTGGATTTGACTATAACTCTAAAAGTATACTCGCCATCAGCCAATTTACCCGTAGTAAGTATTGCTGCTAACAATTGCTCAAATTGCCCGGGATCAATGATTTCAATAGGAGGAGGAGAACTTATATTAACAGCATTACCATTAACATCATAGATAGTATTTGTGGCATTAGATAAATCTCTGCTATCAATCCATAAATCTGCCCTAAGCTGAAATGGATCTGTTTCTAATATTATAAGTGTTTCATCAGCGTCTATGCCCAAAGCAGGAGAAATCATAGAAATTCTAAACCATAGTTTTACAAATACATCGTTTTCGTAACCATATTCTGAAGAAAGTTTATATCTGAACATTTGAACATCAGATTCTCCCGTCTGGATATTAAAATTTCCTATGTAGTACGTAGCATATTCAAATATATCACCCTCGGCAAATTTCACCACAGTTTGAGCTATACTGTACCTTGAAAGACAACAAAAAGAAATAAAAATAGTGATAAAAAGATTTTTTATTCGGTTTTTATTGTGCATTTTTTTCTATCCCTTTCAACCAATTTAATGAGATGATAGAGCAGGTTACAACCAAATTCATTTTTTTACATCTAAAAGACAAAACCCCTGAAAGTTAGTTCAGGGGTTTTGTGAATTATTCCCGGCAACGACCTACTCTCCCACCCCGTCTCCAAGGCAGTACCATCGGCGCAATAAGGCTTAACTTCCGTGTTCGGGATGGGAACGGGTGTTTCCCCTATGCTATAGTCACCGGAAAATAGATAATTTTTTGGAAATGATGCGGTACCCATCAATAAAAATGAAAAATTAGTAAAGCCGTTCGGCTTATTAGTACCACTCGGCTGAATGTGTTACCACACTTACACCTATGGCCTATCAACGTTGTAGTCTTCAACGAGCCTTATACCCTTAAAGGGTGGGAGATCTCATCTTGGGATAGGCTTCGCGCTTATATGCTTTCAGCGCTTATCCTTTCCGAACATAGCTACCCAGCGATGCCTCTGATGAGACAACTGGTGCACCAGAGGTTCGTCCACTTCGGTCCTCTCGTACTAGAAGCAGCTTCCCTCAAATCTCCTATGCCCACAGCGGATAGAGACCGAACTGTCTCACGACGTTCTGAACCCAGCTCACGTACCACTTTAATGGGCGAACAGCCCAACCCTTGGGACCTTCTCCAGCCCCAGGATGTGATGAGCCGACATCGAGGTGCCAAACCTCCCCGTCGATGTGAACTCTTGGGGGAGATAAGCCTGTTATCCCCGGCGTACCTTTTATCCGTTGAGTGATGGCCCTTCCATACGGAACCACCAGATCACTAAGCCCTAGTTTCCTACCTGTTCGGTCCGTCGACCTCACAGTCAAGCTCCCTTATGCCTTTGCGCTCTACGCACGATTACCGACCGTGCTGAGGGAACCTTTGGGCTCCTCCGTTACCTTTTAGGAGGAGACCGCCCCAGTCAAACTACCCACCTAGCACTGTCTTTTGCCCTGATTCAAGGGTCAAAATTAGAATTCTAGCAAAACAAGGGTGGTATTTCAAGGATGGCTCCACCCCAACTAGCGTTAAGGTTTCAAAGCCTCCCACCTATCCTACACATGCAGAACCAGAATCCAATACTAAGCTATAGTAAAGGTGCACGGGGTCTTTTCGTCCTGCTGCGGGTAGCCGGCATCTTCACCGACACTTCAAT
>DTUJ01000206.1 GCA_012964235.1 Fidelibacterota bacterium
GAAGACCACGCTAGCTGTAACATTTGCATTATTTGTACTAGTTTCTCTTTGTTCTCTCATGCCGCCAGATTTTATATCACCCCTGCACATAACAGAAAAAAGGTATAGAGATTAAATCATCTAAAATAAGAGTGGTCTCAAAATGGTATGAAGATACTTATAAGAATGGAAAACTAAAAATAATTGTGCTCAATCAAGAAAAAAATGCGAAAAAACAGCTACTTTAAAAGAACCATTTTTTGTGTGTTAAAATAATCTCCGATTTGAATTCGGTATAGATAAATACCCCCGCTGACGGGTTTATTTTGAGAATCAAGACCGTTCCATACAACTGATCTATTTAGCCCCCGTTCTTGCCTTGTATAAACCAATTGTTTTATTTGTCTGCCCTTCAAATCGTAAATCATAAGAGAAACATGAGCATCTTTAGATAAATTATAGCTTATAGTGGTTATTGGATTGAATGGATTCGGGTAACACTGATTCAATTGTGGGCTTTTTGGAATGGTTATATTATATCGTGTAGAAAGCATAGCAAGTTCATCCAGAGCAATGGTAAGCTCATCTTGGAAATCAATAAGAAAGTCCGCATCGAGCACGGTGCCGCTCTGGGAATATATCAAACGCATATCATGGCTAATCAAAACATGGTGCGGAGGATTTCCCTCAGTGAATAAAGAACGGATATCTAATTGACTGTCATCAAGAATAGGATAGGTAATACCAAATTCTTCGCCCCAGGCTCTGCAAGAATAGGACCTTTCCCAACTGGCTCCAACACCAACAACAGTGAGTCCTTGATCTTTGTAAAGATTATATAAGGATTCTGTTAATGGGGCCTCAGTTCGGCTGGTGAAGTTATCAGCATCAAAAAGAACCAGCCAGATAATCTGATAGTTTCCTTCGTTATTCTCATTCAAATAATCATAGAGTGACCATTCGTCACCATTTTCCGGGAAGCATTCTTCACCTGAGAAGTCCTCCACAAGGGCACCAACCTCATAGGGGCCAGAAAACATAATACTGAGCATGAATAGACTGGATATCAGTGTTTTTCTCATTATATTATTCGCAAAGTAAGAGTAATAACCTCATTTCCGTGGACACTTTAGAGATAAAAAACATAAAAATCCAGTAAAAATATTATTCATGTGACAAGAATCACATTTTATGCAAGTATTATGGTTTTTTACAGAGAAAGACGTATATGGAAAGTGGGCGTAATGCCCAGCATGTGAACCTCCGTAGGAAGTATATTCCCCTCGGAGTCAACAAATTTGGTATGACTGATATTTTTTTTATTGAAAAGATTAAAGATAGAAAATCCAAGTTCCCAATGTGAAGAGAAAAGTTCCAGGTGTTTGGTAATGCTGAGATCAATTCTTTGGATTGGATCCAACCTTTCAGTGTTCCGGTTGGCAGAAGAATCCTCCGGGATTATTGAATGTATTAAAACATACCCGGTCCCAGGTTCAATTTTTCTCCCCCTTGGGGTATAAGTTTTTCCAGAGGAAAATATACAGGATAGAGTGATATTCCAGGTTCCAGGAGACGTGATGGCGACAGCTTTGAATTCATGGGTTCGGTCATGGTCAGCGAGGAATGGTTTTCCGTTGTTTAATTCAGGGAATAAATGTTCTATTTTCCCAAAAGTATAGCTCAACCAACCATGAAGGGGACCAGATTTTTTATGTAGAAACAGTTCCAGCCCTTTAG
>DTUJ01000207.1:0-1509 GCA_012964235.1 Fidelibacterota bacterium
ATGCGCCCGTGGCTTAATTGGATAGAGCACCTGGCTACGGACCAGGGGATTGGGGGTTCGAATCCTCCCGGGCGTACGATTATATGAGAGTATTATGAGTAAATCGGTGTTGTATTTCGTTGGTTTTATACCTAGGTTAAAAAGTTCTTAGATCGGCTTGATTAGTCATGGCGTAAAAATGTTGCAAAAATATTTGGGATATTCATGCAAATTTTCATTCAATTTCTCTCTAAATATATGACATGATAGCTGTCACACAATAATGGCTCTGGATATAGTATTATCCAATACATTCTTCAGTAAATGGTACCTAACTAGTACCGAGGAGATTATTTGATGTTAATGAGAATGCTCGTCATTTTGCCGGTTGCTTTCTTATTAGGGGAAAGCCATAGTATTAAATTACGTCCAGATAATACCGAACTTTCCCTCCTAGAAAATACTGAAGAGAAAATAACGCTGAAATATGAGGTTTCTCATATCTATGGATTTGATGTAGAGACTGAAGAAGGTGTTTTTTCTGAGATTAGCATTCCTCAAGGTCATTATATTGGTTCAATCGGTACACCAAAGCTCCCTGCCAGGAAAGAACTGATTGAAATACCTTTTGGTGCGGAAGTGTCCATCCGTGTGACCGGATTTAATGTTGAAGAGTATGCTCTTGATGATTTAGGTATTACTCAAAAACTAATGCCGGTTCAGCCATCTATCTCCAAAAGTGCTGATATGGATAAAGTTAAATTTGAATATGATGAACCTGCTTACAACAGAGATGCATTTTCAGATCATGAACTGGCTTCCATAGAAGTTCTTGGCACCCTTCGTGGAATGCGCATTGCCCGGGTCGTGCTGGCTCCAGTGCGTTATAATCCAATTACAAACCGGATTCGTATGTATAATGACCTGGTTGTACAGGTTGATTTGACCGGCAGCAATCAAGACTTGACCAAGCACATAAAAGCTTCCACCTATTCACCATATTTTGACGTCGTATATCAAAGCGTGCTTAACGGCAGAGATCAGGATTACCCTGATCATCCAGATTTAACGACATTTCCAGTGAAATACCTTATTGTTTCCGATCCCATGTTTGAAACTGTGCTGCAGCCATTTATTGAATGGAAAACCATGAAAGGATTTGAGGTCATAATCGGATACACCAACGATATTGGATCATCCGTTGCGAATATTCAAAACTGGATTTTTGGCCATTATAACGATGCTACTCCTGACGACCCTGCACCATCCTTTGTACTTTTCGTCGGGGATGTTCAACAGGTTCCTGCTTCTTCCCTTGGTTCTGCAAGTAATAAAAAGACTGATCTTTATTATTGCAGTGTTGACGGGGATATGTTTCCAGAAATGTATTATGGCAGGTTTTCTGCGATGAATACTTCACAGCTCCAAGCTCAAATCAATAAAACCTTATACTATGAGAAATATGAATTTGAAAATCCATCCTACCTGGATGATGTGACTCTCATTGCTGGTGCAGATGGCTATTGGAAT
>DTUJ01000207.1:1609-7988 GCA_012964235.1 Fidelibacterota bacterium
TTTACGAGTGAATATGTCTCCACAGATGCGTTGGTATTTGTGGGTAATTTGGCTGTTACAGAAGTTGACATTCAGGGATATCCATCTCACTCAAGCCCGCTTTATTACTGGCAGGCGTACAATGTGCTTGGAGACCCCTCCCTTGTGATTTACCAAACTCAGGGTGAAGTCAACAATGTGAATTACATGGATGTTTTACCGATTGGCATCGATTTTTTCGAAGTGTCAGCAGAACCTGGTTCCTACGTTGCCATTTCTTTCAATGGAACTTTGCATGGTACAGCGATGATTGGTGAACAAGGTATAGTTGAAGTGCCAATCACACCTATTTATGAGCCTGGTATGGCAGATGTTGTCATCACAAAGCCTCAATTTCAGCCGGTGATGAACCAGGTTTTGGTCACTCCTTTGGATGGCCCCTATGTGACAATAGATGAATTTACAGTTGATGCTGGGGGTGATGGGGTGGTAGAATTTGGTGAAACCGTTCTCATTACGGTGACGCTGGAAAATGTAGGGAGTGATCCTGCTACGGATGTGGAAATGACGCTCTCAGAAGATGATGAGTATATCACGTTGATGGATGATTCTGAAGAATTTGGAACAATCCTGCCAGAAGGTACTTTCAGCCAGACCTATGCTTATTCCTTCATTGTATCCAATTCAGTACCGGATGACCATCTTTTTGAGTTAGCTGCATCCATTACCGCTGATGAAGATACATGGGAAAGCAGCATGCAAATGACCGCGTATGCACCTGTTATTTCTGCTGGTACCATACAGGTTACAAATGATGATAATGGTAATGGGCGGCTAGACCCAGGTGAATCGGCAGACATTGGTGTCACTCTTGATAATGATGGCGGCGCTGTAGCCCGTAATCTTAGTGTTTTTCTTTCAACCTCTGATCCTTTTTTGACTATTAATGTTGATTCTGATACTCTTGAATCCCTGGAGGCTTATTCAAATGCTCAAGTTATTTTTAGTGTTTCCGTATCAGAAGATACAGAAATTGGTCACAACGTTTTGTTCGATTTAAGTATTTCTGCTGATAATGATTACAATACCACCGATAGTTTTACTCTATCAGTCGGCTTAGTTCTTGAAGATTTTGAAATGGGAAGTTTTGCTGGTTATCCATGGGAATTTGGCGGCAATGGTCCATGGACTATTTCCACTGAGGCATATGAAGGAACTTATAGCGCCCAATCTGGTGCTATTGCCAACAATCAGACTTCAGAGATGTATGTCTCGGTGAACGTGACAACCGACGGAGAAATTTCTTTTTATTATAAAGTATCCTCAGAAGCCAGTTATGACTATCTCAGGTTTTACATTGATGGATCAGAAATGGGTGCCTGGTCAGGAGAAGTGAACTGGCTGCAAGCAGCCTATCCGGTATCTCAAGGTGAACATACTTTCAGATGGAAATACGAAAAAGATTGGACTGTCTCTAATGGGAGTGATTGTGCCTGGATTGATTATATCATTTTTCCTTCCGTATCTCCGCCCCAGTATCCTGACATTTCCGTTACTCCAATGAGCCTTGAAGCAAATGTGGAATCTGGTGGTACGGCAGAGGAAAATCTCACTATTGCCAATTCCGGTGAAGGTGTTTTGAACTATAGTGTGATTATTGCAACAGGCAGTAGACAGTCCGCTGATTTCATAAGCTATAAATTGGGCAAGGGAGAGGTAGATACCCGCCCCGGAGTACGGTCTGAGAAAGATTTTGGCGGTCCCGATGAATTTGGATATTACTGGATTGACAGCGATGAAGAGAGCGGGCCGGATTACGATTGGATTGAGATTAACTCCGTTGGAATCGCACTCACTGGAGATTCTATGGATGACTATTCATGGGGCTCGATTGATTTAGGATTTGACTTTAGTTTTTATGGTAATATGTATGATATGGTCAATATTTGCAGTAATGGCTTCATTACGTTCACATCGTCGTCAACGACGTATTCCAATCAGGAAATACCAAGTGCAGGTGAACCTAATACGCTATTGGCTCTTTTCTGGGATGATTTAAATCCGAATAATGGTGGTACAATCTACTATCATGGAGAATTTGATAGATTTATCGTAGAATGGGATAGCGTTCCCCATTATGGAAATGGTGGAGGTCCAGAAACCTTCCAGGTGATTATTAATGCAAATGGTACGATAATTTACCAGTATAAAACAGTAGATACCGGAGATGGCTGTACTGTGGGGATCGAAAATGCGACGGGCACGGATGGATTACAGGTTGTATTCAATTCATCATATCTCCACGATGAAATGGCCATCCTGTTCTATGCAGAAGATCCATGGTTAACAGTTTCACCAATGAGCGGTAGTATTGATCCTGATGGCTCTGCAAATTTAATGGTAACCTTTAATGCTGAAGAACTTGAGGAAGGCGAATATACTGCTTCAATCATTATATCCAGTAATGATCCAGATGAATATAATATTTCTGTTCCGGTTATATTAACCGTAGGCGCTGACATGATTGTGGAAATGACTGTTGATCATTTTGAAAATTGGAATATGGTCGGGCTGCCGCTGGCTATGGAAGATGCCAATGTCATGTCCGTTTTTCCTGATGCTGTGGAGAATACAATGTATTCGTTTGGAGAAAATGGGTATGAACAGGAACAAGAGTTAGCTATGGGCGCGGGTTATTGGTTACGTTTTGATGAAGAAGGTTCGAATACAATTTCGGGTGAAATGGTATCTGAAATTACTGTGAACTTATTGGAAGATTGGAATATGATTTCTGGCTGCTCTGAGTCGAACAGTGGCTGGATTGATCCAGATGAGCTGGTGATCCCCAATACCCTGTACAGCTTTGGAGAAAATGGGTATGAAAATGCTAATTCAATCGAACCAGGATTGGGTTATTGGGTTCGTTCTTACGGAGAAGGCCAGATTATTATTTCATCGGATATTGGGTTAGCAAAGTCCAAACCTGTTTCTCTAGATGGATTAAAATATGCAAATACTATTTCATTCAATGGTAACACACTGTATTTCGGTGTAGAAATCTCTGATAGAGAGGCGCTCAGTTATGGACTACCTCCAAAACCGCCTGCAGGAGGTTTTGATGTACGCTTTGCGGACAATATGAAGTGTATGAAGGAGTCCGGGATGATCGAAATCATGAGTAATTCAGATCAGCTTATCATTTCTTATAATGTAAAAATTGATGATGCTAAACACATAAACTGGGTTTTGATAAATCCTGTGACATACGAAGAATTTACACTTTCCGAACAGGGAGTGTTGGAAGTATCCGGGGAAATCTCAAACTTTGAATTGAGGAAAGTTCCTGAAATACCTGAATCATTCAGCCTTTCTCAAAATTATCCAAACCCGTTTAATCCGGTTACGGAGATACAATTTGAATTACCAAGAGATGATAAAATATCTTTGAAAGTGTATAACCTCAAAGGTGAGGAAGTCCGAAATCTTGTTTCAGGAACATATAGAGCCGGATATCACACCATCAGATGGAATGGAACAAATCAGGACAGTGAACCTGTTGCCAGCGGTGTGTATATCTATATGCTGGAAGCAGGTACATTCCATTCGGTAAAAAAAATGCTGTTGATGAAATAGGCTCATAATTCCAAATGGAAAATATTTTTAGAACGAAAGAAGAAAAATATCTTCGAATAATAATGTAAACTTGGAGGAGCCGATGTGCTCCTTTTTAATTTTGATATGAAAAAATAAGATGAAATTGATTCTGAGCAGAATATTGATAGCTGGATTAGGAATAATTTTTTCAAGTCTTGTTGCCGAAGAAAGAATGGTAGTCAGATTTGTTGATCCGGATAAAACTGTATTAACTGAATTTAACGAAACCGATTACGATATTGCTGCCTTCAAACCTGGGGAATTTCTGGATTTAGTGGTTTCAAAATCTCAATATGAGGAATTATTAACCCGCGGTTTCCATATCACTGTTACACAAACTGAAGATCAGCTACGGCAAAATTTAGGGGATGTTCGAGATTTATACGGATACCGGAATTATGATGAGCTTCTGGAGGACCTTCAGGAAATAGAATTACAATATCCAGATATATGTAAACTCTATGATATCGGGAATACCCGTGGTAAAGAGTATTCAATGGAGGGCAATTCATATTATAATGATTATAATCATGAAATTTGGGCAATGAAAGTTTCGGATAACGTAGAAGAGGAGGAGGATGAGCCTTCCGTATTTTATATGGCGGAGCATCATGCTCGGGAGCCAATTAGCCTTGAGGTGAATATGTATGTTTTGAATCACATAATCTCTAATTATGGAAGTGATCCAATAATTACTGAGGAGGTTAATAATAAACAAATCTGGTTTATGCCCTTGGTGAATCCAAACGGTCATAAAATTGTCACTGATGAAGTTGATCTCTGGTGGAGAAAAAATATCAGAGACAACAATGAAAATGGATCAATAAATTTTGGCGGTGGTGATGGAGTAGACCCCAACAGAAATTATGATTGGAATTGGGGAGGTGAAGGCTCATCAGGTGATACAAATAGTGAAACCTACCGTGGACCATCAGCATTCTCAGAACCTGAAATTCAAGCCATGAGAGATATTTTGGGAAGTCATCATTTTGTTACTGGGATCACATACCACGCTTACAGTGAGTTAGTGCTGTTCCCCTTTGGATACGCTAACAATATCCAGGCACCTGATCATGATGCACTTCAAGAATTAGCCAACGATATGGCCTTTACCATACCAGGGCAGAATGGAGGATATTACGATCCGATTCCATCCTGGCAATTATATCCAGCCAGTGGAACCACTGATGACTATGCTTACGGAGAGCATGGTGTTTTTTCATTCACAATCGAATTAGCAACCCAATTTATTCCACCTGCCAGCCAGATTGAGGGAATTTGCGAGAACAACCTTGAAGCAGCCCTCATACTGTTAACGCGTGTTAATAAAAAAGCTTTGACGGGGCATATTACCGATGCTGAAAGCGGTGATCCTGTAGTTGCCGAAATTTATATCGATGGTATTGACAATACAGGCGAATTCAGAAAACCATATGAAAGTGATCTTTTCTTCGGAAGATACTACCGTCTTCTTCAAATGGGATCATATGATGTGACTTTTTCGGCATTAGGCTATGAAACACAAACAATAAATAATGTGAGCATATCACCGTTACAACAAACGGTTTTAGATGTAGAGCTTGAACCGATTCTCATGGTTCCTGTTACTGGCCGGGTTACGGATGGATACACCGGAGCTCCCATTGCACAGGCTCAGTTAACTTTGAGCAGTGATCCAGATAACCTGATTTATTCTGATAATAGTGGTTATTTTTCTTTTCCGGCTGTTTATGAAGGCACGTATATAGTTCATGCTGAAGCGGGAAATTATTCTACAGCTGATATACCAGTTACCATTACAGTCGATGATTATTTTATTGAATTGGAAATGTACACGTTCTATACAGAATCGTTTGAATCGAACGAATTTTCTGATGAATGGAATTCCAATGGCAATGCACAATGGTATTTCGATACGGAATCCGTTTATGATGGTATGTATTCTGTCCGGTCAGGAAATATTGATGATAATGAATCCTCGAATTTATCGATCGATTTGGATGTAACCGGGTATGGTTCTATCGGATTTCATTACAGAGTAGCATCTGAGTATAGTCCTTCCGGGAATTATTTCTATGATGGTTTGGTTTTTTCTATTGACGGAACAGAAATGGGGCAATATCAGCCTACAGAGGATGGTGGCACACCATGGACTTATGCTTCATTTTCAGTATCTCCTGGTGAACATGTTTTTGTTTGGAGTTATGTAAAAGACGGAGGGGATGGTTCTACGTACATGGAGGAAGATTGCGCTTGGATCGATGTTGTGGAATTTCCACCAACTGGGGAGCCAGATCCACCTGCTGATAACTTAGAGTTTATGGTTTATTCAGGCTGGAACATGGTTGGACTTCCCTTGAACGTAGAAAACCCAAGCTATGAGAATTTATTTCCGAATTCAGTGACCAATACTCTTTTTTCATTTAATGGTCAGTATATTCAGGAAGAAAACCTTGTTCCAGGAATTGGTTACTGGATACGAATCACTGATGAAGGAAACGTCTCAATATCTGGACAAGCAATCAATGAGTTATCAATTTCTCTCATGGAAGGGTGGAACCTGATTGCAGGAATTTCCACACCCGTAAATGTTCAAAATATAATTGATCCTGATGGACTGATCATCCCTGGGACAGTCTATGGTTTTGAAGATGGATACACTGAAGCAGAGAACATGGATCCCGGTTACGCCTACTGGCTGAGAAGTTCCGGGGAGGGTGAGATAACCTTATCTGCTTCAGCTACG
>DTUJ01000208.1 GCA_012964235.1 Fidelibacterota bacterium
TCTATCTCCAGCATTTTTTATCGGGAGATGGTCAGTTGGAAATGCTGGTGATCTGATAAATATTAAAGTGAGAACAATTCAATATGTTACAATGGAGTATCTATCCGAGACTGAAAAACAGTATGTAAATGATGCTCTCCTTGTGGCAGGCAATTATAAACAAACATCTGATGGTGATGAAGTCCCACCAGAAACCTGGCCCGTCACACCGGTGTGGACATCTGTTTGGCTAATGGAAGAGTTATATCAATTTGGTTATACTTCTATAGATACAGCATTTTACCATGCTGATTATCAAGTTGAAATTAATCCACTTATAGACTCTTCGTGGACTGCAGGAGTTGGCATTATCAATTATCGGGGATGGGGCAACTCTCACGGATGGCACAAACCAGAATTTTATATAGACGATATTAACGATTTGAACCATGGATGGAAATTGCCTGTGGTTATGAGCTTTGTCTGCAATACTGGTGACTTTGGTGCGGATGTTCCCCCTCAAGTTGGTCCTCCAAAATGTTTTGGAGAAGAACTCATTACCAAAGGAACACCCGCAATTCCAAAAGGGGCTGCTGCCATGATAGGTCCTTCAGATTTGGATACAGATACCAGATTCAATAATGTAATGTGCGGAGCAATGTGGGATGAGTTTCTTGAGGGTAGAGAGAGTGAACTTGGACCTGCACTATTTGCTGGTAAACAGGCTTTAATCAAGGAATTTCCTGAACTTACTGGAACTGACGATGTTGTAGAATTTTATCACCATATTTATGGGATCCTTGGAGATCCAAGCCTTTCAGTATGGCTACAGACTCCTGAAATTATGATTGCAGATATTGAGAATAATTCAATTCTTAATAGTTCATTTGTTACAACGACTGTAACAGATGAAAACTTGAAGCCATTAGCAGATGTAGTTGGGGCCCTGCTTTATAATGGTAATTTAATTGCTAAAGGCCTGTCAAATCATGAAGGAGTTTTGAATATTGATTTTGAGAATGTCCCTGTGGGTGCTACTCTCGAATTGTATTTAAATAAAGCCCAGTTTATACAAAAACATATCAGTCTCACTTTTTCAGGTGATGATGGGGCCGAACCAAACGACCATTATGTTCAGAAAATTGAAAGAGACTCTGAGTACAACTTTTATGATTCTGAATCAGGACATGATTTAGCACCTGTTTATGAGTGGATAGAGATTAATGAAATTGGTACCAACCTTAATCTTGTTGATGACAGCCACATTAAGGATGTATCTATTGGATTTGACTTTCAATATTATGGTGAATCCTATAATGCCTTAACCGTTGGTTCAAACGGATGGGCTTCCTTCTTACCATGTCTGGATGGAAATAATGATGGAGATTGTAGGGTCATAAATCATTTCTTCAACAATTCCATCGGGTTTCCAATTGGTCCTTACGGGTTACTGGCACCATTTTTTGATGATTTAGATGACAATGGGGGAACTTTACCTTTTGATGTGTATTTTTGGACAAATAGCATAGATACACTCATTGTCCAATGGGATAATGTATCTAACGGCCAGGATGATGAATTTTGTCCAAACTGTGTTAAGGAGACATTTCAACTGATATTAGATGGAGGCGACATCTCAGAATCCGGTGATGGGGCAATCATTTTCCAGTACAAGGAAATCCATGATATAGATGATCACGGTTGCACCG
>DTUJ01000209.1 GCA_012964235.1 Fidelibacterota bacterium
CGGATGTAGATGCTAATCAGGAACCTGTTGAAACCACACTCACCGGTGTGGAAACTATTACATATCAGTATCCGGATGGTAATAGGGATTCGGAAACGTTGATGGTAGATCCCCTCACCAAAGACATTTACGTGGTCTCCAAACGGGAATGGGAAGACATACGAGTGTACCGGGCACCTTATCCACAGTCTACTTCAGAGCTTATTACGTTGGATCATGTGGCGACCCTCACTCTTTACAACGTGGTTGGAGGAGATATCTCTCCATCAGGGCTGGAAATACTAATTAAAACCTATCCGACAATTTATTATTGGAACAGATCTTCCGATGAAAACCTGTGGGAGGTGTTTGACGAGGAGCCGGTCGTGTTGCCTTACATAGAGGAAATGCAGGGGGAAGCGGTTTGCTGGGATGCTGACGGAATGGGTTATTTCACCGCTGGTGAAGAATCAGCCGGGATTGAATCAAACCTTTATGTCTATCCCCGCATCAATCCATCGGTGGTCATCATTAACGAAATCATGCCTGATCCTTTGTCAGTTGATGATGGAAATGGTGAATGGTTTGAAATCTACAATAACAGTGATTTGAATGGAGAAACAATCGACTTGAATGGTTGGGTCATAATGGACAATGGGACAGATTCTCATTCGATTTCCCAGTCACTGACTCTGGCACCTGGAGAATTCCTGGTACTTGGTAACAATTCTGATGAAAACTCCAATGGTGGCCTAGTTGTTGACTATCAATACAGCGGTTTTTCTCTGGATAATTCGGGTGATGAAATCGTAATTATTTCACCTGAAGGAACGGTGATTGACAGTGTTGAATACAGTTCAGGAAATTCATTTCCCAATATAGAGGGTGTTTCCATGTCCTTGCTGAATCCCAATCTGAATAATGGTAATGGATATTATTGGCGGAAAGCAACGGATTTTTTTGGCGCTGGCGATTTGGGAACTCCCGGTGGGCCCAATTCTCCAGTTGCTTCATTAGTAGCTATTCGGGATATTCAATACACAACCGACTCCTCGGGGGATTCACCGCTCCTTGATCAAGAAGTTAAGATCTCTGGTATCATAACGACGGGTTCTTTTAGATATGATGATATGTTTTTCGTTCAAGACTCCGTGGCGGCGTGGTCCGGCATCATGATCAATTATACCGAAGACGTAACCGTTGGCGACAGCGTAACCCTATCTGGTACCGTTGAAGAATATAGCAATGTGACAATCTTGTTGGGACTCACAGATTTTGAGATACTGGATGCAATTGATAATGGTATCGAACCAAGTGTAGTATCCACAGGTGAAATCGGTACTGGGGGAGACAATTCCGAAGCTTTCGAAGGGGTTCTTGTGAGAGTAGAGGGAATCTGTGATAACGATGACTTTGGTTATGGCGAATGGTCCTTGGATGATGCTTCCGGCCCGGTACGAGTGGATGATTTTATTTATGATGAATTCATTCCGGTTTTAGGAACCTCTTATCAAGTGACGGGTATTTTATACTATTCTTATGGTGAATTCAAAATTCTACCAAGGGATGAAAATGATATCGTGGAAATATTGTCAGTTGATTATAATGTAGGCTGGAACATGGTGGGACTGCCGCTTTATGTAGAGGATGCATCTTACGGCACGCTGTTTCCCGATGCTGTTAACGGAACGCTTTACGGAT
>DTUJ01000210.1 GCA_012964235.1 Fidelibacterota bacterium
GACCTATACAGCATCACTCCGTATTTCCAATGTATTTGATACCCAATATGAACTTATCCAGGACTATCCAATGCCTGGACGAACCTGGAATTTTACATTAACAAAAACTATAAAAAAGGAGTAATAATGAAAATAATAAAAAACAATCTTATAATTTCACTTGCGTTAGTGATGATTGTCACTACTGCTTGTGAAGATAAAGATGCAACACCCGAAAGCGGGACGATATCTGGTATGGTTACTTTCACAGGAACCTGGCCAAATGCTGGAACTGTAAGTATTTCAATACAAAATGCTTGGCCGCCAACGGGTGCTCCGTATGCATCTATGGTTATTACGTCAACTGATCTGAGTTCAGAGCAGTACGGATATACTTTTGAAATTGTAGCATTCGCGACATATGCAGCCATTACTGTATCATGGCTAGATCCTGATGATTCAAACCCTGCAACCAATCAGCATACTCTTGGAGCTTATGGAGGAATGTACCCGTTTTTCACTCAGTATGGAGGAACTGACCCTACAGCGGTAACTGTTTCAGTGACAGACTATTCAAAAGCTGGCTTGGACTTTTCAGCAGATTTGAGTTTAGCTACTCCATAAAGCAACAATAATTCAAATTATATCCTCCAAGGGCTCTGATTTTTCAGAGCCTTTGTATTTTATGTCAATATGAAAATTGGAAAAAATGTAAATTCACATATGAAGAATTGGAAATTAAAACTTATAGGATCGCTGTTTCCTCTTCTTTTTATCTGTGGGTGTTATAATCCGAAAACCAATATTGATTCTGTAGAAAAGAAGGAAACATCTCCGGGAATTACCATTCATGAGCTTAAACAGCATGTAGCATTTCTTGCTTCTGATTCATTGAAAGGTAGGAAGCCGGGGACAAAAGGTGGGCAGCAGGCGGCTGAGTATATTAAAAATGAAATTTCAAAACTCGATTTGGAATTATTAGGAAATAACGGATTTCAGTTTTTTGATGTAGTCACATCTGTAATTCTTGGTGAAAATAACAAGTTATCATTTTCCGGATTTACCGGAACTGTTGGTGAGGATTTCATTCCATTTGGTTTTTCTAAAAATGATTCCATTACAGGAGAAGTTGTTTTTTCCGGATATGGATTTGATGTCAAAACCGACAGTATTTCATGGAACGACTATAGCGGGTTAGATGTAACAGGGAAATGGGTTATGGTGCTCCGGGGCGACCCGGAAGACAATCCCCATGGCGAATTTGCTGAACATAGTTCTCTTAGAAAAAAAGCTATGGTTGCCAGGGATAAAGGCGCAGCGGGTATCTTATTTGTGTCAGGAGTAACATTTGATGAAAATGATGATTTAATTGAGTTGTATTATGATCAGAGTCAAACGGGTTCAGGGATACCTGTGTTGCACATCAAAAGAAGTGTGGCTGATGTACTGCTGCGTAAAAAGAATTATACAATAAAATCGCTGGAATCAAATTTAATTCAGGAAAGAGTGTCCCAGAGTTTTGTAATGAATAAAATAGTAACGGTTGTCACTGATTTAATTCAAAAGAGAGTCAGAACCCAAAATGTTTTAGCCATGCTGCCGGGAACTGATCCCGCCTTAATAGAAGAGTTTATTGTTATAGGCGCTCATTATGATCATCTTGGTTTTGGCGGTTCACACTCCGGTTCTCTCAGGCCGGATTCCTTAGCAATCCACAACGGTGCCGATGATAATGCCTCCGGTGTTGCAGCAATTATTGAAATTATGGAGGAACTGAGTTTCAGTCGGCAATACGTGAAACGAAGTGTTCTTTTCATCGCCTTTGGAGCGGAAGAATCAGGGCTTTTAGGTTCGAAATATTTTACTAAGAATTCTTTGGTTGATTTAAACCAAATCAAATTAATGATTAATTTGGATATGGTTGGTCGCATGAATCCTGATACAAAATCTCTGATAGTTGGAGGTACAGGTACGGGTGCTGGATTAAGTGATTTTTTAAAAACTAATTTACAAAACAGTGATCTGGATGTGAGTTTTTCATCAGAAGGTTACGGTCCATCCGATCATTCTTCATTTTATGTGGAAGACATCCCTGTCTTATTTTTCTTTTCAGGGTCTCATCAGGATTACCACACACCGGAAGATGATAGCTATAAAATCAACTATGCAGGATTAAAATATATTTCTGAAATTGTTTATGACGTGGTGGTTGATGTAGCCAACCATTCAGACAATTTTGTTTTTCAGGAAGCAGGTCCAAAAGAACAATCCGGAGGTCGGAGACGATTTAAAGTTACCCTGGGAATTTTACCGGATTATACGTACCATGAATCTCCCGGACTCAGGGTTGATGGTGTACTAGATGGTCGTCCTGCAAAGAAAGCGGGAATGACGAAAGGGGATATTATCACAGCAATAGATGGGGAAATGGTTGGAGATATTTATGATTACATGTACCGCCTCGAAAAATTAAAAGCGGGACAAAAAATTAGTGTGGATGTGTTAAGAGATGGTAAAAAAATCGTACTGTCAGTTGATCTATAAAGTATTTTAGATAGACTTTTGCATACTTATTAGTTTTTCTCTCCTGAATTATTAACAATGACAAGCAAACTAAATAAATATATTCGTGTCTTCCAAATGATAACCGGGTTAGTTCAAGAAAATAAATCACATCTGAAAAAATTGGTTCACTCAAACGAATCATATCCTGGACTAAATAGTGAAAACACGCCCATGCGGGTTTTTTATCCAAAAAATCCTATTAATCACACATTGATACTTTTTCCAGGGGCATCACCGAGTGCAGAAAAGCACCCTAAAATGAACTTGCTGGCCAAGGTTTTGGCGAATGCAGGTTACCTGGTATTTTTACCACGCATACCTCCTTTGAAAGAGTTAATTATTTCCTTAGAAATTATCGATTGGATGGGACATTTTTTTCAATGGCTGCAAGCGAGAGAGGATGTACTTGAAGATAGGATAGTTGTAATAGGAATCAGTTTTGGAGGAGCTATGGTTCTTAAAGCAAGCCTTCGAAATGAGTTTCAAAAACATCCACCAAAGTCAATGCTGGTATTTGGAACACATTATGATATTGAAACCGCGCTGCGGTTTCTATTGGCCGGGAAATTAGTGGTTAATGGACATGAAAGAATAGTACAGGCAGATGAATGGGGTTTAATTGTGCTGTTTCATAATTATCTATCAAGAGTAGATGTGGGTTATGATACAACAACTGTTCAAAAGATTCTTAAACTAAGTATGAAAGAAGATTCGGAAGGAATTGAAAATGAACTGGAAAATATTTCGGGTAGAGAGAAAAAACTAATAATTCAAATTCTTGCTGGAAAAATCAATGAAGAGATTGAGAGAATTACAGCATTATTTTGGGAAGAGTGCAAAAATGAATTTAAAAATATTTCACCAAAATACTGGTGTGACCAGATTACCCAAAAAGTATTTGTCATGCACGGAGTTAATGATACCATGGCTCCATTTACCGAATCAGTGAAATTGGCAGACGGGTTGACAGACAGCCGTTTGCTAATTTCCTACATGTATGAACATCGGGAAATAGCAACACACAGAGGAATATTCTTTCAAATAAAGGAATTATTAAAAATATTTTTTTTCTTATTTGAATTTATTCAGTACAACGAAAGGTAAAGAATTGTATTTCTCATCATAAATGTTAGAAATTTGGTCCGGTGTGAGTACCAGTGATTTTAGTGGTAAGAAACGTAAATGCATCTTCCACGGAATCACAAATAGTAAACAGATCTAAATCTTTTTTGGACACAGTTCCTGCTTTTAGGAGATATTCCCAATTTATTGTATTATCCCAGAAATTTTTTCCATAGAGAACAATGGGTATGGATTTCTTTATTTTTTTAGTCTGGATCAAAGTCAGGATTTCCATCAATTCATCCAGGGTTCCGAAACCACCGGGAAATACTACTAAAGCTTTAGCGAGGTACGCCATCCAGAATTTTCGCATGAAGAAATAATGAAATTCCATGCATAGCTCTGGGGTAAGCCATTTGTTTCCGGATTGTTCATGGGGCACAGTGATATTTAAACCGATTGTTAGTCCCTTTGCCTCGGAAGCTCCCCTGTTGGCTGCTTCCATAATTCCGGGACCTCCACCAGAGGTGATGATGTATCGATGTTTGGAGTTTTTTCTCTTTTTACTCCAATAGGTTAATTTTTTTGCTAAGGCTTTCGAGTCCTCATAGTATTGACTCATGGTTAAATCGTGTTCAAGTTTTTTCCGCATTTGTCTGGAAGGGGATTTGGACGCTTTTTTCAAGGCCTGTTCCGCCTTCTGTTTCGAAACTAATCGTGCAGAACCAAAAAAAACGATGGTGTCCTCAATATGATTTCGTGAAAACCGTTGGCGTGGGCCAAGATATTCAGATAGAATACGAAGTGACCTTGCCTCAGGACTGGTATAAAATTCTGCATCAGAATAAAAGTGTTTTTTTGGTTGTATCTCGGACATTATTTATCTCCTTTAAAAAAAACAATCTAATATAAATATTGTGTACATCAGGATAAAAATTGATATTCCACTATTTGATTGTCTCTTCTTCCATCCTTACTTTCCAAGGAATGAAACAATTTCTTTTAGTAGTCTTTATTTTATTATCAGGTTGTTCATCACCACCATCAAGTCCGGTAGCTACCGGCATCTCGTCGGATTTGCCTCAAGGACATGAAAGTGATTACACTGTCTGGACATTTCTGGAAAAATATCCATCAGAAAAATTGGTTGTGGAGACGTTAGGACCTCCGGATTCTGTCTGGATAGATGAGAAGATGGAATTTAAAATGTTGTATTATTTCCTGCCGGAGTTACAGGACTACAATTCTATTGAGATTAATTTAAAGACAGGGAAAACTGCAGGTTTTGAATGGGATTAAAGATTCGTCATTGAAAATGTTTATCTTGCAGAGGTAAACTCCACCGGCATAAATGGCGAAAAATCCTATCAAAATTGCACCTTCCATTCTATCGGCAGATTTTTCACATCTGGGTTTTGCTCTTGACATTTGTGAAGAAGGAGGAGCTGACTATATTCATATTGATGTAATGGATAACCATTTTGTGCCAAATCTAACCATTGGACCAGTGGTGGTTAAATCAATTCGTCACTTGACAAAAAGTTTTTTTGATGTGCATTTGATGGTTGAGAGACCTGAAGATTTAATCAATCCATTTGTAGATGCAGGGGCAGATGGGATTACTTTTCATGTAGAAGCAGCAGAGAATCCGGGACGGGTCATTGATTTAATCCGGTCAGCAAATAAACAAATTGGAATTTCTTTAAAACCACAAACTTCCTTTTCCATGATAGAACCTTTTTTGGATCAGATTGATTTACTTCTTATCATGAGCGTGGAGCCCGGATTTGGCGGACAGGAATATATTCCCAGTTCCACTAGAAAGATCAAAGATATCCACCAGAGATTGATAGAATTTGGTCTCAGAGATAGAATAATTTTGGAAGTAGATGGTGGAATTAAATTGATCAATGCTGAAGAAGTAGTGAAAGCAGGGGCGGATATATTGGTGGCAGGATCAGAAATTTTTCAATCTGAAAATCCGGTACAAACAATCCAGAAATTTAAGGCCTTAGGTGTGACATGAGAACATTCCGGGAATTATTAACTTTTAATGATTGGTTGAAAAAGGAAAAAGACTTGTTCACTGTCAATGTGATTAAGGGGTTGATAATGGACGGTGTCAGAAAGGCGAACTCCGGGCATACCGGAGGACCATTGTCATCAGCAGACTTTGTCTATATTTTATTTACTGAATTCTTAAAACAGGATCCTCATGACCCTGATTGGATTGCCAGGGATAGGTTTGTTCTCTCTGCGGGACACGAATCAATGCTCTTATATGTCTTGTTATTTTTATCAGGGAGGCTGAACCTGGATGACTTGAAAGAATTTCGTCAGTTACACAGTAAAACACCGGGTCATCCAGAAGTGGAGATTTCGGGTGTGGAAGCCACCACGGGACCTCTTGGACAAGGTGTTGGTATGGCAACAGGCATGGCGCTTGCGGAAATAATTCTCGATAGTCTTTTTAATAAAAATGGATTTAATTATCTCAGCCATTTCACCTATGTTCTGGCCAGTGATGGCGATCTTCAGGAACCGGTGGCATTGGGTTCCGCTGCTTTAGCAGCACATTGGAGGTTGGCAAAACTGATCATGCTTTATGATTCCAATAAAGCTCAGATTTCCGGGCAAACAAACCGATCTGAATCAACAGATATTGCAACTGTATTTGAAGGATTTGGTTGGCATATTCAAACAATTGACGGCCATGATCATCAAGCCATACGGGAGGCAATCCAAAAAGCTCAGATCATTGATCGTCCCAGCATTATTATCGGGCAGACTGTCATGGCAAAAGGAACAGCCTCTATGGAAGGAGACCATAACACTCATGGATCACCCCTCCCCCAGGCTGAGATTGATGCATCTAAAGAATTGCTGGGGCTTCCTCCAGAATCATTTTTTATTCCGGATAAAGTCAAAAGGCATTTTCAGAGAGGATTTTTGAATTTAGGAAATCAAGTGGAAGACTGGAAAAAATCGTTGGAAATTGCCAGAAAAGATGGAGATTTTAATCAATTATGGACTCAGGTAATAGAGGACATTCTTCCTGAATTAGACTTTCCTGAATTTGATGAGGGTATTTCTTTGGCGACACGAAAAGCTTTTGGAGCTACACTGGAAAAATTTGCGGAACAGCTTCCTAATATTATTGGAGGTTCTGCAGATCTTGAACCGTCTAATTATACAGGTGGTTTTGCAAAAAAATATGGAGATTTTCAGAAAGATAATCGTTTCGGGCGAAATCTTGCATTTGGAGTACGAGAATTTCCCATGGCTGCAATTCTAAATGGGATGGCTCTTCATTCTGGCATCATTCCTTTTGGGGGAACATTTCTAATTTTTTCTGATTACAGCCGCCCTGCTTTGCGTCTCGGTGCACTGCAGAAAATTCGGGTCATCCATGAATTTACCCACGATTCTTTTTATGTTGGCGAGGATGGTCCCACCCATCAGCCGGTAGAACAAACCATGTCGCTGAGAGCTATTCCGGATTTACAGGTCTTCCGTCCTGCTGATGCTAAAGAAACCGCTATTTGCTTTAAATTAGCGCTGGAATCTAAAAACAATCCCAGTGCTCTTTTATTAACCAGACAGGGTGTTCCGGTCTTTCAACAATCCATTAAAAAAATTGAAAAAGGGGTTCGTAGGGGTGGTTATATAATCAGGAAATGTACAAAGCCTGAGATTAATTTGATAGCTACAGGATCAGAAGTGTCCTTAGCCCTGAAAGTTGCAGAAAATATGAAGGATAAACAAATTATGGTTGTGAGCTTGCCCTGCTGGGAATTATTTGATAAGCAATCACTTGAGTACAAAAATGAAGTCATTCCAATTCGAGGATGTTTAACGGTGTCCTTGGAAGCAGGAGTGACTCTTGGGTGGGAAAAATATGTTGGGCAGAATGGAATTAAGATTGGATTAGATCATTTTGGGACCTGCGCACCGGGGATAGATTTAGCAAAAGAATTTGGTTTCACCGCTGACCAGGTGGAATCCCGAATTCGTGAATTTGTAGCATCACTTTTATAAAGGGGAATAATGAAAATCCATCTTGCAACAGATCATGCTGGATTTGCATTAAAAGAAGAGATTAAAAAATTTCTTCAAGAAAATGGTCATAAAGTTACAGACCATGGAGCCTTAGAATATAATAAACA
>DTUJ01000211.1 GCA_012964235.1 Fidelibacterota bacterium
GTTGAAAATCCTGATGCCCAGTTTTTATTTCCAGAATCTGTAGAAAATACCTTGTTCACTTTTACAGAAGGTGGATACTCTCAGGAGTCTATTTTGAATTCCGGAATCGGTTACTGGCTGAGATTCCAATCTGATGGGACATCCACAATTTCAGGACAATCACTGGATGAATTATCCATTGAATTGACACATGGCTGGAACATGATTTCAGGAATTTCACAAACGGTAAATGTCAGTTCCATTTACGATCCTGATCAGTTAATCATCGATGGAACAGTGTACGGCTTTAATGACGGTTACGAACCGACTGAAACAGTCGAACCGGGGCAGGGGTATTGGATCAGAAGTTCTGGAAATGGCACCATAACCCTAACTTCCTCTATTCATTAAATAGTTCGTTTCCAAGGTTCTTTCTTGTAAAAGATTAATGGGATGAAATATTTTACATTTATTCTCTTTTCAATCAGTATTGCCACAACACAATTGGTGAAACCTGTTGAAAACGATACTCTGAATTATACGCACGTTTATTTTGAGTGGGAACAGATTCCCGGTGCTAAGTCCTACCAAATTCAAGTAGCTGGAAACGATTCAGCTGAATTTCAAAATCCTCTAATTGAACGAGTAGACTCTACTTTATTATTAATCATTGAAGATGGACTTGAATGGGATAAGACTTACCAATGGAGGATCAGGGAAATTGATGATAATGATAGCTATGGACCCTGGAGTGAAAGTTGGAGTTTTTATATTCTGCCATTACATCCAGAATTATCTTCTTTCAACATAGTAATATATGATTCATCCGGAGTTCAGCCCGGAATTACCATCATGGATTGGCTTGGGTCAGGATTAATCTATGCGATAAATGTCTACGGTGATCCAGTTTGGTTTATCGATAGTGATGTGGAATGGAATAACGGAATGGACTACAAAGTTCAATTTACCTATTTTCTGGAAAATGGGAATTTTATCGGTCTTGCTGATGGCAGGGAAAGTAATGAACCCGGAAGAGTATTTGAGATGAACATCGAAAATGAGCTTGTCTGGCAAGGACCATCTGAACTGGAGGGGATTGGAGTACATCATGATGTATTCCCCATGCAAAACGGAAACATCATTGCGCTCACCTCCCAGGATACGTTACTCCCCGTTCCTGAAGAAATTGAACTCCCCGAAACTTACATGTATATTGATTCTCTACCCTGGCAGGGTGATCGAATCGTGGAATGGAATAGGGATGGTGTTGAAGTGTGGAGCTGGAGTGTCTTCGATCATTTCAGCTTTGTTGATTGGAATCCCAATCTGTATCAGGATTTATTATATACTCACCCAATTCCTGCAGATTTCCATTACGAATGGACCCATAGCAATACTGTCTGGTATGACCCCATTGATAATGCAGTGTACCTCTCTGTACGGAATATGTCACGAATTACAAAAATTGACTATGATACCGGTAATATTATCTGGAATATGGGTCAAGAAATGCCAAGCGGAGATGTAACAGTCGGTACAGATCTTGGGTTTTCCTGGCAACATTCTGTGAAGATTTTGGAGAACCAAAACCTAATGATGTACGATAATGGCAACGAAAACGATCCTTTTTATTCCCGGGGTTTAGAAATATCTTTCACAGAAACTGATTCAATC
>DTUJ01000212.1 GCA_012964235.1 Fidelibacterota bacterium
ACACAATATAACTTTGCTGAGGTATACTGTACGTGATCTGTGTCACAGGATTAAATGGATTGGGGTAGTTCTGAAAAAGGCTATAATCCTGAGGTACTTTCAAATCATTCTCATTAAAAATAGACAGTGATCCCGGTATGACCTTCAATTTTAAAATTGTAATCATAGGATCCGTTAATGTCAAACTGTTCTCAACAGTCATATCAACGTCTATACCTAAAAGACCACCAAAAGCATCCTGAAGTATGAAGGTGCTCAGTGTATCCCAGCCAGTATTATCCCAAGTCAGGATAATGGTATTATCTTCCGGATATTGCAGTTGAATATCCCACTCAACAGTATCTTGAGCAGGACCATATAAAATCTGCGTGTAATACCGATTATTATCCCAAAACAGAGCTGCATCAAACGCTGGTGGTGGCGGTGCTGGTGGTGCATACAGGTCAATCCCGGAATCGTAACCGTCTGTGGCATAAGGAGAAAAACCAAACACAAGATCATAGTCTGTATTACCTCCGCTTACATTTATGGTGTTACTGAATATGCCCGGAACAGTTGTTGTTTCAAGTTCAATATACCCCGTACGGGATAGATTCCCCCGGTGCATGTTCCAATAACCATCGGTTGAGCCCTGTTCTTTAATGTCAATTATTTCTAGTCCACCACTACTTCCAATCAAAATCTCATTATCATTGTCACCATCAATGTCTTGTACTGCAGGTGATCCTCTATATGGTACAGATCCGGAGATCGGGAAATGAGGATATGTACTGCCATCCAAACGCAATGCATAAAGATTGCCGGCCACTGTTGCAGTAATAACCTCTACTTCTCCATCCCCATCCAAATCAGAAAAAACAGGTGAAGAATGTACACTTGCATTTAAATCAATCGGCCATCCAGGAAGCGGATCCCCATTAAGATTAACGCCGTAAATAAATCCGTCATCAGAACCAAAGAAAATACCGATTCCATATTCCGTTTCAATAAATCCAGGAGAAGTGTTCACATCATCTCCGGTCTCAACCTGAAACCGCAGGCCTCCCTCATTACTAATAGCATAAAAGTTATTATCATTATTTCCGGAAAAAATAATTTTTTCCCCATTTGCATCCAAGATGGATGGAGCAACTCTGAAATCACCCGAAGCTTCAAATGGAAATCCATCTGCAACTGTCAAGTCATCATAGATTAACCAAAGGTGCCCACTGTCAGTTCCACAAACAATATCAACCCTTCCATTCCCATTAAAATCAGTCAGCGCAACCCCCCGCTGGATCTTTTCACCAAGATCATAAGGGAACCCTGGAACGTTGGAACCATCTGGGTTGACCGCAAACAGTTTTCCAGAAGAGGTATACCCGCCAAACACGATTTCCAGTTCCCCATCTCCATCAATATCACCTAATGCAGGTGTTCCCATCAAAAACTGTTCAGCATCATAATCTACCTGAACACTTCCATCTGAATTCACAATGAACAAATGTTTATTTTTTGATCCTATTACAATCTCAATATCTCCATCTCCTTCCAGATCTGATACTGCTGGAGACCCCCATACATCTAGACCGTTTGCACCTCCAATGTTCAAAGGGAAACCAGGTAATTCAAATCCTGAAGGATCTAAAACATGCAATAAACCG
>DTUJ01000213.1 GCA_012964235.1 Fidelibacterota bacterium
AAACATTACAACAATAATACTAACTGTTTTTGGATTTATAAGTGCTCAAAATCCACTGTTAATCCCCGAAACATTGAGTGGGAATGAGTTCAACCTCAATTTACAGAACGGAATTACCCAGTTTTTAGAAGGTACGGCAACTCAAACAATGGGTGCAAATGGTGATATTTTAGCACCCACCCTCATTTTTGACGCAGGTGAATTTGTTGATATTTATGTTACGAATAATCTTGGTGAAGAAACCACAATCCACTGGCACGGAATGCATGTATCAGCAATAAATGATGGAGGTCCGCATACAGTTATTATGCCCGGTGAAACTTGGAACCCACATTTTACAGTAAGAGATAAAGCAACTACCATGTGGTATCATCCCCACCTTCATCAAAAAACAAACGAACATGTTACCAAGGGAATTTCAGGTTTTATACTTGTCAAAGATGAGGAAGAAGAAGCATTGGAATTACCGCGAACGTATGGAGTGGATGATATACCTTTACTTTTACAAACAAAGCAATTTGATAGTAACAACCAAATTGTCATCGGAGACCATATAGATAATGTTCCTATGGTCAATGCAACCATTGATGCCTACGTTAATGTCCCAGCACAGATTGTTCGATTAAGATTGCTGAATGGATCTTCCATGCGGGCATTTAATATTGGGTTTTCAGATAATTCCACATTTTACCAAATTGGTTCAGATGGAGGATTATTATTAGGACCACTCATAATGACACGGTTACTATTGGCGCCTGGGGAAAGAGCGGAAATCCTGGTAGATTTCAATGGTATGTTAGGTGAATCAATAGAATTGATGAGCTATGGATCTACAATACCAAATTCTGTTTATGGTACAACTAATATAGCAGGGATGATGGGTGCAGAAATTCCAAATTATAATAATAATCCTTTGAATGGATCCGATTTTAGCTTGTTGCAAATTGACATAACAGAACAAAATGACAATCCTGTTATTGACATACCAACCTCATTAGTGAATGTTACGGCTATCGATGAATCAGAGTCTGTAGTTACCCGGACAATACAGATATCTCCTGAAGATATGATGTCTGGATCAGTGACGGGACCGTTTCAGTTCAATGGTGAGTCTTTCGATATGGATATCATCAATCAAACAGTAGAATTAGGTAATACGGAGATTTGGGAGATCTTTAATATGTCCATGATAGCGCATCCGTTTCATATACATGATGTTCAATTTTATATAATAGATCGAAACGGGGTTGCGCCAAATCCAAATGAACAAGGAAGAAAGGATGTTGTATTAGTAAAACAAATGGAAACTGTTCGATTTATTACCAAATTTGAGGATTTTGCTGATGATGAAGTCCCCTACATGTATCACTGCCATATGCTTCAGCATGAAGATGAGGGGTTAATGGGTCAATTTATTGTTTATTCCGATCAAAGTGATATAACAGTTGAATATGCTGAAAACTGGAATCTCGTCGGATTACCTTTAAATGTAGAAGATTCTGATTATCTTTCCCTATTTCCTTCCGCAGTGGAAGGAACCTTATACTCATATGATGGGGCATATATATCCGATATAAATCTGATCCAGGGGGAGGGCTACTGGTTGAGATTCAATAATGCTGGAAG
>DTUJ01000214.1 GCA_012964235.1 Fidelibacterota bacterium
GCCCAAAATCTGTTTTTGGTGGAAAAAACTCAAAACTGTAAAACGTTTTACCTTGAGCTTTATAATTTGCTATTTTTTCTGATATCTTCATTTAGTCAGTCTGTTGATATTAACCAACTTATTCCCGGTTCTTCGTATTTTTTCACCTTAATTTTATATTTCTAATATCCAAGATGAGGTGCCAGCCACTTTTCAGCAGTATTAAATTCTATTCCTTTTCTCCTTGCATAATCTGTCACTTGCTCCCTGCTTATTGGTCCAAGACCAAAATAGGCAGAATCCGGATGAGAAAAATACCACCCACTTACTGAGGCAGCGGGGATCATTGCAAAATTCTCTGTCAAAGTGATCCCCGTATGTTTTTCCACCTTTAACAAATCCCACAAATTTGATTTTTCCGTATGATCCGGGCAGGATGGATAGCCCGGCGCAGGTCGAATTCCCCGGTATTTTTCACGAATCAAACCTTCATTGTCCATTACCTCATCCTTGGCATATCCCCAGAATTCTTGACGAACACGCTCATGGATTCTTTCTGTAAAGGCTTCCGCAAATCTATCTGCCAGAGTCTTAAGAAGGATTTTGTTGTAATCATCTCCATCTTTTTCAAATCTTTTTGAGAGTGTCTCCACTCCATGTCCCACGGTCACGACAAAAGCTCCAATCCAATCCTTAAGTCCGGATTCCTCCGGCGCAACATAATCAGCCAAACAGCGATTGGGTTGTCCGTGAGATTTAGATATTTGCTGGCGAAGATGGTGAAGTACCATTCTCTCATGTTGTCTCTCCTCATCTCTGTAAATACGAATATCATCTCCAATACTCACCGCTGGAAAAAATCCGATTACTCCTTTGGCTATGAGAAGGTTATGAGACACGATTCGATTGAGGAGTTTCAATGCGTCATCATGAAGTATCTTTGCCTGGCGACCCACTTTTTTATTTCTAAATATTTTTGGATATTTTCCTTTCAATTCCCATGCGGTAAAAAAGGGTGTCCAATCAAAATAGTTTGTTAATTCATCCAAAGCATAATTATCAAAAATGCGAATTCCCTTTAATTCGGGTTCAGGTGGACTATAATTCTTCCAGTTTTGATGAGATTTCTTTTCCCGTGCTTCAGATAAAGGAATCAAATTTCTCGTAACCATTTTTTCTTCATAAGAAACACGAATACGGGAATATTCCTTACGAACATCGGCAATGAATTCTCCCTTGCTTTTATTATTCAGCAAAGATTGAACAGTTCCTACACTGCGGGAAGCATCCGTCACATAGACTGTAGGCCCCGAATACTGCTGTTCAATTTTCACAGCGGTGTGTTTTTTTGAGGTTGTTGCTCCTCCAATAAGAAGAGGTACGGAAAGTTTTTCCCTTTCCAATTCTTCCGCTACATAAATCATTTCTTCCAATGAAGGCGTAATCAACCCACTGAGACCGACAATATCTACCTCATTATCCCTTATAGCATTGATAATTTTATCCGCCGGAACCATTACCCCCAGATCAATTATTTCATAGCCGTTACATCCCAGTATAACTCCTACAATATTTTTTCCAATATCGTGCACATCCCCTTTCACTGTTGCCATTAAGATTTTTTTCTGAGATTTTTTCTCCCC
>DTUJ01000215.1 GCA_012964235.1 Fidelibacterota bacterium
ATGGGGAGACCTGGGCTCAGATAAACACCGGCATTGATAACGATGAAAGCTATTATCAACTTTATGATCTTCATTTGGGGGGAAATGGTTATCTTTATCTTACAGGTACATATGGCTACCGAACAAATGAGCAGGTGACTGAACCCTGCAACGAAGGTTTTCTAGAGATTGGTGGTGACTGTTACTCGGAAGAAGACATAAACGTTCTTCAACAGTTCATTGATAACAGTTCGGAGACAATCAATATGAGTATGGACGAGAATGGCAATGGTGTGATTGAGCCTTTAGAATTGGGTTATATTCAACAATGGAATAGTGACGGAAGACTGGTTGAATTGGATTGCGGTTATCCTTTATTTTGCGGATTGTCCGGTGAAATTCCTGAGGATATAGGGAATATGGAATTTCTGGAAAGTGTCCGTATTTATGTCAATTACTTAAGTGGGCCTATACCAGAAAGCATAGGAAACCTGACAAACCTCTCCGTTTTAGATTTAAATAATAATTGGTTAAGTGGAACTATACCGGAGAGCATCTGTGACATCCAGCCAAATCTTGACGTTTTATCACTGGACTTCAACCAACTTTGCCCTCCCTATCCTGAGTGTGTTGAAGGAAATGTAGGATACCAGGATACATCACAATGTGTGTCCACCTGGCATGTTTCTACATCTGGATCAGACTCAAACAACGGTTCAGCAGAATCTCCTTTTGCTACAATACAGCACGGCATTGATGTTTCAAGTGATGGGGACTCTGTGCTTGTCTCTTCCGGCACTTATTTGGAGAACATAGACTACAATAGCAAGAACATAGCTGTTATAGGGGAGGATAGAGAATCAACGATTATTGATGGAAACCAAAGCGGGAGTGTGGTAACATTTGACAGTATTGTAGGTTCAACAGCAGTTCTGGCTGATTTCACCATTACAGGAGGCAATGCTTACGATGGAGGAGGGATTTACTGTACTTCTTCTGCCCCAACGATAAGAGATAATATCATTACTGGGAATGTATCCGAAACCTATGGTGGCGGTATCAGTTGTAATTATTCTTCTGCTGTTATTATGAATAATACGATCACATCTAATTCAGCTTATTACGGAGGCGGGATTTCGTTTGACCGCTACACATCTTCGGTTATCAAAGGGAACAATATCAGCGGGAACAGTGCGGAGGAAGGTGGCGGGATTGGATGTTTTACCTTCTCATCACCATCTATCACAAACAATACCATTTCTGGAAACTCAGCCGGCACAAATGGTGGAGGAGTTTATTGCTATTATGTTTCTTCACCCACCGTCACGAATACAATTATTTGGGATAATACCGCCTCCACAGATCCAAATATTTCCGTTTACTCCGCTGATCCCCTTTTCAATTATTGTGATGTCCAAGGTAATTGGGAAGGCGAAGGCAACATTGACGCTGATCCCCTCTTCGTTTCCCCAGACAGTGGTGACTTTCACCTGCAATCAAACTCACCATGTATAGACGCAGGAGATCCTGAATCACCATTAGACTCTGATGGTACAATTGCTGATATGGGAGCTTATTATTTCCATCAGTCACCTTGCGACAGTGGTTTTGTGGAAATCGAAGGAATATGTTTTAACAGTGATGATATTGCAGTTTTACAAGAATTTATAGATAATAGTTATGAAAGTGGTATTGATTTGGATTGTGAAGATTGGGATGATTATTGCGGTTCTCCCAATCCATACATGGATTCTCCTGATGCATGGTTTTGGAACGTTGTTGATGGACAAGAATATTATTTTGCAGATGGTGATGGCATTGTAGAACCTTTAGAATTAGGGCTTCAGGAATGGGAAAATGGAAGATTAACAAGTATTATGTGTGGTGCTTATATTTATTGCCAACTATCAGGCCCTATTCCAGAAAATATTAATGAACTAACTGAAATAGAACAATTAAGGTTAGAGTATAATTATTTTTCTGATTACATACCTGAGGAAATTTGTGACTTAGATGTTAATTATGG
The DNA here is from genome assembly GCA_012964235.1 of Fidelibacterota bacterium. Taxonomy (GTDB): domain Bacteria; phylum Fidelibacterota; class Marinisomatia; order Marinisomatales; family UBA8229; genus UBA8229. The sequence goes on from DTUJ01000215.1 coordinate 2,006, forward strand.
TGATTATCTCTCATTTGACATTACAGGTAATTATTTATGTCCACCATATCCGGAATGTATTGAAGATTATGTTGGCTATCAGGATACTACCAATTGTTTTCCAATCTTTACAATAGATTTTCAGATAGATTGGAATCTTGTGGGATTGCCTCTCGTTGTGGAAGATGCTTCATACACTATTCTATTCCCTGAGTCAATTGAAGGAACATTGTACTCTTTTAATGATGGATACATATCTGAAACATATCTTGATCAAGGTGAAGGCTACTGGCTTCGTTTTGATAATGCTGGTAGTTCCACAATCACAGGTGTACCAATAAATGAACTTACTATCAGTTTAAATGAAGGATGGAACCTTATCTCCGGTATTTCTTTTCCTGTTGATGTTAACGCGATCTATGACCCGAATCAGCTGATCATTCCCGGCACGGTCTACGGGTTTGGCTTTGGTTACACTACTGCTGAAACGATTGAACCGGGCTATGGTTACTGGCTGCGGAGTGTGGGAGAGGGAGAGGTTTTTCTTTCATCCGGCCCCAGTTTAGTGGATCAGACGACTTCAGACTGTGAGTTCCAGTATCCAGATCCTTCGTTGAATCTGGAGGTTAATGGCAATACCATGGCATTAACAATGATTCACCCTGAGCTGAACTGCTGCCTGGAACCAGTTTGGGATGGATGGCTTGATGGAACTGTTTTTCATGTAACCATGACGGACGTTGGAGATCCTTGTGACTGCGTATGCTCCTTTGAACTGTCTGCAAGTTATGCTCCTTTTCCGCCCGGGACATACACTCTTGATTTCTGGCCGGAACTTTTCGGGAATCCCGTGTTTATCATACCAGGACGGGAATCAGGAAAGGGGTTTAGTATCCCGCCACGATTGGCCAGTGCCAATTCTATGACTTTCAATGGACAAACGCTTTACTTTGGTTTGGAAATACCAGGGGAAGAGCAACTCAGCTACAGCTTACCTCCCAAACCGCCTGCCGGAGCGTTTGATGTGCGTTTTTCCGGTAACTGGAAATACTGCGAAGATTCCGGTGTAATTGAAGTGATGAATGATGGCAGTCCGCTTATTATGTTTGACTGTAATATAAAAGATGGTGAGGTTTGGGAGTTAGTTCCTGTCATTGCGAACGGAACGGAGTGGAGTGCGGCAATCCCATTATCTGATCAAGGGCAGTTAACTTTGGATTCAGAAGTCAATCAGTGGATTTTAAGAAAGTCCAAATCAACCATTCCAACAACCTTCACCCTCCACCCGGCATATCCAAACCCGTTTAATCCCGTGACGACCATTTCGTATGCCATTCCAATGGTAGGGACACGACATGCCGCCGTGTCCTTACAAATATATGACATTGCTGGGAGGTTGGTAGAAACCCTTGTGGATGGCATTCTTGAACAGGGCCACCACACTGTCCAATGGAACGCCTCCGGATTTTCCAGCGGTGTATATTTTGTCCGTTTAGAAGCAGGTACCTTTTCCCAGTCACAAAAACTCATTCTGTTGAAATAGAGGTGATAAAATAAAAGGAGTTTTTTAGATGAAATTCAGGTTAAACAGTTTCATAATTTTTATATTTGCTCTTACAGCATCCGTATCACTTGTAAGTGGACAAGTGAGCAAGGAGGGAACACCCTACAGTTTTACGCATTCTGTCCGCAATGATTTTGAAGTGGTTGCAATGCCGGATGAAGTGGATGTGGATATTCTCCTGTTGGAAGATGAATTAGCCGGAAAGGACGTCCCGCTGAGGTTTGGATATCCATTTTTTGTTGAGTATGATATGGAGAATTCAGGATCGTGGGAAACCACCGAGGATGGCGGAAAACTGTGGCGGCTTGCAATAATTTCCCATGGTGCTTATTCAATCAATATTGTCTACGATGATTTTTGGCTTCCATCCGGTGGTGAATTTTATGTGTACAATGCAGATCAGAGTCGCGTCATTGGCGCTTTTACTGATCTAAACAATAAGGAAACTGGTGTTTTTGCCACTGCACCCGTAGCTGGTGATCAAATCATTCTTGAATACTATGAACCCGCCAGTACATCCGATGATGCGCGAATTCAACTCTCTACCATCATCCACGCCTATCGCAATACATTCGGATTCCGAGAAGACCGGGATTATGGTGATTCAGGAAGCTGCAACAATAATGTAAACTGTCCGGAGTTTGCCGATTGGCAGAATGAAGTCCGGGCCGCGGCGATGATTTTATCTGGAGGGGGATGGCGGCTCTGCTCGGGTTCTCTCATCAATAACGTCCGGCAGGATATGACCCAATATTTTCTTACCGCAAATCACTGCCTGGGCGGAGAATCCAGTTGGATATTTATGTTTAATTATCAGAGTCCAGGCTGTCAGAACCAAGATGGTCCCACGAATCAGACTGTCCAGGGTTCAACTCTAATGGGAAACAGCAGTGGTTCTGATTTTGGGCTTCTTAGACTAACAGAAACTATTCCGGAATTATATAATGTTAATTATGCTGGCTGGGATGCCACCGGTAATGTACCTGCAATTCCTGTTGGTATTCACCATCCCTCTGGAGATATTAAAAAGATTTCATTTGATTACGACAATGCCCAGACTTCCGGCAGTTATTGGCGCGTGGTGGACTGGGACGACGGTACCACGGAACCCGGATCGTCCGGTTCTCCTCTCTATGATGGCGCCAGCCACCGGATTGTTGGACAGCTCTACGGCGGATATGCCGCCTGTAGTAATGACGATTGGGATGAATACGGAAAAGTGAGTGTCTCCTGGAATTCCGGGTTAAAGCAGTACCTTGATCCTGATAATACAGGTTTGATGGTTCTGGATGGTCTTGACCATGCCGCTCAGCCGGAACTCACATATTCTCCATCTTCATTTGATGTATCACTCGAACCAGACCAGACGAACAACGAATCCATCACCATCACCAACACCGGTGAAGAAGAATCAACCCTCTACTATTCACTGACTGTATCGCCATTTGAGAATGTAGGAGGCGGTCCCGATGCCCACGGTAATCTCTGGGCAGATTCAGATAATGAACCTTCGATCTCAGTGGAATGGATTGACATTTCTACCATCGGAACTGCCTATTCATTTCCCCACAACGACCAGGCCGGAGGTTCAATTGACATCAGCTTTGATTTCCCCTTTTACGGGCAGACCTACTCCCAGTGCATTGTCAATGCCAACGGCTGGGTTGGTTTCGGGAGTGACAATACGGCGTGGGATAACACCAGCATTCCCAATAGTGGTGCGCCACGGCCTGCAATCTTTGGATTCTGGGATGATTTGAATCCGGTGAATGACCAGTGCAACGAATACTGTTCAGGAGAAGTCTACTATCACTCGAACTCTGAGAGAATGGTTATTACCTTTGACGAAGTAGCTCATTGGTGGACAAACTTTGAGAACAGTTTTTATTCATTCCAGGTGGTGCTCTATCCCAGTGGGGATGTTTTACTCAATTACCTGTCAATCACCGGCACTTATTTTGCCACCATCGGTATGCAGAATGCTGCCGGGAGCGTGGGGCTCCAAGTCTCCAACAACAGTTCCTATGTACACAATGATCTTTCGGTTCTCGTGACACAGGAACCGGAGTGGGTGACTGTAGATCCTGACCAGGGAGAAGTGAATTACTCAACCTCTGAAACAGTTGAGGTGCAATTTACCAGCGCAGGACTTGAATCCGGAGAACACACCGCAAACATCATCCTGTCCAGCAACGGTGGTACAGCCACCATTCCTGTGCTCATGACAATTGAAGAAGGCGGGCAGACGTCAATGGATGTGAGCTACATGGAAAACTGGAACCTGGTGGGACTTCCTCTCGAAGTAGAAGATGCTTCCTGCAATTATCTATTTCCCGAATCAATTGAGGGAACATTATACTCTTTTGATGATGGCTACAATTCAGAGTCAGTGCTTACTGCAGGAGAGGGCTACTGGCTGAGATTTATAAATGCCGGAAGTGTTACCATAACCGGTTCTTCTATCAATGAACTCACCCTCAGCTTAAGCGCAGACTGGAACCTGATTTCCGGTATATCTGAGGAAATCTCTATCTATTCTGTTTCTGATCCTGGCAATATTATCGTTCCCAATACTCTTTACAGTTTTACAGAAGGATACACACTCTCGGAGGAATTAGTCCCCGGGACAGGATACTGGCTTCGTGCATTTCAGGATGGAGATATTACCTTAAGCAGTGGAGCATTAGCAAAGAGCCCACCGAAGGATTACAGCCTAAAAGGAATAACGAACAGTTTAACAATAAAGGGTGCAGAGTTATACTTTGGTATAGAGCTTTCAGATATGGAAAGACTTAGTTACAGCCTCCCGCCAAAACCTCCAACAGGAGCATTTGACGCCAGGTTTGCCGGGGATTGGAACTATTGTAATGAATTTGGTGACCTTGAAATAATGAATTCGAGCGAATTGCTCACAATTGGTTATACTATAGCAGTGCATACTGGAGAAAATATAAATTGGACGCTTCAATCAAAAAGTGGTAAAAAATACATTCTGGAAGGATCAGGTGAACTTATCATTCCATCAGAAGAAATATTTACTTTAGGGAAACGACCTGTTATTCCGAATGTATATTCTCTCCATCAGAATTATCCAAATCCATTCAATCCTATCACCACCCTCCGCTACGACCTGCCGGAAGATGCAATTGTTACACTAACGCTATACGATTTAGGTGGAAGGGAAGTAACTCAACTGGTAAATACAAAACAAAATGCGGGATATAAATCTATTAACTGGAATGCAACAGACAAATTCGGAAAACCAGTAAGTGCAGGAGTATACCTCTACCAGATACAAGCAGGAGAGTTTGTGCAGACGAAGAAGATGGTGCTGTTGAAGTAGAGCACTTCTTTGAAAAAAAGTGGGGATGGGGTAAATTGAAGAGAGTATTACTTATAGTTCGCTAATTGTAAAAAAGGTGATTTTTACATAAATTGATATGCCAATTATTAAATTCCAAGAAAATAAGAAGGAGTTTATGATGAAAAAAATTCATTTATTAATTGCAGTGTCAATTGGTTTTACTAATCCTAGTATTTTTGGACAGGATTCTCCGGATTTTGCAAACGGTGTGGAATTGGGCCAGCTTGAATATGAATGGCTCAGCGAAGCCTCTGGTCTTGCCGCCAGTCAGAAAAATAAAAATGTCATATGGAGTCATAATGATTCCGGCGATGACAATGTTATCTATGCTTTAAACCTTCGCGGCGAACATCTTGGCATCTACACTATTGAAGGTGCAGCAGATGCCCGGGATTGGGAGGACATTGCCGTTGGACCCGGACCTGATGAGGAAGAATCTTATATTTATATCGGCGAGATCGGAGATAATTATTCCCAGTATGATGAGAAATACATTTATCGTGTCCCTGAACCGGATGTAGATGCTAATCAGGAACCTGTTGAAACCACACTCACCGGTGTGGAAAC
>DTUJ01000216.1 GCA_012964235.1 Fidelibacterota bacterium
TGGACCCCGTTAGAGCATCGGTACTCTATGCCCTGGAACCTGTATGGGCAACCATTCTTGCCATAGGATTTGGGATGGAAAAATTTACTCTATGGCTTATATTAGGCGGATCTGCCTTGGTTGTTGGAAATATAATTGCAGAAATCGGATCATATAAAACAGTAAAATAATCAAATTTTCTACTTTCTGCTGTTGATATTATTTTCTGAAATCTACAGGATGAAAACTGTAGTTTTCAGTTGTATAATGAAACTGCTCATGTAGGATGAATAATAATTCAAAGGAGATGATTTGAAATATATAATAATGAATAATTTTGTGTTGATATTCCTTGTGTTTTGTTCAATTCTATTGACATCCTGTGCATCAGTGGTAACCATTGTAGACCAGGGTGGGTTTGAACAGACAATTGAAGTAACAACGAACCCTGAAGATACTTACGTAATTAAAGATGGAGAAATAATCGGGTTAACACCCTTTGTTTTATCAGCCGATAGAAAATCCAATTTTGCACTTACGTTTAAAAAGGAAGGGTATAAAACAAAACATATTTTTATTAACCGTAAATTAAATCTGTGGACGTTGGGCAATCTTCCATTTACGGCTTTAGTATTTCCTGTAAGTCCTATACCATTAATTCCAACAATGGGTTCGGATATATTAACAGGTAGTTTCTGGAAGCTTAATCCGGATTACATTCAAATTACTCTTGAAAAAGTTGAGCAAGAAAAAAATCTGGTTACTGTTTCTAAACCTACTGAAATGGTTCAACAAATAAATGATGAATCTATATCAATTTATGCAACTGGCAATAAATCATGGTGGATAAAAACAGTTCATAAAACATATAAAAATTATCGTGTTGTTAAATTGGAAGGGCTGAATCTTTTCATTACTGATAATTCCAATTCAGAAGAAAAAATCCGAATGGAGGATATTCATGCCATTGCCAGCGAACCGGAATTAACATTAGATCAGGTCATTATTTGGGGTGGTTTGGGTGCCTATGGTGGCAGCGCGGCAGGAGCATTTTTCGGTTGGCCACTATTCCCAGCATGGGGCGCAGGGACGGCAAAGGGTGAGCGTCATATGAAGGGGTTATCTGCAATGATGGGCCTCGGTGCTGTTGCCGGTGCATATTACGGATATAAATGGCGTCTGGTCAGAAAGGGAGTTTCACAAATTAATGTTTCAATGAATCAATGGCCCATTGAACGAAAAAAGGAATGGATAAAATCCATTATGCTAAAGTAATAGATAAATCAAATTATTGTAGTAATTACTGTTAAATCAGCATTCAAATATGGAAATTATTCTCAATAAAATGGACTTGAGGTGCTGGACGATCAGGGAATAAATTTTACAAATTTAAATTTCCCTAAACACATTAATCAAAACAACTTCATGAAATATTCAAAAAATCACATCTGGGAAATCATTATCAATATTATCGTTGTGTTATCGGTTCAAATTCAATCCGGTCTTTTTGCTCAACCGAATGAATATAGTCTGGATTTAGTTGGACGGATCTGGTTTCCTTCCCAGGAATGGAATTCCGGAGACACAACCGGAGGTTCGGATGTCTGGGGTT
>DTUJ01000217.1:0-3952 GCA_012964235.1 Fidelibacterota bacterium
TTTTCGCAAGTCCGCTCCAATGATCCAGAATTGGTTATCTTTCATTTTTGCTCCATTTGGACACTACTTACTCTGGTTTTTTGGCTTGCAATGTCGTTGGTATTATTTGTGGCTTCATTTTCTAGTAATTCAATCTCAGTAACCAATTTTTCGACATTATTTGGGTCTTCAAAAATTTCTGCGGCACGATAATATCCTTCAGCATTAATAAATGCGGTGATAATCGGACCAAAAAAAATCATCGCGTGGCTTCCAATCAATGCTAATGGTTTGGTCATCTCCAGGAATAACACTGCGGGAGTGATTAAACCAGATTTATGAATCCGTTTTGCGATTCTCTTGATAAATTCTAAATCCAAGTCTGAATGAGGATTCGGATTGGGATCTTGGAGTTTATTCTTTATTCCAACAAACATTTTCATTATACTGATTGCTAATCTAAATCTTTATCCTAATCTGTCTCAAGCATTTCCAGATTCGCACGCGGTACCACTATGGTTTCATGGTCTATTTCCACTTCCGCTACACGCACCATGGTTTCAGACTCCATCTTACCCAGTTCAGCCGGCAAGCTAACCACTTTCCCCATCCTGCCGAAGTATGGCGCACGAATCACACGAACAATGCTCCCAGCCTGAATTCCCTTAGAAGAATCAATTTCTTTGTGATCACTTTTCAGTTCATCCGGTGAAAGCGGAATAACGATCTCAGGGCGGATCACACCAGCGCGGATCTGTGTAGCACCATTCACTGATGCAAACTTTCCGTTATGCTCCCGCAATAAATCAAACGTCCTTAAACCCATACGGATATTCCCGTAACCTTCGGTTATTATCAATGACGCAGCCAGATCTTCAGATCCCGTAATCGCGACACCAAGAGTGTATCCAAGAACATCCTCCAAATCGTGATAATTAAAACCGCCGGCTACTACTCCTGCTACGTTCATGGATAGAGCCTTCTTGTAGGCTTCCAGACTGATAAATGAACCCCCCACAAGAATTTTTCCAGCATGGTCAGCAGTAATTATATCCACAGTGAGTTCATCTTCGCGCGATTCAACAACCACTTCAAGGCTACCGCGGTTTTCACCGCCAATGCCAAAAATTCCCTGAATAAAAACTGCATCGGTCTCAACTGTCACCCCTTCTTCAGGAAAAACCTCCTTTACCACACCGCTTACATAGGCATCAATTTCAACCGGAATCGGTGCTTCACGTAAGGTTACCTGCCCGGTTACATCTGAAATGGCTTCGATCGTACCATCAATAAGGGAATTTGCCTGGGATTTGAACATCCCGAAAATACCTTTTGTCTCAGCTAACAGACCATTTTCTTGAACGGCATCGCCTTCTTTCAGGAGCATCACTTCCCTGATGTCCGGAGCATCAATATTCAGAAGGTTCGCTACATTTACCATCCGGACATTCCCCGGGAGATCGGTAGTAGCTACAATATCTTCGGGAGATACAGTTTGTCCTGATTTAACAACAACATCGCCTTTTAAGGGAAGCCGCCGTTCTTTCACGACTTTAACTTCCTGTAATACTTTTAAACCTGGTGTATACGCGTGAGCCATAATTAACCTGGATGAATATTAGGATATTCATTCGTGGCGGTTGACCATTTCTGCAAACTGGAAATTCGTTCTGTCTTCGATTCGGGCAACATAAACGGACGTCCCCGTCCATCAAGCAAAAGCCCTACAACGCCTCCAAAAACAGTTGTCTCAATTGGTTCACCCTTTCCGGCACCAATATCCAATCCCCTGCCCGGCGTCAGGGTCGCTTTCAGCGGTTCATACGGAACTTTAATCCGAAGCAGTTCTCCTGCCTTCACTATACAGTGCTCTGACTTTCCATCCGGTAAAACAAATTCAGCGGTCAACACCGTCATATTGGGTTTAATCTTTCCAACCGGAGAAATACAAGTCCCCAAGCGGATGAGACAATCCTTCTCAAAGACTTCAACCGCGGCTTTTCTGGCATCTTCCTTTAAGTCCTCTTTATCAATATTAGCGAGAACTCCAAGCTGGGGCATCATGAAAATAGAGTCTACAGCAAGCTGGGTGATACCTTCCGGTAGAAATGCGTCAATAAGCATTCGGGCGGACTGTTCCCGGCGCGGAGCGTGGGACATGACTCCGCCTGAGCCAACCAACAGATCCAGCTCAATCATGTTTACCAGTGATAGTCCTGACTCCGATTGTTCAAAAGCGTCAGAGATGGTTCTCTCCTTCTGTATTCCTTTCAGGTTCACCGCAAAAGCTTTATGCTGGATAAAAGACAATCTCAACGCTTCCCTTGCAATTGCCTGTTCCATCATCAATTCTTCCATGGATTGGGGTACGGTAGTTGGACGGATCATCTTGTTCCCAATCCGGTTATTCAGGTCTATTTCATCAATATCAAACTGAACCCAGCGCAGCACATTTTCCATACCAGCTTCTGCCAGCACGTTGCAAACGGAATAACTCATGCCAAGATTTGCGCTTACCGTTCGGTTGAACTGCTCCTGGAACACTGAAAATATATCTGTTGTAGCACCACCGATATCCACGCCAACTACAGTTATATTTTCCTGTTTGGCTATCATCTCTATTAGTGACCCGACTGCACCGGGAGTAGGCATAATGGGTGCATCAGTCCATGACATTAATTTTTTGTAACCGGGAGCCTGCTGCATCACGTGTTCCATGAACAAATCGTGGATTTTATCCCGTGATGGTGTCAGGTTTTCACGCTCAAGAACCGGACGAATATTGTTAACAATGGTCAGGTCGGTCATTTCAGCGAGAGTTTTCATGATTTCACCCTGGGCTTTATTGTTTCCGGCATATATTACCGGCAATTTATAGTCCTTCCCCAGGCGCGGCTTTGGATTAGCAGCATGCAATATTTCAGCAAGTTCCACCACATGTTTCGTAGTACCGCCGTCAATCCCACCGGAGAGCAAAATCATATCCGGGCGAAGCTGACGAATGCGCTGGATTTTCTGATGCGGCATCCGCCCGTCGTTGGAAGCCAGTACATCCATGACTATTGAGCCGGCACCCAAAGCAGCTCTTTCGGCGCTTTCACCTGTCATGGATTTTACTACCCCGGCTACCATCATTTGAAGTCCACCGCCGGCTGAGCTTGTAGAAACATAAATATCTACCCCTTCATCACCATTCTGCGGTGTAAGGATATTCTCTCCATCCAAAAGCTTTCTTCCGGAAAGTTCTTCGACTTCACCAACGGCATTCAAGACACCTTTGGTGACATCTTCAAAAGGCGCTTCAACTGTTGTCGGAGCTTCTCCCCTGACTTGCAAACGATATTCTCCATCCACAAGTTCAATCAGGATGGCTTTCGTAGTTGTACTGCCACAGTCAGTGGCTAAAATTGATCGCAAATCCACTAAAATTATATCAAATTGTCAAAAAAATAACTGCACATAAACAAAGGTGAGCGGACTTGCGAAAAACAGAGAATCAAACCGATCAAGGACACCCCCATGACCACGGAGGAAAGAACCAGAATCCTTCACACCCACATCCCGCTTAATTAACGATTCAGCAAAATCACCCATTTGTCCAAAAATACCGGATATTACTGTAAACATAGCTACATCTACCCATCCGAATTGATTACCTAAAACTTTTGTTGCTATCATGACGGAAAAAACCACGCCTGCACCAATAAATCCTGCAACACATCCAACAACCGTTTTTTTAGGACTTATCCGTTTGAATATCTTTTTTCTTCCCCACTTTTTTCCAATCAGATAAGCTGCTGAATCACACATCCAAATAGAAATAAATAGCCCAAATGTCAGATGCGAATTATGAAAAGTATCCAATTGGCGTAAAGAAATTAATGTACCCAACAGGATAGGTATATAAGAAATTCCAAGCAGAGTAATGGCAATATTTCTTGTTGGATTCGGTTTATCACGAAAAAGTTCAATC
>DTUJ01000217.1:4052-7426 GCA_012964235.1 Fidelibacterota bacterium
ATAGGTGTTTTCCCTGTTATCTCACCATCAATATTCAATGGCGACTCCTCATCAGGAAATAAAGAGAAGTGACTCACCTGAGAATATTCAACAATGTTCGATTCGATATGAGTACCATCAAAAATTTTCGGTAATAAATTCAATAATTTCATTTTCCCCTTCTCACGAACGATAATCAGATCAATTAATCCATCATCCAATTTTGCTTTTGGCGCAGCATACATACCTTTGCCGGTGTGCTTTGTATTTAAGGCGAGAATAAAAGTGAAATCATTTATTTCTTCAGTTTCATTTATGATTAATTTAGCTGATCGCTGTTTCAATCTGAATATTTCCAGCATCGATATCAGTGTATATCGGCTTTCTCCCATCCACCGGTAATTTTCTGCTGTTATTCCAATATCAGTTACCAATCCCCAACCGATGATATTTATTGAATAAATCAATTCTTTCCCGGTTTTGACCTCAGCAACATCTACAGGAATTGTACTCCCGGAAACAATGCGTTTTGCTGCTTCTACAGGATCCAGACATTCAACCGTATGCATAAAGGAATTCCCTGTCCCGCCCGGGATCAGACCAATTGGCACCTGTTTTTTATCTTTCCGGGTTAAAAGCCCATTGACAACTTCATGAAAGGTTCCATCACCACCGATAGCACAGAACCCGTCAATGTCTTCGAAATCCATAGTGTTGATCATTTCCTGCGCATGCCCGGGATATTCTGTTTCAAGTATTGTTAATTCAACTCCCTTATCATAAAAAACAGGTCTGACTAAATCAAGAATCTCTAGGCCTTTTTCCATTCCACCATGCGGATTGACAGCTAAATATATTTTAAAAGCCATTATCCCTACTCTTTATGCTTCATATATTTATCGTCCCCCAACTCAATGACTTCGACTTTGACTTTGGTCGTCCCGTTGCCGATAAAGCCTAATTTTAAGGCCGCACCATAGGAACAGTCTAGCATACGCCCTTTCACATAGGGTCCGCGATCATTAATGCGAAGAATTAATGATTTTTTATTCTCCAAGTTGGTCACCCTGACTATTGTATTTAAGGGAAGTGTTTTATGTGCTGCAGTGAGTCCATACATATCAAATACTTCCCCGTTTGCAGTCAATTTACCATGAAAATCCTCACCGTAATAAGAGCTTATACCTTTAAGTATCTTCTTGGATTTCGCGGTAGAATTTACTTTTTTGACTGGTTTTGAGCGGTTCCTGCTTCCTGTTGTATACCGGGGTGAGCTGGAGCAATTCACAACAAGTATTACACCTGATAAGGAGATGATAATTGGTAAAATATATTTATGCACTAACCGGATATTAGTTTTTTACTTTTCCAACAAGTGAAGAAATGCTATCAATAGATACATCTTTACAGTACGTCTCAAGTTCATCAATCATTTTTTCACCGGCAGACGGATCCTGATAATTCACAGTTCCCAATTGGACAGCGGATGCTCCAGCCAAAAAATATTCAATCACATCCAGGGAATTAGTAATTCCGCCGATTCCTATTATAGGAATTTTTACTGAATGAAATATTTTTTGTACCGCGGCTAAACCGATTGGTTTCGTTGCAGGGCCTGACAATCCACCAAAAACAGTATAAATATTACTTTTCCAGCTCATTGGATTAATGCTCATCCCAACAACGGTATTAATGGCAGAAACAGCGTTAGCGCCGGATTCTTCCGCTGCTACTGCAATTGCAGCGATATCCGTTACATTTGGACTCAATTTCACAATTAAGAGTCGATCAGTCAAAGTTCTCAGTGTTCTGGTTAATTCTGCTGTGAGTGACCTATCCACGCCAAATTCCATTCCTCCCTTTTTTACATTCGGGCATGAAATATTTATTTCATATCCAGCAATATCAGAAGAGATTGATTCTACTTTCCGTATAATTTCAATATATTCATCTAAAGTCGAACCGGCAATATTCATGATTATTTTTGTACCAATGGTGCTGTAAGAGGGAACCATTTCTCTCATGTAATGATCCACACCGACATTTGCTAATCCAATCGAGTTTATCATACCGGAAGGTGTTTCCACGATTCTAGGCGGTGGATTTCCTTCCCGAGGATGTAATGTGATAGATTTTGTAACAATACCACCCAATTTCGAGACATCAACAAAATCAGGCACATCATTTCCATAACCAAATGTACCTGAAGCAGTAAATATTGGATTTTTAAACTCTATATTTCCAATTTGAATACGAAAATCAGTCAAAACACACCTCATCAGCTGAATAAACTGGACCATCCATACACACCAGGGAATAGCGCTCATGATAACTGTGTGCCTTCGCTTTAATATTTCGTTTTTTTATAACACACCCTTGGCAAAGCCCTGTACCACAGCCCATATAACTTTCTACCGATAATTGAGCTGGAATCTTATTCTGAATGACAAAATCCTGCACCGCTTTAAGCATGGGAAGCGGTCCACAGGCATAAACCATCGGATTGTCAACAACAGAAAACACATTTTCCAAAGTTGGAATCACCGTCCCTGAAGTTCCAAGCGTACCATCATCCGTTGTGAGGAAAATCCCATTTGAAGGATCATGATCTATGAAATGTTCCCGGCCGGTTCTTGCTCCAAGGATTAAATTTGAATGAATTTTGTATTTCTGGCACTCTTTAAAAAGGTTCAAAATTGGAGCTAACCCAACACCACCACCAACTAAAATCGGAACGTATTTTTCTTTCCACCCCGAAAATACATTTCCAAGCGGGCCTAAAAGATCAAGAATGCCGCCAATTTTACTTTCGGATAATATTTTTGTACCCCGTCCAAAAATTTTGTATATGATTGTAATACGCTTCTCCTCCACATTGGCAATACTCATGGGACGGCGAACAGTAAAACTCCATTTATTTTCTAAAAGAATTTCCAGAAACTGTCCCGGACCGGTATAATAAGACACAATTTCCGGTGCTGAGAACTCCATTTCCCAGATTCCTCCAGCAACTTCATCATTTCGGATAATTTTACATTGTTCAATAATCATGGTACTATAATAGATGTATCAATTGGAACACGAACAGAATCCGGCCTTATAATGCTTATTGCAGAATCCTTCGAAACAGATTTATGAGGAGCGGGTGGAATTGAATCTAACGGAACTGTTTTGAGTGAGGAAGATTTCTTTTCTGCTTCCAAATCTTCTTCAGATTCTCCTCTGAGCAGGTTTTTGAGGGCGGTATAGCGAGCACGTGAAGCGGATGCCTGTTCGCTTTCCGGATGGAGGTGTTGAATCATCTCATAGTATTTCAATGCACTGTCCGCATTGTGAAGAAACAGATCATAATGATGGGCCAGGGAGTATACCGCCTTTGCTGCCAGATCGCTGGT
>DTUJ01000218.1:0-4991 GCA_012964235.1 Fidelibacterota bacterium
CCAAAATTGACTGTCAATGGCGCCATGCTCATTGGTGATTCCGCCGGTTTTATGAATGGACAAAGATTAAAAGGAATTCATCTTGCAATGAAATCCGGGATGCTGGCTGCAGAAACAATTGTGGATGCGTTAAGTGAAAATAATTTTTCCGATGAAACACTTTCGGATTTTGAGAAGAAGGTAAACTCAAGCTGGCTGAGAGACGAATTATGGAAGGTTCGCAATTTTCACCAGGCGTTTGACCACGGATTATTTGGAGGGCTCATAAATGCCGGAATGGGACTGGTTACAGGAGGAAGAGGCTGGGGATTTAAAAACCGACTGTCCAGTGAATCGGGACATCTAAGGATGGAGAAAGGCAAAATTGAAAACCGGTATAACGAATTAAGTTTTGATGGAAAATATCTGTTTGATAAAGTAACTGACGTCTACCATTCTGCTACAGCCCATGAGGAAGATCAAATTCCACATTTGCATGTTCGTGATCCGGATGTCTGTATAACAAAATGCTCAGAGGAATTTGGGAATCCATGTGAAAATTTTTGCCCTGCTGATGTCTATGAAATGGTTGGAGAAGGAGAAACCAGAAAACTTCAAATCAATTTTTCGAACTGTGTTCATTGCAAAACCTGTGATATTATGGATCCTTACCAGATCATTGACTGGGTCCCGCCCGAAGGAGGAGATGGACCTGCCTGGGTCAATTTATGATCACTTCCCATGAAAGAATTCAATTATTATTCTGATATTTTTGTCCATTTTTGGTCTATAATCCCAATATAATAAATTAAGGAGGAGTTCAAAATTCTAAAGGTAACCTCCCAATATCTCAATAATCGTGCAGATCCTGATGAAGGAGTTGTGTCCACCCCAAATGAACACGCAATATTCATGGTCAGGGAAGCAATTTTATGGCGCTTGATTCAGGATTTTCCAAACGTATCGTATGATCAATATCATACTTTCATTACCGGATTAGCAGATAGAAGAACCGGCGAAAGCTTTCTCACCATCCTTTGTGAGTATCAGTTTCAAGATCCCTCAGTAGGAGATGGAATTTTTTTGAAAACACTTTGCCAGGAAATATATGGCCTTTGTAATAAATATGATTATCAACTAAAAAGAGGGTGGGAAGCAGAGCATGTTCACGGATGGGAAATAAACAGGGAAATTCTGGAAGCCTGTAAACGAAATATGAGCTTTTCTCCTCATTTGATTCAAGGTGATTATCTCAATAGCAAACCAAAAAAACCTGTGGATGTGATTATTGCTAATCCGCCCTATGTACGGCAGGAATATTTATCTTCAGATTATAAGCAAAAGCTCATTGAACAATTTCAACCTGAGTTTTCTGGTATAAAATTATCTGTACGTTGTGATTTGTACATTTATTTTCTACTGAAAGCATTAAAGAATTTGAATAAAAATGGAGTGTTCACATTTATCATTCCAAACAGCTGGATGGATAATTCATACGGAGAAATATTAAGGAAACTGTTCAGAGACGAAT
Source organism: Fidelibacterota bacterium (assembly GCA_012964235.1). GTDB lineage: Bacteria > Fidelibacterota > Marinisomatia > Marinisomatales > UBA8229 > UBA8229. The sequence goes on from DTUJ01000218.1 coordinate 1,511, forward strand.
TTCAACTTTTATCAATAACCGATTCAGGTTCTAGGCATTTCAAGCAGGAAGTCAACACAGTGATTATCTCAGGGGTTCGCAAAAATCCTGCGAAAAATAATCAAATAATTGTAGACCTGGATCAAAAGAGCAAATCAATTTCCCAGGAAAGTTTACAGTCTTTAGACCTTGGCTGGCATGGATCTTTATTCAGGTGTCCATCATGGCTTCTGAAACAAATAGGGGAGAACAAAGCGTTAGAAACAATCGGTGGCGTATTTTCTGTTTGTTCCGGGATCATCACCGGGAATAATCGTGCCTTCTACCATCAAGAGAAAATCAAAAACTCCCTTCCTGCAATTCGAAGTCCTAAAGAGACAGCTTCCATTAAATTTACCCGAACAGATGTTCAATCCTGGATTAGTTTGAATGGTGGAGGATTCAAAGTTAAAAAAGCGCCCTTACTATGGATGGACCTCCGTGGCGGACGTCATGTTGTTGTTTGGAATCAGGACAATCTTCCATTTGAACATACGTTTTACGGTTTGCATCCAAAGGATGGAAAAAATGTGGAAACATGGGCTTACATTCTGAATTCATCATGGGTGTGGCTCATGGTAGAACTTTTTGGAAGGAGAGGGCTGGGAGGAGGCGCCGTCCGTTTGGTAAAAAATGATCTCGTTAAATTACCGATTCCGCTTTTCACTAATATAAAATTCCCTTCCAATCTCTCAGGATTTTTAGAACGACCGATTTATAATTGGCGAACAGAATTGGAACAGGAAGACAGAAACTTTGTTGATCAATACATTTTTAAATTACTTGGAATGAGTACGAAACAAAAAGAGTGTATGATCCTCCTTCGTTCACTCATGAAAAAAAGGGAATCAAAAGCCCGAAGCGTTCATGACTGAACACACGAACCATTATTACTATTCTTTTGAGAAAGAAGGGAACTTCAGTTATTCAGCGGAGGATATTGATCAACTGTCTGAATATGAAAAATATCAATTGTCCTTTCATCCTGAGCGCCCAAAATATCTTGATTATCTTTCATTATTTGATTCTGTTGAAGAATGCTTTTCCAGCGATGAATTTGGCGCCTGGCTGATCCAGACTCATCGGGCAGAGATCACAATCAACGGGTCATCAATCCCATTGATGTCAATTGGCCAGCAGACCGGCCCCACTTCCCGTTATAATGAAATGCTGGAAATGATGAAGGATGGCGAAAAAGTAAAACACTGGAACCATGGAATGCCTACTCCGGCTTCCTATGAGAGGGCAATCCGCGCTGTTGATGCGGCGAATGAAGAAAGTCGAATGATCATTACTTTTGTGGATACACCGGGGGCTGATCCCACGGAAGAATCAGAAGCGGGAGGCATTGCATGGCGGATTGGAGAGACTATTCAAAAATTGATTGAATCAAACACTCCAACTTTGTCTCTGATTATAAATCGCGGGTGCAGCGGGGGAGCCATCGCGTTAACAGGATGCGATTGCGTGTTGGCTATGGAATATTCTACTTATCTTGTAATTACCCCAGAGGCATGTTCGTCAATACTTTTCCATACCCGTCACCGAGCTAATGAAGCAGCGGAAGTCTCCCAGATAACTTCCCGGGAAGGATTTGAATTGGGCATTGTAGATGAAATGGTACCTGAAAAGCCTGGTCCGGCACACCGCAATCCGGCTGAAGCAATCCAGGCTGCGGGGACAGCTCTAAAAAATTGGATTGGAAAATTGAATAAAATTCCTGCCAAAGAACTTTTTCAAAATAGAATCAAACGTTGGAAAAAGATTGGTCATTGGGATGAGGTAACGGTAAACAAGACTCGATTAATTCAGGAAAAAGTATCCCGACTTCCTATAATAAATAAGGAGGGATTCGTACAGCGTCACAAGGATTGCTACTCAAAGTCAGGGAAGCGTATTTATGATCCTGTGAATGGTTCCCTCCTTCAAAAAAACAATTACGTTTGCGATATATGTGGCCACAAGTATGTCAGACCAAGCGCCTGGGATTATATGGATTTGATTCTGGATCAAGGCTCCTTCAATGAACATGAAGAAACCCGCTATGTTAAAGATAAAGATATTTTAGAATTTCCAGGATATAGTGAAAAATTGGAGGAAACTCGCCTGAGAACTGGAATGACTTCCGCTCTAATCACCGGAATGGGAAAAATTCTTGAAAATGAAGTTATTTACTGCGGAACGGAATTCGGATTTTTAGGCGGGTCTTACTGTATGAGTTCCGGAGAAAAGATCTGGCGTGCAGCAGAGATTGCTTTGACAAAAGGATTGCCCATGATTCTTCAAGCCTGCGGAGGGGGCGCCCGCATGCATGAAGGTTGTTCTTCCATGGTTGGCATTCCCAAGGCACATGTAGCCCTCACCCGCGTAGAGCACAAAGGAATACCTGTGATCACCCTGATCACCGATCCAACGCTAGGAGGAGTTGCAATTGGCTATGGTTCCCGGGGAATCAGGTTGTTTGAGCTCAACAGCGGAAATATTGGTTTTTCCGGCCGGCGGGTGATTGAACAATATGTGGGACACAAATTAGGACGGGATTTTCAGACAACCCAGTGGCTTCATCAGCACGGGCATGCCGATATAATTGTTACACCAGAAAATATCAGACAGAAGATTGTTGAAATAATAGAAGGCAGCTCACCCCAAAATACAGTCGACGAATGAAACGCCCAAGCATGTACAATCGGCATAAGGTAAGCTTGAAGGCATTTGTTGAAAAATTTAATAATGTCAAGGACGACCTCCGTCTGGTAATGCAAATTTATAACACTGAAAATTTCAGGGATGACGGCGTGATTGTCGATACAAAGACGGGGAAACGAATAATCTTTGACTGGGAAATTCGTGATCGATATTTTACATCAGGGAAATTTGCATTTAAAGAATCGGGACAATTTGAACGAAAATTGAAAAAAGGGGAGATAGGGTTATCACTTCAGTGTGACCAGGATGAAACGGCGGTGATGGCTGCCTGGCATGAAGGGAAGGTTGTCTGAAAGAAAAACCCCGAAAGAAAAAATTAAGAACTGACCAAAAAGTGATGAATTTGGAATGGTGCTCTACGCCAAGCATTTCAGGATTTACCTCTATAAAAAATCGGCGAGTTTCGAAAAATGATTTCTAAAGCATTAATAACAGGTTCATTTAATCATACGGTTTTTCATGAAAGAAATTCCTAACCGGTCTTTTTATGGATTCAGTTTATGCCTTATACAAATTTTCCAGGATGTCTCTATACCGTTCCGTCACCACTTTTCTCCGGACTTTCAATGTAGGAGTTAACTCATCTTTGCCCTGATCAAAATCTTCTTCCAATATAAAGAATTTCTTTATGGTTTCATATGAAGCCAGCTTTTCATTCTTAATGTGGACTTCTTGGCGAAATAGTTCGTGGACTTCCTCTTTTTTAGAAAGATCAGCCAAATCCTGGTATAAGAGTTTGTGGTCACGGGCAAATTTG
>DTUJ01000218.1:5091-7423 GCA_012964235.1 Fidelibacterota bacterium
GTTGTCTCTTTGTTTTTATAATATTCTTTTATGTTTTGTGGAGCACGGACACAGATTTCACCGTCATCAGCAATCTTCACTTCAGTTTTAGGAATTACTTGACCCACGGAACCAATTTTAATAAACCCCGGTTTATTGCAAGATATAACACCAGTTGTTTCCGTCATACCATAGGCTTCATAAATGGTGATACCCATCCATTGAAAATAATGTATTATTTCCGGTGAAATAGGAGCCGCACCGGAGATCATAAATCGTATCCGGCCGCCAAAAATATCCCTGATCTTATTGTAAATCAGAACCCGGGCAATAGCTGATTTGAATTTTAATGTGAAGGAAATCGATTTTTCCTTAGATAATAATTTAACTCGTTTTTTGCCTGTTTCTACTGACCAGTTATAAACTTTTTTCTGCACCCATGTCGCATCCCCAATCCCTGTGGAAATCCGGGCATAATATTTTTCATAAACGCGGGGAGTACCGAACATTATGGTTGGCCCAACCTGGCGCGTATTGTTCGGCATGTCTTCAATACTTTCAGCAAAGGCGGTCTCGTTACCATAAACAAGTTTTAAAAAATGACCTAGGAGTCGCTCAGCAATATGAGCCAATGGTAAATATGCTACTGAGATATCTTCTTTTCGAATATCGAGCAGATCCGGTAAGTGTTTGATCAAGGAGATGACGTTGTAATTATTGATGACTCCAGCTTTTGGGTGTCCTGTTGTTCCGGATGTATAAATAAAGCTTATCACTTCTTCCGGTTTACTGGCTTCGATCCTTTGTTCAAAAGAACCATCATCTATGCCCGTTTCAATAAAATCAGCAAACGAAATCACATTGGGAAGATTTTTGGGATGGTAAGCATCAAATACGACTGCCTTTTCAACTTTTGGTAATCTATCCCAAATTTCTAAAATTTTATCAAGTTGTTCTTGATCCTCAATAAACATGAGTCGTGCATCGCTATGCTCTGCTATATAATGAACTTGTTCTTTTGTATTAGAATGATAGATTGGTGCTGTAACACAGCCAATGCACATAATAGCCATATCACACATGACCCACTCCAACCGCGTTTGCGCTAGAATAGAAACTTTATCTCCGGATTTCATGCCAACGGCCAACAAGGCTTGGCCGATTTTTTTAGACATTGCTCCGTATTCACCCCAGGTTTGAGGTTCCCAAATTCCTTTTATCTTAGACCAGTTTGCAATTTCATGTTTCTGTTCAGTCACATGATGCATGAATGCTTTAGGTACCGTATTGCAAATTTTAAAGTTAGGTTTACTCATGATCGCCATAAACGTGCTCTGTGGACATATTTCCCTTCACCCAAATACATTTCCCGCACTTTTTCTTCTTCATATAACTCGTCATAGGTTCCGCTTAAGAAAATCTTTCCTGATGTAAGCACATACCCATAATCTGCAATTTTAAGAGCTTGGTTCACATTTTGTTCAACCAAAAGTATTGTCACTCCAGCTTGATGTAAGTCTTTAATAATTGTAAAAATTTCCTGGACGAGTTTTGGTGATAAACCTAAAGATGGTTCATCCAATAATAACAATTTCGGTTCCAACATTAGTGCTCGGGCAATAGCCAACATTTGCTGTTCCCCTCCGCTTAATGTTCCTGCCTGTTGACTACCGCGTTTTGAAAGTACTGGGAAGTGGGCTGTGGCTTTTTCAAAACGCTCTGCAAACAGATCTTTATCTTTTATCAAGAAACCACCCATCAACAAATTTTCATCAACAGTTAATTCAGGGAAAATGCGTCTATTTTCAGGTACATGGGAGATGCCCATTTTGATGATTTCTTCAGGATCTTTATGATCGATCCGTTCATCATTAAAATGGATAGTGCCGTATTCCGGTTCAGTAATGCCGCAGATAGTTTTTAAAATAGTTGTTTTCCCTGCGCCATTGGCTCCAAGAATGCAAACAAGCTGTCCTTTTTCAACGCCCAGTGAAACTCCATGGAGAGCTTTGATCTTGCCGTAAAACGTCTCTACTCCAACCATCTTAAGCATGGACTTCGTCCCCCAGAAATACCTTGATTACTTCAGGATGATTTTTTACTTCTTCCGGTTCTCCCATTGCCAGGATCCTGCCGGAATCCAAAACACAGATACGATCCGATATATTCATGACCAAATTCATATCATGCTCTACCACTAAAACAGTTATATTCAGGATATCTCTTATTTCAGAAATAATTTTTCCAATTTCCAATGTCTCCTGGTCATTCATTCCCGCAGCAGGTTCATCCATCAGGATCAATTTTGGTTTACAGATTAAAGCACGTGCAATTTCCACCAGTTTCTGGATGC
>DTUJ01000219.1 GCA_012964235.1 Fidelibacterota bacterium
AGCTTGCCTCCCAAACCTCCTGTGGGAGCATTTGACGTAAGATTCAAGGGTGGCTGGAAACTGGTTAATGATTTTGGTGAAGTAGAGGTGATGAGTACCAGTGAGACTCTTACGATTAGTTACGATATTAAAGTAGAAGCAGGCGAACAAATGAACTGGATACTGACCTCAGAAAATGGTGAAGCCTATACTCTTGAAGGCTTAGATGAAATTACTGTTCCATCAGCAGAAAGATTTATTCTGGAACGCAATCCGGAAATTCCCAGGACCTTTTCCCTCCATCAGAACTATCCAAACCCCTTTAATCCCATCACAACACTTCGCTATGACCTTCCAGAGCAGGCACGGGTGATTCTAACTATCTACGACCTATTGGGAAGGAAAGTTTCCCAGGTGGTAAACACCTCCCAGAAAGCTGGCTTTAAGTCCGTCCGGTGGGATGCTACGGATAGTTTCGGAAAACCTGTAAGTACAGGAGTGTACCTCTACCAGATACAGGCTGGAGAATTTGTGCAGACCAGGAAGATGGTGTTGTTAAAGTAAGAGATTGATTCCTTTGTGGGGGTCAATTGAGAATATTATATCTTGTTTCAAAGTATAGATGAGTCTTATGATATCCCGCTCTGTGTGACGGTTTTTCAAATCAAAAGAGGTTAAAAATTTATGAGTGGTTTAGATTCATCGATCGTGAAAAACAAATGTCAGTTGTATGGCCTGGTTACCTTACGTGTGCTCATCGGCTGGCATTTTCTCTATGAAGGAGTATCCAAGCTGATCAATCCTTATTGGTCTTCAGCTGCTTATCTTCTGGATTCAAAGTGGCTGTTTTCAGGACTGGCGGAAACCATTGTTTCGGATCCTGTTTTATTAAGTATTTCAGATAGTGTGAATATGTGGGGACTGACACTGGTGGGTGCTTCATTATTGTTAGGGTTATTTAGTCGATATACAGCATTGATCGGGATGGGATTTGTTATTTTATATTATTTATTTGCGCCTCCTTTTTTGGGTTTGGAATATTCCAAGCCGGGAGAGGGGAGTTATTTAATTGTAAATAAAAATCTGATTGAAGCGTGTGCGCTGTGGATAATTTATTCATTTCCAACAAGTCATGTCATCGGTTTGGATCGATTTTTATCCAATCAAGAATTAAATTAACGGAGAGTGTTCATGGGTAATAATACAAATAAAGAAAACGGAACAAATATGGATCGTCGGGAGATATTAAAAGGTCTGGCAACAGTACCTGTTCTTGGTTTATTCCTGGCAAATCTCTGGAGAAAAATGCGTAGGGACACGCTAAAAAAATCAAATCTTTTGGCCGATCTTGTTCAAGAAAAATCAGCTCCAGCTGTAATCAGTGGTCTCTCTGACAGCCGCCATCTAAATCTGGGGATAATTGGATATGGCGGTCGAGGGTCGCATTTGATTCGCGGTGCCGGTTTTGCCACCAAAGGCTGGACTGATACTGTATCAGAAAATGCCCGTAAGAACAAGCTTGATAAACAGTTTAAAACATATATGACCCAAGAAGATTTGAATTGTACCCTGGTTGGTGTCTGCGATCTATTTGATG
>DTUJ01000220.1 GCA_012964235.1 Fidelibacterota bacterium
TGCCCGCACCCGTATCATGAACTGGAACCGCTATCTTGGTGGTGGTGATATTTTTGCTGAAGGCGGAGCGTTGGATTCTGCATTAGCAGAGCAGGCTATGCCTGAAGTTGGGACTGTAATCAGATGGATCACTAATAAACCCAACACAACAGCTGATAAATTCACATTCAGTACATCATCAGTAACTGGTGTTACCCAAACATATGATCAAAATACAATTAATGTGTGGCCGAACCCCTATTTTGCGTACAACCCGGAAGAAAGAAATCCACTGCAACGTATAGTGACCTTTACCCATCTACCGGAAACAGGATCTGCTACCATTCGTATTTTCAACCTTGCTGGTCAGTTAGTGAGAAAAATCACTCACAGCGATGGAACGCAATATGAAGTATGGGACTTAACCAACAACTTCAACATACCCGTTGCCAGCGGTATGTATATCGCCCATATTGAGACTGGTTCAGGAGATAAAGTACTTAAAATTGCTGTCGTTCAGCCCGAAGAACGCCTAGACGTTTATTAAAAATAAATGAGGAGTATGTAAGATGAACAGAAAAATCACAAGTCTTATCGTTATGGGGGCATTACTGTCAGCTTCCTATGCTGGTACAGTTAAGTCCAGGGGTACAGCAGGGGCCGGACAGCTGTCTGTGCCGGTTGGTGCACACGGAATTGCCCTGAATGGTACTAACCTTGCAACGGTTTCCGGAGTGGAAGCACTCTATTTCAATCCGGCAGGTGCCTCAAACATTAGCTCATTTGAGACAGTCTTCAGTAACATGAACTATATAGCAGATATTGATGTGAACTACGCGGCTTTTGCTACGAATATTGGAAAGGCTGGTACTTTTGGTTTAAGTATAAAATCATTTGATTTCGGCGATATTATCAGGACTTCAGCAGAGAATACGGAAGGAACAGGAGAAACATTCTCACCTGATTTCATGACAATTGGAGCCACATGGTCGAATGCTTTTACCGATAGGGTCCGTTTTGGCGTGACCCTGAAATTTATTCAGGAACGTATCATGCGTACGTCTGCCTCTGGCACTGGTTTCGACCTTGGAGTTCAGTACGCCTTTGCCGACCGCCCGGTCAAGATAGGCGTTATGCTGAGCAACTTAGGTACAAAGATGCAGTATGCAGGGTCTGACCTTGAGCAGAAATTACAGCCTGATGGTTCATCAGAAGGATCATTGGATGAAGGCTTTCAAATTGTGTCTGAAGCATATGAAATTCCAGCAGAACTCAATCTGTCCGCATCGTATGAAGTGATGCCAGGCTTATCTCTTATGGCTTCCTATAACAATAATAGTTTTTCAAACAATGAAATCAGGTTTGGTGGTGAATATAATCAATCCTTAGGTCCGTCATCTGTATGGATCGGAGGAGCAATGGGAATGGGCAGTGTTGATGATGACAAACCTGATGATATTACCCAAAGTAATTGGGATGAATATTCTGGATCTATCTTTGGTGCCACATTTGGTGCTGGAATTAGCTATCCCGTAGGAAATATGAAAGTAGGTTTTGAGGTTGCCCAAAGGTCAGTTACGGATTATTTTGACAGCAACTTGGTTTACTCATTAAAGATTTCTTTTTAAGAATCAAAACTGTCTCAATAAAAAAGCCTCTGGATACCCAGGGGCTTTTTTTTACAGCTAATATTATTTATATTTAATTGGTGATCACTTCAATTCCACCATACAATTGTTTTACTCTCTCTATAGAAAATTCCCCCTTATTTAAGGTAATATAATTGAGATAATCCACTAAAATCTTATTTAAAGACAATCTAAATTTCTCTCTATTTATTTTTCCGGTGATACCAAACAATTTAGTTGCCCAGGTAAAATAAGAAAAGTCAGAATAGTCAAAATGTTTTGTTTGGGGCACCCTAATTCTTATAGATTGTTTTTTATTATTCTGAACCAGGGTATCTAACTTTAGGCGATTATTTTTATTTTCCCAGTATTTATCACTCAACTGCCCCAGATGAAGTAAGGACGTATTTATATCCTGGTTTATTTCATGTGATGGCATAGGAAGAGTCCAGGCATCCAGGGCAATACAGGAATTAATACTTTTTTCCCTTAGTAATGTGGAAAGAACAGTACTTCCACCAAAGGAATGACCCATTAGTGATATGTTTTGTGAATCACATAGTGGAGAAAGGGCCGGATCAATAGTGTCCAGTTTTTCAATTTGATCAATGATAAAGGAAATATCCTGGGAACGTGTCAAGAGATGTTTCTCTCTTGTATCCCAATATTCTTCATCGGTTGTGCCTTTAGGGAAATGCCGTACAAATGATTTGCTGTAAATAATTTCATCCTCTGAAAACCGGACAAAACCTGCATCATAAACATGATCACAGGCAAATATGATATAGCCATGGCTTGCCAGTTCTTCCATCTGAATAGTATTTTGATTTTTAAATCCTCCTAAACCATGAGAAAATATTATAATTGGCCTTTTCCCAAGTCCAGATTTTGGATTTCCATCAATGGTTGCACTTGTCCTAATATTTTTTACATTTAATAAAAAACTGCCTGGTATATCAAAATCAGTAGATATTACCCGAATATAATCCTGTGGATATTGAAGATATGGTGAATTTAATTGTTTTGTACCACCTTCCATAGGAAACCAAACTTGCACAGGAATTCGTCGAAATTTATTACTTTCCTCCCCGAACCATTCCTTGCGGGAACTGTCTTCCCATGTATATATTTTTGTGCCAACATTATACTGTCCGGTGGGAAGGGGAAGATTTTCTAATGGTAAAACCTGGCGCACTATGGTTGCACAGGAAGTGAAGAAAAGGAGGATCAGAGGAGTAAAGTATTTCATTTTCATTATTTTGGTTTTCTTTTTTGAATTGTAATCTCTCATATGCTGAATTTATTACATATTTTCATTATTGTCTGGTAAGATCTCCATGTTTTTTATTTCTATTTGAATATTAACAACCCCGATATTTTGAGGATTTCTTGTATCTTTTTCGATGGGGAAGAGGGTAAATTCAATTCAAAATACCATTAATAATTTTCTAAACTGAAAAGATAATGATACATATATGTTGAACGATCCGTCAATTTTTTACCTTGGTATTGTATTATTGATCCTCGTTTCTATTGCGCTATACCAACGCTTATATTCTTTAACCGGATTTCTTATAGCCACCTATTTCATGTATATCGTTATCATTTATTTTTCAGGAACCCAAAGAGGAGAGAAGAACCCACCCATAGATGCACCAACAAATTTTTCAGGGAATGTACAAATTGATACGACGAAGGAAGCGTGTATTGATTCAGCAGAAACACTAGAAGACATTACTGTAACTACAGATTCGATACCGTCTGAACAATTAGCGTTAAATTATATAACTGTTGCACGGAATGTTGATATCAAAAACAGGAGTGCAATAGACCCTGGTTCAGTTTTTCCCGACAGTGTCGGCACACTTTATTGCTTATCCGGTATAGACAACAGGAATGGTGGAATCCAGGAGATACTTCACAAATGGACGTATATGGGAAATACTGTTGCAAAAGTTAAAATCGTAGTAGAACAGTCAATAAATTGGAGGTGCTGGAGTGTGGTTAAGATCAATCCTGAAAGGGCAGGGAAGTGGAAAATTGCTATTTACGATACAAATGAGATAGAATTCGCTTCAACAACTTTTCACATAATAAAATCGGAATAAAAGCTATTATCAAAAAACAATTCCTTCTCTTATTCTCTCTCTTCTTATTTTTTTCTGAGTGTGGAAAAAATAAAATCTTCCGTCAAGTTAAAATGCAATGGCGCCCAATGGAAAAGATTAATCAAAATCTCCCAGATGGAATCAAAGTATATAAAGGAAAGAACAATATTATGCCGTTAAAAGCCTGGTATGCAGAAGTGGATGTGTCATTACAGGATATGTCCATTCGTGTTGTCCATTCACAAGATACTGATAGGAAGGAAACATTATCTGAATTTTCGGATAACCTGAATGCAAGCATTGTGGTGAATGGCGGATATTTTATTCTGGATAAGGATCCCACTGAACATGTGGGATTATTAATGTCCAATAATATTATTCATTCACCGGCAATTGCATCTGTTTTACGTGGCAGTACGCGATATTTTTTGACAAGAAGTGCGTTAGGTATTCGCGATGATAATCATATCGATATAGCCTGGATTGCATCACGCAATGACAGTATTTATGAATGGCAAGCTCCTGTTTTAAATCAGCAAAACATACCACAGTTATCTCTTGATTATTCGCAAGCTGTTCCATGGAATGTACGGGATGCCCTACAAGCCGGCCCTGTATTAATTACTGATGGAGAAATTAATATCACAGTTGATGAAGAAGTGTTTTTTAGTTCTGAAATTCCCAATATCCACCCTCGTACAGCTGCCGGATACACCTCTGACGGCAGATTTATTATCATGGTTGTTGATGGCCGGCAGGCATCCAGCAGGGGAGTGTATCTCCAGGAATTGGCTGTCATGATGGATAATTTAGATTGTGTTGAAGCAATTAATCTCGATGGAGGTGGTTCCAGCGGTATGGTTGTAAATGGTAAAATATTGAACAGGCCTACCGGAACAACCGCACAAAGAGAAGTTATGTCAGCAATTGCTGTATTATTTCAAGAATAATTGATACATACAAGAAGGTAATGAATCAACTGCGAAAATTATACGACTGGGTTCTGCACTGGGCAGATACCAAATACGGAATGCCCGCCCTTTTTATTCTTGCCTTTGCAGAATCGTCCTTTTTTCCAATTCCGCCCGATGTTTTGCTTATTGCCCTGGCAATAGGGAACAGATCAAAGGCATTCAGGTTTGCTCTCGTTTGCAGTATAGGGAGTATTATTGGTGGTATTGCAGGTTATTCAATTGGTCACTTTGCCTGGTGGAGTGGCGAAGGTATTTTTTCTTCTTTAGCTCTTTTCTTTTTTGACCATGTCCCTGGTTTTTCTGTTGATATTTTTCAAAAAATACGGTCTCAATATGAGCTCAATAATATATTAATTGTCTTTACAGCCGGATTTACGCCTATCCCCTATAAGATTATCACCATCACAGCAGGGGCATTTAATATCAATTTTCCAATGTTTCTTTTAGCATCTTCAGTCAGTAGAACAGCAAGATTTTTTCTTGTGTCGCTGTTAATATGGAAATTTGGTGAACCGATCACTACATTCATTGATAAATATTTTAATTTATTAACGATTATCTTTACCATTCTTCTGGTAGGCGGATTTCTGGTAATGAAATTGCTCATTTAGTTGTTACGGGATTCACAACAACTGTAATTTCTGCTTATTGTTTTTTCGGGGTGTAGCGCAGCCCGGTTAGCGCGCGTCGTTCGGGACGACGAGGTCGGGAGTTCAAATCTCCCCACCCCGACATAATAATTCTCAATCAAAACCCCTTTTTTTGGACGAAGGATTCATTTAATGATTGAATATGATCACAAAAAAGTAGATAAAAAATGGCAGGATTACTGGGAAGAAAATAAAACATTCCAGGCTGTCGATTTTTCTGATAAGGAAAAATTCTATTGCCTGGTGGAATTTCCCTACCCATCCGGTGATGGATTACATGTAGGCCATCCCCGTTCGTACACTGCCCTTGATATTCTAGCCAGGAAGAAAAGGATGGAGGGATTCAATGTTCTTTTTCCAATGGGATTCGATAGCTTTGGCCTCCCGTCGGAAAACTATGCTATTAAAACAGGCATTCATCCAAATGTTATCACTAAGGAAAATATTGACAAATATACAAAGCAGTTAAAATCACTGGGATTTTCTTTTGATTGGGACAGAGTTTTTTCTACAACAGATCCTGAGTATTATAAGTGGACCCAGTGGATTTTTCTAAAATTGTATGAAAAGGGATTAGCATATAAACAGAAAATACCCATCAATTGGTGTATTGACTGCAAGATAGGCCTGGCAAATGAAGAAGTAGTAGATGGACGTTGTGAAAGATGCGACGGTGAGGTAACAAAACGGTTAATTGAACAATGGATGCTGAAAATAACTTCCTACGCAGAAAAACTGATTCAAGACCTTGATGACGTTCAATTTCTGGATAAAATCAAAACTCAGCAGGTGAACTGGATTGGCAGATCGGAGGGATCTGAAGTTATATTTTCAGTGGATGGTGTAACTAATGAGATATTAGTATTTACGACACGACCAGATACCTTATTTGGAGCCACTTTTATGATTCTTTCGCCGGAACATGAACTGGTCCCGTTCATTACTACCAAAGAACAGAAAGCCTCCGTTGAGTCTTATGTTAAAGATTCAGCTAAGAAAAGTGATCTTGAACGAACTGAGTTGGAGATGGAAAAGACCGGTGTATTTACGGGCTCCTATGCAATCAATCCTGTAAACAATGAAAAAATACCAATCTGGATTGCAGATTATGTGCTCATCAGCTATGGCACCGGTGCAATCATGGCAGTTCCTGCCCATGATACAAGAGATTTTGATTTTGCACAGAAATATGGACTAAAGATTCAATGTATCAATCGCCCTCCTCAGGAATTGGCAAAAAATGAAGGAATACGTGTTGAGGATGTCTTGGCAGGTAAAGCCTGCTGGCCATATGAGGGACAGTGTATCAATTCCTCCAATGCTGAAGCAGACCTGGATATTAATGGGCTGAATGTAGAAACCGCAAAGACCAAAACAACTAAATGGCTGGAAGAAAAGGGGATAGGGAAAAAGGCCATTAATTACAAATTAAGGGATTGGGTATTCTCCCGACAAAGATATTGGGGGGAACCCATTCCTCTGATTCATTGTCATGAGTGTGAGTGGGTACCGGTTCCTGAACAGGATTTACCTGTTTTGCTTCCCACCGTTGAAAAATATGAACCTACTGAAACAGGGGAATCTCCCTTGGCGGCTATTCTGGATTGGGTCAATACTTCATGCCCGAAATGCGGGAAGGATGCCAAAAGAGAAACTGATACAATGCCAAACTGGGCTGGTTCATCCTGGTATTTTCTCCGGTATATTGATCCTCATAATGATTCAGCTTTTGCTGATGAAAAAAAATTAGGATACTGGATGCCGGTGGATTGGTATAACGGGGGAATGGAACATACGACTCTCCATTTGCTATATTCACGATTCTGGAACAAATTTTTGTATGATTGTGGGTTAGTACCAAATTCGGAACCTTACCTGAAGCGAACCTCGCATGGTATGGTTTTAGGAGAAGGCGGTGAAAAAATGTCTAAATCAAGGAATAACGTGATAAATCCGGATGAGGTAGTGG
>DTUJ01000221.1 GCA_012964235.1 Fidelibacterota bacterium
GCCCAGCTGCATTATGAATTTCCCTTGAGTGAGATTATTTTTGATTTTTATGATAAATTAAAATCTGTCTCAAGGGGATATGCTTCATTTGATTATAACTTTATCGATTTCAGGAGTGGAAATTTAAAAAAACTGGATATTCTCATTCATGGAGAACCTGTGGACGCTCTGTCAACGATCTGCCATGCGGAAGCTGCCTACAGCCGGGGAGTGGCTCTATGCAGCAAGTTAAAAGAACTTATTCCCAAACAGATGTTTGAAGTGTCTATTCAGGCTTCCCTGGGGAATCGTATTATCTCCAGGGCAACAATAAAGTCTGTAAAGAAAAATGTAACTGCCAAATGCTATGGAGGCGATATAACAAGAAAGAGAAAACTCTGGGAAAGACAGAAAAAGGGTAAAAAACGGATGAAGATGATAGGAAAAGTTGAAGTTCCCCAGGAAGCCCTGTTAGCTGTTCTTCAAATTGCTGATGATTGAAAAACAAATACCGTATTGTGAAAGAGGCTGAACACGATTCAATGACCCATTTTTTTTGATACTTTGTTAAAATACATCCAGCATTCCCGTTCACCCTTATATAGTTATATTTTTACTCTCCCCTTATTTTTAGCGTATGAATTGGGCCTCTTTATCATTTCTTCCAGGGATATCCCACAGCTTCGAAACGGAGCAGATGTTCTCATGCGCAATGTGCTTGAAACTTTTGGGTTGCTTGGTATTTATGGCTTTGGCTTTATGCTTTTATTTGGCTTTCTGCTGGTTTTTATTATTCAGCGGAAGAAATGGAAGGCTACAGAGTTCAATCTGGGTTTTCTGTTTTTCATGTTCGTGGAAAGTGTTGTATGGTCAGCGGGATTGTTCTCGATAATGAATTTCAGCAACCAAGTAGCTCTTATGAACCCAAATACCCGTTTCTTGATCCAAAGGGTGGTTTTATCCATTGGCGCAGGGATTTACGAAGAATTCGTTTTCAGGCTTCTATTTATCGGTGGATTTACCTACCTGATTGGGTTTGTATTGCAATGGAAGCAATTAGGGAGGAAAATTGGGGCTGTGGTATTGTCCGCGGTCATATTTTCTTTATTTCATTTCGTTGGTGTACTTGGAGATCAGCCCGATGTAGGATTATTTTTTGTCCGATTTGTGGCAGGCTTATTTTTAGGAGGCCTTTATTGTTTCAGGGGTTTCGGTATAACAGCCTGTACCCATGCTTTGTATGATTTAATACTTCTTGTAATGGTGGTGACATGATATATGCATTGTTCAAAATGAGGAAAAAATATGATATTTTTTACTCCTTTATAAAAATGTACTAATTGGTTTAAGTAAATGAATTAAATTACTCGTTATATAGTTTTGGATAGATTGGTACATACTAAACTCCCTCAAAGGCTCAATTTGAATAAATCGGTTACCCTGGTTCTGTTAATTTCCCTGTTTTATGGTCCGGTTGTTGTGCATTCAGAGTCGTTTCAGTTATCCGATACACATAACGGACGCACAAAAATCCAGTTTACCCCTGGCGATATCCAGACTGAATCTATTGGAGAATATA
>DTUJ01000222.1 GCA_012964235.1 Fidelibacterota bacterium
CAAATCCTGTACCAATCACTTTCATTTAAGTTGAAAATCCATTCTTTTTTATTTCCATGGTAATAAAAAATTTAAATCAGTCATTAAATTATGCTCTTGGAAAGAATTAACCTTAGATATTCAATCAAGCCAATATCTAAGTCTGCCTATCATCCCATAAACAAAAGTCTCTTCAATTTACCCAGGGGAATCAATTTGGAGTGAAGATTTACTCACTTATTAAAATAATATCACCAGAATTATTTGCACGAATCCAATATCCTTTCCCGGGGTCAAGAACCTCTGCTTCCGAATAGCCATTGGGAGTAAAACCATACACCGTTCCAGAAATAATTAATCCATATGGATCCTGTATATCAAACAAATTAATAGAGTTACTAGGCCCTGTAATGAGGTTCCATCCTTCGTTTAAACTAATGATCAATTCATTAATAAGAGAACCAGAAATAGTAGTACTTCCAGCATCATTAAACCTCAACCAGTACCCCACTCCTTGCATTAAATCTAATTCAAGGTTATATCCTTCATCAAAAGAGTATAATGTTCCGCCTATTGATTCAGGGAATAGAATATTGTATAAAGCATCTTCAACTTCAAGTGGTAATCCTACAAGGTTCCAACCAGTATGGTTTTCAAGTGTAATTGTGATTACATCAGGGTGATCTTCATACCAAAGATCAAATAAATCCTGCAACGTATCAATTGGGTCAACACCGGTAGGTGTGCTATTTACATTCAAATGGAGGTATAGACTATCTGTGTCATTTGTTGGCTTTGCTACCCTTATAAATGCTGACAGGGAGGAAATACCATCATCCAGACATCTTGAATCAGCTCCCGGTATTTTTGCACCCTGCATTGCTGCCATGAGACGAACTGCAAGTGAACCTGGGGTATTAAGGAACAATACTTCCATACTATCCAGAACTTCCGGTCCCAATAGAATATTCCCTTGAATAGAATAGGTATCCCCGAGGATATGATCCTTGTAATCATAACAGTTTTCACCTGTGTAAGCTGCGCTTCTTCCTC
The DNA here is from genome assembly GCA_012964235.1 of Fidelibacterota bacterium. Taxonomy (GTDB): domain Bacteria; phylum Fidelibacterota; class Marinisomatia; order Marinisomatales; family UBA8229; genus UBA8229. The sequence goes on from DTUJ01000222.1 coordinate 1,033, forward strand.
CATCTACCAAATCTACAATTCCGTATTGCCGAATAGTGGGATTACCCTGCGAGTCATTCTCGATCAAATACTGAATTATAAACATGGGTGGATAGCCCTGATCCATAAGCTGGGAGGCATTATTCTGGTTTTGGGCATTCCAGTATGATTGAGTGTGAATAGCTCCAACACCTGGGTGTATATCGCTGATTATAATTGAACCATTGATACAGGAGGCGCCAGCGCTTCCAACCTCCCCTGTCTCCTGATCAACAGCAACAATGGAAAACGTATCCTGAGCACTAATCTTGATCAAAAACAAACAGAAAATAATTGGAAATGTTATTTTCATTTATAGGTCACGCAAGATTTTAATTATTGGATTAGATGATGTTAAATGAAATTACCCTGCTTATAAGAATTAAAAAAGCTTACTTCAAAAGCACCATCTTCCTGGTCTGGACAAACTCTCCTGCCTGGATCTGGTAGAGATATACTCCTGCACTTACTGGCTTGCCGAAGCTGTCTGTTGCAT
>DTUJ01000223.1 GCA_012964235.1 Fidelibacterota bacterium
CCTTGGGAGCTCCTATGCCATTTTTGGCGGTTTGAAATCGGTTGCTGTAAGTGATACATTAAATGGTGTTGGTTTATTAATTGGCGGACTGGCTATTCCTTTTCTGGCGCTGATCGCTTTGGGTAAAGGTTCATTTTTTGAAGGATTATCAATTCTGGGTAGAGATAATCCGGAATTCCTTGCAGTAATGACTCAAACCAATGTAGATAATAAAGTCGTTTCGGTCCCATGGCCGACACTGTTTACAGGAATGATGTTTATCCAGGTGTTTTACTGGTCCACAAACCAGGTGATTGTGCAACGGGCTATGGCGGCAAAGAGCCTGTCAGAAGGGCAAAAAGGTGTCTTGTTTGCTTCGGCAATGAAACTTGTAGGGCCTGTCATACTCTGCCTCCCTGGTATCATTGCTCTACATATGACAGATGTATTGGATATTTCAAAACAGGATCAGGCTTACGGGGCGATTGTCCGTCATGTATTGCCTGATTGGTCATTAGGTTTATTTTCTGCTGTTTTGATGGGTTCAATCTTGAGTTCATTTAATAGTGCATTGAATAGTGCATCAACTCTCTTTTCACTGCAATTTTACCATGGGTATATCAATAAGAATGCAACAGGAAAGCAGATCGTTTCAGTAGGAAAGAAGTTTGGGATTGGCCTTGCTATTGCATCCATTTGTATAGCGCCTTTATTAGCACAAATGGAATCAATTTTTGAATATTTACAGAAGGTGAACGGATTGTACAGTGTACCAATTATTGGTATTTTTCTTCTGGGGATTGCCACCAAGCACATCCCGGCAATTGCGGCAAAAATAGGAATGATCGTTGGTATGGCAGCCTATGCTTTTTTTACTTTTGTGAATATAAAAGATGTCCCTACTTTTTTCGCTGATGGAGACGGAGACTTGCACTGGCTCCATGGCTATTTCATCAGTTTTATTCTATCGGTTGGAGTTATGCTCGTCATTGGTTATTTGAATCCAAAATCTACAGAAGAAATTGCAGCCAGTGATCAGCGAGACCCTGCACCGGTAGATATGACACCTTGGAAACACGTAAAGAACGCATCCTATGCAATCATGGGGACCACGATAGGTATCTATTTACTATTGACAATAGCAGCTAAGTGAGTAAGGTCAATATTTAAGGTCTATTTCGCTGTATCTTGCTTCAGTTAGTTGTGAATTATCATGTGATAATGTTGCTATTCCAACGTACAGTGATCTTCCCCAATCTGAAATATCTAATTCTCCAACTACTGCCCATTGTTCGTTTTTTAATATATAGAATTGTACAGTATCTCCAGCTTTTTTAACTCTTAGTTTTGCATTTGACCAATCCAAGGTAGAGCCTGATATAGCCTTCATTCCATAACCATTTTTCTCTCTGTATCCATATTCGGTATTTCCGTTTGGGAAGAGATTTATTATTGCATGAGCTGAATTTTTATTCAAGTTTTTTCGTACCATTATTCCAGCTTTCGCGTAGGGATGTGTATTTTTCAAAGAGTCTACCTTGACGGAAAAACTGAAATCACCTC
>DTUJ01000224.1 GCA_012964235.1 Fidelibacterota bacterium
TTCATGAAAACAGCACACAACAGCGCTTTAGTTATCATTGACATTCAAGGTAACCTGGCCCAGCTAATGCATGACAAGGAAAATTTGTTTAAAAATATGCAATTGCTTATACGCGGAGCACAGTTATTGAATATACCAATTATTTGGACAGAACAACTCCCTGATAAATTAGGAGAAACAACACAGGAAATCGGGAAATTATTGTCCTCCCAAAAACCTGTTGTAAAGGACGTGTTTTCCTGTGCGAGAAATGGTGAGTTCAATATGCAAATTGAAAAAATTCAACCAGAGCATATTATGTTGGCTGGAATCGAAACACATATTTGTGTGTACCAAACCGCATCGGATTTATTGGGAGAAAAATATCAGGTTGAAATTGTTGCTGATGCAACATCCTCCCGGACACAATCAAATAAAAAGATCGGATTAGAAAAAATAAAACATGAAGGAGGGTGTTTGACAAGTGTGGAGACTCTACTATTTGAAATCCAAGGTACCGCAACTGGTGAACAATTCCGGGGATTAATCAAACTCATTAAAAAATTTAACTGATATGACACTTATGACCACAATCAGTTTGCTATGTGCTGTTTTTGCTATGGTAGTTCTTTCTGAAATATTTAAATTGAAAAAAGAGGTCAGGAAACTCAATAAAATTACAAAATATATTCTTGAAAAAAATAACCCCGGAAAACAGGAGTAGAAAACAAATTGAAAAAGATAAAATCAGTAAATGTCTTTGGGAAAGAACTAAAACCCTGCTGCAATAATCCCAAAACGGGTTTTTTTCGGGATGGATTATGTAATACCTGTGCAGAAGACTTTGGGCTACACACAGTCTGCGTTTTATTGACAAAAGAATTTTTAGAGTTCAGTAAAAAAGCAGGGAACGATTTATCGACACCAAGACCGGAATTTGATTTTCCAGGATTAAAACCGGGAGACAGGTGGTGTCTCTGTGCCATGCGATGGAAAGAAGCAAATGAACATAATGCAGCGCCGCCGTTATTTTTAGAAGCAACTCACCAGGAAACATTGAAGGTTATTAGTTTAACAGAGCTTCAGCAATTCGTAATGAATTAACTATTGAGATTTCATTCAAAGAAAGGAAAACAAATGCTATTACTTTCAAAAGACGACATTAAAAAGGGATTAGTATCTCTTTATGCTTGGGAATATGATAACAAGTCAATCAGAAAAACATATTCATTTAATGCATACACAGATGGGATAAAATTTGTTAATGAAATTGCTGAAATTGCCGAAAAAAATAACCATCATCCAGATTTATATATAGGCTGGCGAAAGGTAACTGTTGCATTTACTTCACACGACTTAGGAGGAGTTACTACCAAATGTGTTGATTTGGCAATTTCTGTAGAGAACCTGTTTCGAAGCGGGAATGATAGTTGAAGTACAATCTCTGAATGTTTAAAAGGAAGGCATACTTTAAATATATTTCCATAACTGAGGCAAAAGCAGTTATAAAATCCAAAAACGCTGCATTTGTTGATATCCGCGATGAATCCTCATTTTCAAATAGTCATATCCCAAATGCAATTCATTTAACGAAAAATAATATGGATGCGTTTCTTAAGAATAAAAATAAGTATGATCATTTGATTGTGTATTGTTACCACGGAATTTTAAGCAGGGATGCTGCCGAGTTTCTTATGAACCAAGGCTTTAAAAATGTGTATAGTTTAAACGGCGGATTTTCTGAATATGCACAAACCCAAACAGAACTGCAAAGAAACAATGAAGCCAAGGAGATATTATAAGTGCCCAAACCTAATGTTGCTCAAAAATCACCATTTGTCATTCAGGGAGAAAAAAGGAAGTATGCCTGGTGTGCCTGCGGTAATTCCAAGTCCCAGCCGTTTTGCGATGGGAGCCATAAAGGAACAGAATTTTCACCGATAATCATTAAATGCACAGAAGAGAAAAATATTGCCTGGTGTGGATGTAAACATTCCCAAAACAAACCTTTTTGTGATGGCACACACTCAAAATTATAGTATTAACTAACTTATATAAACATACCTTATCTGGAGGTCGTTTTTTTCCAATAATGAGATGACTGTTCCGAAATCGAATAAGATAACACAGTGTTTTCTCAAACACAAAAGTTTATTTTTGAGTACACTTATAATGGTCAGCCGTTATAAAGTGGTATAGCAATAAATAAGTATTGCTATAATTTTGTTTAATGATGTAACTAATTAGCTATTAAGAAATTCAGGCTTCTTTATGAAAAGACTACTTTATCCTGTATTCTTATATTTAGGTCTATTTACAGCTTTGTCAGGGGTTCAGCTCGAAGTAGCTTATCCGAATCTCTCCTTTGTCAGGCCCGTGGACCTTCAGCACCCGCCTGACAATTCCGACCGCATCTTTGTGGTTACTCAAGAAGGAATCATATACGTCTTTCCCAACGACCCGGGCGTCACCCAGTCATACATTTTTCTGGACATCCGGGACAAGGTAGATGACAGTGGTAACGAGATGGGGCTCTTAGGTCTTGCTTTTCATCCGGAATACTCAGAGAACGGTTACTTTTTTGTCGACTATACAGCGGGAAACCAAAGGCGAACAGTGATTGCTAGGTACAGTGTCAACCCACAGAATCCAGATTCAGCGGATCCAAACAGTGAGTTAGTCATTCTTGAGATTAATCAGCCGTACACAAATCACAACGGCGGACAAATTCAGTTTGGTCTTGAGGAAGAAGAACGGCATGATAATTATCTCTACATAGCGATGGGAGATGGGGGATCTGCGGGAGATCCTCAAGAGAATGGACAGAATCTTGAGACACTATTAGCGACCCTTCTCCGCATCGATGTGGACAATCCCGATAACGGCGAAAACTATGGCATTCCCGATGACAATCCATTTGCAGGAAACTCGCAAGGCTATCGAGAAGAGATTTATGCCTGGGGACTCCGAAATCCCTGGCGGTTCAGTTTTGATCCTGTTACCAATTGGCTCTGGGTTGCGGATGTTGGACAGTACGAATGGGAGGAAATTGATATCGTGGAGAGCGGACTCAATTATGGTTGGAATACCATGGAAGGGGCTCACTGCTACGATCCTCCTGTTGACTGTGATCAGACGGGTCTGGAACCCCCGGTTTGGGAATACAACCAAGACGCTGGAGATTGTTCCATTACAGGTGGATTTGTCTATCGCGGGGGTCGTATTCCAGCACTATATGGACGTTATATTTACGGTGATTACTGCACGGGACGCATCTGGGCTCTGCAGTACACCGAGAATATCCCACCTTCAAACGAACTTCTGCTAGATACGCCACACCACATTTCGTCCTTCGGCATCGATGAAAACGATGAACTTTATATTTGCTCCTTTGATGGAAACATCTACCGCTTCAACTATCCTCCTACTGCAGAGGATGATTACGCACTGACACCCATGAATACTCCCGTTTTGATTGATGTACTGGCGAACGACAGCGATTACGAAAATGACTCGTTCACTATCTCTATTGTATCTAACCCGGAAAATGGGACAGCTGTAATTCAGGACAATAATATCCTCTACACTCCAAACGATGAATTCAGTGGAATGGATACGTTTTTCTACACCGTAATAGATGAAGTTGGAGGCGAATCCCAGGCACAGGTGAATGTTTCTGTCGAGGAAGGACCTCAACCGTCTCTTTTCTATACACCCAATTCCTTCAACCTCTTTCTTGATCCGGATCAAATCATTACCAGTTTTTTCTCTATCCATAATCTTGGTCTTCTGGGTTCTATTCTTTCATATGATCTTTCAATGACACTGTTTCAAAATCCTGGAGGAGGTCCCGATGAGGGTGGTTACTTCTGGGCAGATTCCGATGGGGAGCCCTCTCTTCCTGTTGATTGGATCGATATCTCCGGGATAGGTACACAGATTACATTTCCCCATAATGATCAGGCCGGAGATTCAATCAGTATAGGATTCGACTTTACTTTCTATGAACAAACCTATTTGTACTGTATCGTAAACGCTAATGGATGGTTGGGATTCGGTAGCGACAACACAGAGTGGAATAATGTAGAGATTCCTAGGGTTGATGCTCCTCGCCCTGCCATCTTCGGTTTCTGGGACGACCTGAATCCAGTGAACGACGAGTGTAACGAATATTGCTCTGGAGAGGTTTATTATCATTCTGATTCTACTAGGATGGTTGTGTGGTTTAATCAGGTAGCCCATTGGGAGGAAGGAGACGAAAACAGCCATTATAATTTCCAAATTGTGCTTTATCCTTCCGGCGATATTCAATTTAATTACGCAGAAATTACAGGGACTCATTCTGCTACTATTGGAATTCAGAATGCAACAGGGGATACAGGATTACAGGTTGCCTACACGAACAACGATTATGTGCACGCCGATCTTTCCGTACGTCTTAGTACCGGAGGAAGTACCGGACCGGATTGGATTTCCATTTCGCCGTTACAGGGAGAGATTGAGCAAGGGGCTAGCCAGACCGTGGATGTTGAGCTCAACAGTACCGGGTTGGAAGATGGAGATTACTTTACTACTATCCTCATCTCAAGCAATGGAGGTAACGGTACTGTTCCTGTTTCTTTGTCTGTTCCATTACCTTCCATTACCATTATTAATCCTGCCGATGGAGAGAGCTTTGATCCCGGATATCGTGAAGTTTCCTTTGAACTAAATAATTTTGAGCCAGGTGACGAAAATCTCTCCGATGGACACATTGTGCTGTACACCAATGGGAGCTTTACCGCTAACTACTATTCACCGGATTCCATAACCGTTGCAAATCTTATTGAAGGAGAGAATACAATCAAACTGCGTCTTGTGGATATTAACGGAGGAGAAATCCCACCGGATATATTTGATGAAGTAAATATTATTATCAATCCAGAGGAAATTTTATTCAATATTGTATCTGTTGCCCCATCATCCCAGTTAATAACAGCTCCGGTGGATGGAAATATTACAATTGATTTTGATAATGCAGTAGATCCATCAACAGTTAACAGTTCCACAATCCGAGTCTTTGGTCAATGGGCTGGAATAATGCCGGGAATCATTTCGTTGGAAGAGGGAAATCATCGGGTTCGCTTTACACCAGCTAATGCATTCTCTGCCGGGGAACATATCACCATTACGATTTCAAAAAACGTACTGAGCTTTAACGGCGACCCCCTTGTACACGGTTATGCATGGCAATTCTGGATAGCCAGCGGACCCGGGTCTCTTGACCTTGTTGAGGTTGATAAATTTTCCACCCGCTTACCCTTTGAAGGATGGATTCAGACCTATGGTTCCTATGCTGGAGATCTGAATGGTGATGGGTTTCACGATTATACTGTTCCAAATGAACGATCCAATGATATTCGAGTTTGGCTGAATGATGGTGAAGGGAATTATGTTCATAACGACTTTTCGGTTTATTCTGTTCCTGATGATTCATACCCCAGCACAAATCACGGTGCTGACTTCAATAATGATGGTTTACTTGATTTTGTAGTAGGAAACACTCACTCAAATACTATTTGTGTATTCATAGGAGACGGGCTTGGCACTTTTGCACCTTCTGTGTGCTATGAAGCAGATCAAAGTGTCCGGGGTCTCAGCGTGATGGACCTGGATGCTGATGGCGATTCTGATGTAATTACAACTAATCGAGATGGAAATAATATTACCATTCTCCCAAACTTAGGGGAAGGTATATTCACGACCCGAATTCCAATCGAGGTAGGTGGGGGCAAGGAAAATTCCTCTGCCTGTGGTGATGCTAACGAAGATGGAATCATGGATCTTTTTGTAGGCACCTACGAAAGCGAAGAGATCTTATTGCTTTTAGGCGATGGTAATGGTGGATTAATCCCTGCGTCTTCAGTCGAATTGGAGGGATCAGCATGGATGATAGTTACGGGCGATGTAAATGGTGATAGCCACGTTGACGTGGTGAGCGCTAATTCGTATACTGATGAGGCGGCGGTCATTTTTGGTGATGGACAGGGAAACCTTTCTCCCCCGACACTCTACCCGGTTGTGGGGTTTCCCCTAGATATCAATTTGGGAGATATTGACGGGGATGGAGATCTGGATCTTGTAACAAGCAGTCTGGGAGTAGCCCATGATCATGATGATAATCGTGCACTGCTGTTTGCCTCCCTCACTTCAGTAGATGAGGATACCGGCGCATGGACTATTTATGAGAATGACGGGTACGGAAACTTCGGTAACCCCCGGATATTGTATTCGGTAAATGCTGCTTCATGCGCAACGCTGCACGATAGAGACAGAGACGGAGACCTTGATTTAACAGGAATTGATGAATCTGATGATTATATCTATGTTTTTGATAATATTGGCCCTGATAACCAAGCCATTTATATTGACCATTTGGAATCCTGGAATTTAGTGGGATTGCCACTTGAAGTGCCAAATACAAACTATCAACAAGTCTTTCCCGATGCCATGAACGGTACGCTCTATTCATTTACGGAAAATGGAGTATATGAAAATGAAACAGATTTAATAGCTGGAAATGGATATTGGTTGAGGTTTACCAGTGCTGGATCAAACCCTGTCATTGGTTTGCCTTTTAATGAAGTTACAATTCCTCTCACAATGGGCTGGAATCTTCTGGCTGGGATATCAACAGGTATTCCTACATCAAACATTGGTGATCCGAGCGGATTAATCATTACGGGAACAATTTATGGTTTTAACGGGAATTATGTTGAAACAGAAACCATTGAACCGGGTAATGGTTATTGGCTCCGGAGTTATGGGGCCGGTGAAATCACAATTTCTGATACCCTCCCGGCAGGCCAAGTACGTAGCATACAACCTCTGGAAAACCCAAATACTATCATAATCGCTAACCAAACTCTTTATTTTGGTGAAAAAATATCGGAAGAAGAAAAACTTAGTTATAGTCTACCGCCTAAACCCCCAGGGGGAAATGATGTTCGGTTTTTCGGTGGTTGGAAAATTTGCGAAGAGGATTGCAACATTGAAATTATGAATACAAGAAATAATTTTTCTGTAGAATTCACTATCAGACCTGGAGAGTTGTGGAAATTAGTAAATGTTGAAACTGGTAAAATGAATATCCTGACCGGAATAGGACAAATTTCCTACATTGAGGCAGGCGAATCATTTACCCTGGAAAAATCAAAAACAATACTGGTTCCTGATGCCTAT
>DTUJ01000225.1 GCA_012964235.1 Fidelibacterota bacterium
GATAGATCAACAGATAAAACATGGGAATGTATCAAAAACCACACCAATCAGTTTCCCCATTTTTCGGGTGTTAGAATAACTGAACGATCTGATAATATGTCCCCAAAAAAAAATGCGCTCTCAAGGGCAATCCATCTTTCATCAGGAGATATAATTATATCCACCGATGCTGATTGTTTGGTACCAGAAACATGGATATCCAGCATGGTTTCTTTATTTGAAAAAAATACTGGGATCGTTGTAGGGTATTCTGAAATAGACCAATCACAGAAATCATTTCTATGTCATTATCAGGCAGTGGACTTCTTAGCACTCATGTCTGCAAATGCTGGCTCTCTTGGATGGAGAAATGCCTGGTCTGGCTCCGGACAAAACCTTGCCTATCGCCGTTCTGATTTTGACCGCATTAAAGGATTTATACCTGTTGCTCATCAAGTTTCCGGTGATGATATGTATTTAGTACAATCAATTGCAAAAAAACACACGGCTACATTCAATACATCAAAAGAGGGGTTTGTAAAAACATCTCCTGTTTTATCAATAAAAGAGTATTTAAACCAAAGAATCCGCTGGGCCTCTAATGCCAGCAAGCTACCAAATCAAAATGTTTTTTTTCTCTTCTTCCTCTTTTCTGCTTTTCTGTGCAACACCTCTTTGTTCCTTGGTTTTTTTTCATCTTCTATGTTTTCTTTCCTGCCAGTTTTGTTAGGTATAAAAATATTTTTTGATGCTCTTGTAATTCAAGCGGGAAGCACAAAATTCAACACCCCGGTAAATATCTTAACATTCATTGTCTGGTCTCTTTTCCAGCCTGTTTATATTCCGTTCATTGGTCTTTCTGGACTTATAGGAAAATTCCGCTGGAAAGCTTAAAATGATTCTTACAAAAAAACTACCTTTCTATAAAAATAAACCCAAAATACGAGTAATGAATTATATGGTTTGGGTTTTTATTTTATCTTTTCTCCCCGGGCAAACCTATAACCTGACCGTTTTGGGTATTAAAATTGGTGAAATAAATCTTGAAAAGAACAATCGTGAATCAATTCAAATCTCAACAAAATCTACCGGATTAATTAACTATTTCTGGCCTTTCGACAACCTTTATAAAACCACTTTTGACACAGTAACGTACGGAATCCGCTTCTATGAAAAGAAGATTCATCAGGGAGAGTTCAAACAGAAACTCAAGGGGGTGTGGATGCCGGAACAAAAGGGGGTTCTCTATGGAACATCCCTTGCGATGCGACCCGACGATTGTCAAACCATTTTTACCATTTTGGCCCGAGTGAGCAGACAAAAAGCCAAAGACCTCGATACAAAATGGTACCAGATGGAACATGAGGGAGAACTGTTCAAGGCACGGCTTCTGTGGGCTGATTCCATTAATGTATGGACAGGAAACGATTCCATTTTTTGCGATCATTATCGCCTGGATATTGACTCAACAGAAAATAAAATAAAAATTCTTGATCAAACCGATTATTTTAGCGAAAATATTACCCGGTCTAATCTTATAAAACAACTGTGGGTAGAAAA
>DTUJ01000226.1 GCA_012964235.1 Fidelibacterota bacterium
CAGGTTCACCTTGGAGAAAAAGGCAGTTATACCGATAGAATACACACTTCACCAAAACTACCCAAATCCCTTCAATCCAATAACTTTTCTTCGCTACGACCTTCCAAATCAGGCGCAGGTTACATTGACTGTATACGATTTAATAGGCAGAAAAGTAACCCAGCTGATAAACACCGCCCAGGAAGCGGGCTTCAAGTCAGTTCAGTGGAATGCTACAGACAGCTTCGGCAAGCCTGTAAGTGCAGGAGTATACCTTTACCAGATCCAGGCAGGGGAGTTTGTGCAGACAAGGAAGATGGTGCTGTTGAAGTAGGGCTACAAATTGATTCCTCTCTGGGGGAATAGGGTAATTTTTGGTTATGAATTGTAATAATAAATATTTACCCTTAATATCACCTGTAGTTTTAAAATGATAAAAATATTTGATAATCTGGTTTTCAGCACAGTTCTTATCCTAACAGCGATTCTATCCGCACAGGATTTTGAGGATTTATATTTTGGGACAGATTCCACTTTTGAAATTTTGACATGGAATATTGAATGGTTTCCAAAAAATGGTCAAACTACAGTGGATTATGTGACTGCGATCATTCAAGCCCTTGACGTTGATGTATTAGCAATACAGGAAGTTGATGACACAGATATGTTCGATCAAATGCTTGACAATCTTACTGACTATGAAGGATATTATGAATCCGCCTGGTTCGCCGGCCTGGCTTATATCTACAAAACCGAGGTAGTTGAAATCAATGAAATATATGAGATTTACACCACTTCACCGTATTGGAGTCCATTCCCAAGGTCGCCAATGGTTATGGATATGAACTTTATGGGACAGAACTTTATCATTATTAATAATCACTTTAAATGTTGCGGTGATGGCTATTTAGATCCCGATGATTCTGGTGATGAAGAAACACGGAGATATATAGCCAGTAATTTATTGAAAGAGTATATAGATACACATTTCTCAAATAATAACGTGATTGTTTTGGGAGATTTAAATGATATCCTAACTGATAATCCTGAAAACAATGTATTTCAGATGATTTTAGATGATCCAGAAAATTACCTGTTTGCTGATATGGAAATTGCAGAGGGACCCAGTTCCGGATGGTCGTATCCGACGTGGCCTTCTCATCTTGACCATATTCTCATAACGAATGAATTATTTGATGAACTCGGGAACAACAACTCTGATGTCCAGACTATTAAAATAGACGAATATTGCGATGGTGGCTGGTATGAATATGACCAGAATGTATCCGACCACCGTCCGGTTGGTTTAAAAGTGGAATTTAATGCGATGACAGCAGTTGAGTATACAGAAGGATGGAATCTGGTTGGCCTGCCTTTGATAGTTGATGACAGTAATTATCAAATCCAGTTTCCAGATGCTGTGGAAGGGACGCTCTACTCCTTCAATGGCAGTTACGATCCGGAGGAAACATTAATCCAGGGTAATGGATACTGGCTTCGATTTAATAATGCCGGGACAACCACCATAACAGGCATACCTGTTACTGAA
>DTUJ01000227.1 GCA_012964235.1 Fidelibacterota bacterium
AGGGCTTCTTGCAGTGAGAGTTTTGAACTGGGAAACTGCAAAGGAATGGATAATGTCTGTCTCCCCAAGGCAAATGGGAGAAACAGATCAACCTTTCGCTACTCTTTTAAAAAGCTTGGTAGATGGAGCTGAATATATCATTATAGGACCTCAGGACTTTAAGAGTGCCAGTCAACCACTCCTGAATCATCGTTCCAGTTTTGGTAATGACCCTCTAACAACTGCGTATGTTTCATTAGAAGAAATTTACAGTGAATTTCTTGATGATAATTCAGAAGCAGAAGCCATCCTGAGTTTCTTTGAAAACGCTGTTACCGGCTCGTCAAATAGTCTTGCTTTTGCCCTGCTTATGGGTGATGTCGAATTTGTACCAACAATGTATCGTGGAGCTGGAGAATATGAATACGCATCCGATGATCTTCTGGCTGCAATTGATGGGGATATACCAGCAGTTGCTCTTGGCCGGTATCCTGCGCGAAATGTGGCTGATGTGGAAGCCTTTGTAGAGAAAATCATTGCATATGAAACAAATCCAGAATTAGGATTATGGCGTAACAGGATAACACTGGCTGCGGACGATGTAGCACGACCAGTAGCTAACGATACTGAACACATAGAATATTCTGATTCCTTAGCCATAAATTATATTCCTTCTTTTATTGATGTTCAAAAAATTTATTTAACCGAATACTCGGAAGTAAGTGATGCCTCAGCATATGGAGTTGTAAAACCGGGCGCGACCCAGGCTCTTTTTGATGCTTTAAATAATGGTACCGCCATTATCAACTATATTGGTCACGGGAGTACCTCAAGTTGGGCTCAGGAAAAACTTCTTCAGAAAGACCGTGGGGATATTCAGTTTATCAACACCGGAATGAAACTTCCCATCTGGATTGCGGGAACCTGTTCCTGGGGACAGTTTGATAATCCAAACACTGACGCCTTTTCCGAAGATATTATCCGCTTACCTATGAATGGTGCATCTGCGATCATCTCCACCAGCCATAGTATTGGATATACATCCAACTGGCTCAACGAAAAAAGATTGTTTCAAGCATTTTTTCCAAACGGAAATATCACAGATCAACCTATAGGAACTATCTTTCAATCAGTAAAAACAGGAGATTCCGGGGGGCAGAAGTTTCATCTTTTTGGCGATCCGGGAATGAGCATTCCCTTTCCTAATGAAACTCTCACTGCTACAAACCTTGATCCAGACACATTAAAAACACTGGAGGTGGCGGAATTCAGTGGAATCAGTCCATTTAATTCGGGAGGATCCGGCTATGTTATCCTTAAAGATTCAGATCGCCAAGTAGAACGAAATTTGGGATCCGTTACAATTTCATATATTCTTCCGGGAGCTACTTTATTCCAGGGACAATTCACATTTTCAGATAACAATTTCTCCGGGAATCTTATAGCTCCAAAGGATATTTCTTATTCTCAAAACCCAGGACGTCTCAACGTTTATTTAATATCAAATGATAGTACAAGAGAAGCGGTTGGAACATATTCGCCTGTTTATTTCACCAGTGGCAGTTCTGTCCATGATGATGAAGGCCCAATTATTTCGTTCGAAACCAAAAAAGGGCGGATCCTCAAATCCGGCGATCATTTCCGGAATAACGAAACATTGGTTATCCGATTGGAAGACAGCCTTGGTATCAATCTGGCAGGTGAACCTGGCCATGATATATCCCTTACGGATTTAGCCACTGGAGATGTGACAGACATAACTAATCAATTTATTTATAATCCCAACAGCATTCAAACTGGAATCATTCAACCAAATTTAGATGATTTTTCTGAGATAATAAGCATTCGTATTAAAGCCTGGGACAGTGCAAATAATCCTTCCGAAAAAGAAATTTATCTTAACCAAGCAGAAAACAACAGCCTGCGTCTTTTCCAGGTTATGAATTATCCTAATCCTTTCAAAACTTCCACACAATTCGTATTTGAAATTTCAACGCCCGCTGAGGTTTCCATCGACGTGTATACCCTCAGTGGAAGAAAAATCAAGTCTTTTGAAAAGATAACATTTCCAACTGCTGGATATTATACAGTCAACTGGGAAGATGGTAGAGATTCTTTCGGTGGCGAATTGGCTAACGGAGTATACCTTTACAGGGTAAAGGCAGATGCAAACGGTTCCAGTGTATCCACAATCGGGAGAATGGCAAAATTTCGATGAAACAGGTTCCCCTGATCCTTGCCTCTGGTTCTCCAAGGCGGAAGTTCCTGCTAAAACAAATCGGACTGGACTTTCAGGTTATCCCAAGTGATATTCATGAAGATTTTTCCCTACGTCTTCCCTCAAAAGATTTCGCTGAACATTTTGCGAAACTGAAGGCTCATTCTGTTGCAAACCAATTTCCTAACCGATTGGTAATTGGTGCTGATACAATTGTCGTTTTTAATAACAAAATCCTTGGGAAACCTTCCAGTAAAAAGGAAGGTACTGAAATGCTGTCCAGGCTTTCAGGGCAGACTCACACCGTTATTACAGGAGTGTGTCTGGAATTGAAAGACCAAAAGATCTGTGAAACATTCAGCGAAGAAACGCGGGTGACCTTTCAGCACTTATCTGAAAATGAAATCCAGGATTATATAGAAATATACAGCCCCCTTGACAAAGCCGGATCATACGGAATTCAAGACTGGTTTTCTGTTTGTGTTAAAAAAGTAAACGGATGTTACTACAATGTAGTAGGATTCCCGCTTTCAGCTTTTTATCAAAAATATAAAGCAATAATTTCTACGTTTTGAATTTGGGAGGATATTTCAACTTTCAAACCTCACCGAAACTAATTTAGATACTCCCTTATTTTCCATCGTCACTCCATAAAGATAATTAGCGGCTTCCATGGTAAGCTTATTATGAGTCACGATTATAAATTGGGTTTCTTCACTGAACTTTTTCAAGACCCTTGTGAATTTTTTGATATTCATATCATCCAACGGTGCATCCACTTCGTCCAGTATACAGTAGGGGCTGGGTTTATATTGGTAGATAGAAAAAAGTAATGCAATAGCGGTGAGTGATTTTTCTCCTGCTGAAAGCATCCTCAGGTTCTGATTCCGTTTCCCGGGTGGTTGGACACGGATGGCAATATCCGCTTCCAATGGGTCAGGGTCTCCTGTAAGTTCCAGAGAGGCCTTTCCTCCTTCAAAAAATAGAACAAACAGTTTCTCAAAATTTAATTTGATTTGATCAAACGTATCCTGAAATTGATTCCGGGCCACCTTGTCAATTTTTTGGATTGTATTACGCAGGTTTTCCTCCGCAGCAATCAAATCAGCCCGCTGTTCATTCAGTAATTCCAAACGGTTATTTTCGTCATCATATTCCAATTGAACCGCCATATTTACTGGGCCAATTCTTTCAATACTTTGTTTGGTTCGTTCAATGTCCGAAATGAGGGTTGCTTCATCCTTTTCAACCTGAAGAGTTTTGGAAATTTCTTCATCATAATGATCCCTAATCCTTTCCCGGATGAGCTGAATCTGTTGTTCATGTTCCACAATTTCTAATTCACATTTTTTCAATTCTTCCAGGATAGATTCCCGGTTTCGTTGTTCGGAGCGGATTTGGTTTTCCGTTACTTCAATCTCCTGATAAGTCTCACCGTACACCTGCCTTTTTAACTCCAGAATGGAACGGTGGTGATGTAATCTTCCGTTTATTTTAACTAATTTTCTTTCCCCTTCTTCAATCTGTGTTTTAAGAGTCTCTTTCTTTTCCTTAGAGAATTGAGTCTCTGATTTGATACCTTTCCTTCGGTTTTCAAGTTCCGATATTGTTCCTTCCGTAGTTTTTTTCTGGATTTGGAGATTCTCCTTTTGATTTTCCAAATTGAGTAATTCTATCCGGATATCCTGAACCTGTTGATAGAATGTATCTCTCTCACTTCTTGCTTTAGCTAAATTTTCACCAGATTTTTCCAGACTTCCCTGCAGATTATCAAGCATAGCATGTACATCTTTAATCTTTGGAGCGAGAGCAATGAGTGAATCCGAAAGTTGAGTCAGGGTTTCCCGTGCTTCTTTCAATTCCAGTTTTTCTTCCTGGATGGATCCCATTATCTGAGCCTGTTGATAATGATTCTGAATTATCTTTGCTTCTACAGCAGACCGCTCTTCAAGAAGAGTTGAAATTTCAATGGAAAACCCTTCCAATTCCTCTTCTTTTTTCGTTATATCATCCTCATTGAAAAGGATTTTATTTTTTAGGGATTCCGCTTTTTTCCCCAATACATCAATCTCCCTTTGTAAATGTTCAATCTTCTCCCTTCTTCCAACAACACCCTTCCCTGACTTATCTGGAGTCCACAGAATCATGTTTTTCCCGAAATAATCCCCTGACAAATCAACAGTATTCCATCCTGCAAGGTTAGTCCCCTTGATCGCTTCTTTCAAGTCATTTACAAGGAGGAGATTCCCAAGTAAAAACTCTGCTAAGGCTTGAAAAGACCTTTTTGTTTTAACCAGATCTGATCCCCGGCCAATAACTTCTTTATTCTTGGGAAGTGGTTTCAGCCCAGGAACACTTGCAGATAATTCTTTAAGAGGAATGATAGACATGTTTCCAACTTTTTTCCCACGTACTGTTTCGAGAACTGACAGGGCTGTCTTCCTGTCCTTTGCCACCAGGCAGAATGCTAAATCTCCCAGGGCGCTGTCAATTGCACTTTGATATTTTTCATCTACCTGAAATAAATCAGCCATGGTTCCAAAAACCTCAGGATAATCCTCTTTTCTATCCAGAATGTAGCGGGATCCCCCTGGCAATCCTTCTCCCTTCGCAACAAGTTCCCTGTAAAATTGAAGTTGGGATTCCAGCGATTCCGCCTGGGTAAGAACGTAATGACGTTTCTGAGCTAACTCCTGGTGGTCTTCTTTCAGTGTCAATAAAATTGATTCATGTTCTGTCAGTTTCGTATTCTTTTTGTTCAGTTTATTCTGAATATTGGTTTTTTCCTGTTCAATGGTTTTTTGCTGGCTGGAATATTCAACTTGATTTTTTTCCAAAAATTCCAGATTTTTCTCGAGTTTCTGGATCAGTTTTGTTTTCTCTTCAATGAGAGATTCAGTACGTTTGAAAAGAGATTCCTGGTCAGAGACTTTTCGCTGTTCCTCCCAGCGTTTTGATTGAAGTTTTTCCACAGAAGCCTGTGCCTTCTCATATTCCATTTCAACAGAGTCAAACGTTTGTTTTTTTTCCTTGTATTCCACCAGCTTTGCTTCTACAAGTGGATTTAAGGATTCGATTTCCTGTTCAATACCATTGATGTGAGTTGACAGTTTATCTCTCTTGGTATCATTACTCTTTTTCTCAAGGTGTAACCGTTCTAAAGTAGATTCAGCTGATCGCTTCTGTTCAGTGTAAACCAGCACATTCTGGTGGTATTCATCCCGTTCCTCCTCCAAAGTTTTCAGTTCATCCTGCAGAGAGATCAGTTCTTTATCCTGCTGTTGATAAACTTCGCGAAGACGGACTAGCTTCGCTTCGTGAATACTTTCCTTTGTTTCTTTTGATTCCCGAATCCGTTTGAATTCCTCGATTTTTTTATATAAAGGTTTGGCCAGTTCTTCATAGTTCACTATCTTCAAAAATGCCAGGGAAATTTCACTTTCTTTGAGATACCTTGTCATATTTTCATGACGTTTGAATCGTTTTAATTGAAGGATTAACCCATGCACCTTCGTTTTCACTTCCAAAATAATATCATTGATCCGGTCAAGGTCCTGCCTGGTAGCCTCAAACTTTCTTATAGCAGATTTTCGCTGGGTTTTATATTTGTTAATTCCAGCAGCTTCCTCAAACATCCTTTTTCGGTCTTCCGCAGTTTCTGATAATATTTGTTCGATCATCTTCAATTCGATGACTGAATAAGCATCCGCACCCATCCCCGTATCAACAAACAAATCATGGATATCTTTCAACCGACAGGGGGTTCTGTTTATGGTGTATTCGCTGTCACCGTTTCGATAAATCCGACGGCCAATCTCCACATCGTTATACTCAATAGGTAGTTTCCCCTTGTTGTTATGAACGGTTAGGGACACTTCGCAAACACTCAGGGGCTTTAATCCCTTCGCTCCGTTAAAAATAATATCTTCCATTCTCCCGCTTCGCAGAATGCTGTACTTCTGTTCACCCAGCACCCAGCGAATGGCATCAACAATATTGGTCTTCCCACACCCGTTCGGACCTACAACAGCAGTGATGCCCTCACCAAAATTCATATTTGCTTTGTTTGCAAAAGACTTAAAACCATGAAGTTTGAGATCAGAAATAAACATTATACTAATTGCAGTAAAGAAAAGAAAACTGGGAATCGCGTATATATTTCAGGACATCCCCTTTTAAAATTTTGGTTTTTCCCAATAATCACAGTGTCAAACTTATGAATATTTTGTCCAAAATCGCATCCTGATATTTTAAATTTCTTAACCGGGAGGCCAAGTCATTTTTCTTCCACCTAATAAATGCAAGTGGATATGATAAACATCCTGTCCGCCATTTTTATTGCAGTTAAACACTGTCCGATATCCACTTTCAGCGATTCCTTCACGCTCTGCAAGCAATGTGGAGGCCAACAGGATTTCCCCTGCAAGTGCCTGATGAATTTTCTCAAGTTCATTTAATGTGGAAATGTGCTCTTTTGGAATGATCAGAATATGCGTTGGTGCCTGGGGATTAATATCCCGAAAGGCCAAAATGTGGTCATTTTCGTACACCACATCAGATGGAATTTCTTTTAAAATTATTTTACAAAATAGACAATCATTCATATTTGAACCTCTTTTTTAACACGATTTCTAAAGAAAATCAATCCAATCAGCCATAATTATTTCCACCAACTGAATTCAAACTGAAGGAGAAGTCCATTGTATTGAGATTGCTCATCAATATTTCTGTTCATGGGGAAAATATCCATGCCCGCACTCACTGATATTGATGAAACATTAGAGCTAAGGAATTTCACACCGATTCCAGCATGGCCCCCAAACGTTAAGTGGGTTTCCGCTTTTTTCCAGCGTTCAATAAAGGAAGTTATTTCTTCGTTTCCGTCAAAAATAAACAGGGGACCTGCTTTCAATGTCACAAAAGGTGAAAAGTTATT
>DTUJ01000228.1 GCA_012964235.1 Fidelibacterota bacterium
TTTTTCCCATCATATAATCGAGGGTTCGGAAACGGTTTTTCCATGCAATTAGGTGCTTTTGTTTTTCCTTTTATGAATTTTAGTTCGTTACCAATTATTATTTCAGGAAAATATTCGCTACCAAAAACAGGTTCTACGGGGCTTGCGGCTGGTATGATGTATGTAAGTGTCCCAGGTGAAGAAATCTCTTTTGGTACGGGTATTGCTTTTGGCACAGCGACACTGGGTAACAGATTTAACCATTTTTCAGCTTCATTTGGCTGGGGTTATTTTCGGAATGAAGATGAGTGGGAATTTGCAGATGAACCTATGTTGGTGTTGGCAGGTAATATGCGTGCTTCAAATTCTATTGCTATCGTGGTTGAATATTGGAAGTTTCCAAATATAGATATTGAGGATTTGCCCTTGATGGTTTCAACCAGATTTATTGGGAGAAAGTTTGCAGTTGATGTGGGGACATTTCTTCATAAAGATATGGAAGGAATACCGTTTCCCCTAATAAACTTTACTTATCATATGTAATTTAGGTGAACCCCCGCTAACTAGCGGGATGATTTATTTCCCCACCTCTTTGTAAAAAGTGGGGATGGGGTAAATTGAAAAAATGAAGTATATTTGTCCATTGGCATCATTGTAAAATTGATTGGTTTTGGTATAGAATTCAAGGAAAATATCATAAAGATTATTTTAAAACTCAAAATCATCAGTTTATTCATTCTTTTGGTTGTTCCCTGGTCTTTTACTGTGGGACAGGCTGTATATCCTGCAGATACAATCCTGGCATCAGGAAACACAACTATAATAAAGAAGATAGGGATTATTCCTATTGCCGGGTGGCAAAGGCTTTCATATCAATCAGATTTATTAAACTGCCAGTTTTATCCAAGCTGCAGTAATTACGGAGCACAAGCCATCCATAAACATGGACTCATTATCGGTGCTTTTATGATATCGGATAGAATTATCCGCTGTAATCCTGCTGCATTTCAATATCAACTAAAAACAGGAGGAAAATTTCATGAAAAAGATGGTCGGTTGGTGGATCCAATTCACCATGCTATTAAATCGAATTCTCATTCAAATCCCTTTATAGGAGTGGTGCTTTCATCCTTGATCCCCGGAATGGGCCGCGTTTATTCCGGCCGGTGGGTTGATGGTCTGTTTGGGTTTGCCATGTTTACCTTAACTGCATCCACTGCACGGATAGCATACCTGGATCAGCGTCCTATACAAGCGCCATTGTTTATTGGGGCAACTCTCATCATTTATGGTGGGGAAATTTATGGAGCTTGCGGGCTTTTTATTTTACCCATTCAACATTGACAAGGACTCCTCCAAATTGATTCCTCTGGGTAAATTGAAGAGATGAAGAGACTTTTATTTATAGCATTGTTAGTTGTGGAGTGATGAATCTGATTTAATGCATTACTTGTTATTGATTATACTTATAATATGGGAATTATATTGGAAATATAAAGCCTTATGGATTTCCGCAAACAATAATCATCGAAAATGGTTCA
>DTUJ01000229.1:0-1514 GCA_012964235.1 Fidelibacterota bacterium
AGGCACCAGTCATGTCCTTTTTTTCGCCGTCTTCGGGTCTCCCATCCATCCATCCATTTACCAAGTTCGGTATACTTATCTGGAATGAATTCCCCACGGCCTTTTTTTAGCAGGTTTTCTTTTGGCGCAAAGAATTCATCACTGGCCAATAATACACTTCCTCCATTTTCTTCCGAGCTGAGATCGATAAGATTTTCTTTAGTTTTTTTCTGCATCAGAATTCAAAATGGTTTTGCCCAGCGGTCCGTTCATAAATTGACCTCTATCGAATATTGTATTTCCACGAAGGTAAGTTCTTTTTACAATACCAAATAGCTTTTCACCTTCATAGGGCGTTATTTTATTTTTGAAATTGATTATATTGGGTTCCACAACAAACGATTCGTCTGGGTTCCAGCAGACAAGATCAGCATCATAACCGGCTGAAATTTGGCCTTTACAATGGTCTATTCCAATGAATTTAGCTGGATTGCTGCTCATCCAATTTGTCAGATGGCTAAATGATAACCCCTGATCTATGCATTCTGTCCAAATGACCGAAAGGGAAAATTGAAGAGAAGAAATTCCACCCCAGGCTAAATCAAACTTCCCCTCTGACAATTTTTTTAATTCTGATAAACATGGTGAATGGTCAGATGTGATGAAATCTATCGTGCCGGATATCAAGCCTTCCCAAAGTTGTTTTTTGTTTTCTTCATCCCTAATAGGTGGCGCACATTTAAAACGGGTATCACCATCCGTTATTTTTTCGGAAGTGAAATGGAGATAATGAGGACAGGTTTCTGCTGAAATAGGTAATCCTTCTTTTCGTGCGCGGGTTATATCATCCAATGCTTCTGATGAGGACAGATGAACTATGTGGATGGGTGTTTGGAATTCTTTACATAACTTGATCAACAGTTTAATCGCATTATTTTCCCATGATTTGGGCCTGGTTGCCATGTAGCTTTCATATGTATGGAGATCTTTGTCATGATTGGAGTGATCCTCCAGCTCTGCGTGTACCAATAGTGGTAAATCATAGCTTGTCAGGATGGATAATGCATTCCTCAGGTCTGTTTCTGACACCTTTGGAAATTCATCAATTCCCGAATGACTCATGAAAGCCTTGAATCCCAACACCCCCGATTTCACCAACGGTTTCATTTCATCCAGGTTTTCGGGTATCAATCCTCCGTAAAATCCACAGTCAACCCAGAGTTTATTGTAAGTAGATTTTAATTTAATCTTGAAAGCATTTACAGTAGTTGTAACTGGTATGCAGTTTAATGGCATGTCCACTATCGTTGTGATCCCCCCGCTGCCAGCTGCCCTGGTGGCTGTCTCATACCCTTCCCAGTCGGTTCTTCCTGGTTCGTTGATATGAACGTGTATGTCCACCAAACCGGGCATGATTACATTATTTCCCATGTCATCGATAGGGCATGTTTCAGGTGTATTTTCTATGGGTATTACATTGAGTATTTTCTCACCTTTGATCAACACTGCCGCGGCTCTCACACCCTCAGGCGTGA
>DTUJ01000229.1:1614-7071 GCA_012964235.1 Fidelibacterota bacterium
TTGATCCAGGTACGGCTCTTTCTTTTGAACATTCATTCCATTTGTATTAATGGACAGAATAGCAGAATCATTTCCATTCAAATGGGTTAGAATTTTTTTAAAAATCTCACCGTCTTTTTCAGGTTGGCATAAATAATAAAGATTGGTTTGTTTCCCTGCGCAAATCATACCAGATTTTTCCCCTGTCCCTGATTTTCTATGGACGAGTGTTTGTATCTCTGGTGTGAAACTGCCTTGATCCAGGATCTCATTTGCCCGCTTTAATATATTGTACTCCATAATCCCGCCCCCGATCGTACCCACGGGATCAATGTCTTTTGCCACAAGGAGCTTGGCTCCAGTTGTTCCAGGAGAATGTTGAGTGTGATCTGCTACTAAGGTCAAAAATACGTTTTGCCCTTTTTCCAACAGGGAGCTGGCCGTCTCCCAAAAAGCATTTAAAGTAGATGGGATCAACTTAGATAGTTTCCTCAGCCAATGATACTGGTGAGGTGTCGTGATCTTTTAAATCATTGAGTAATTCAGGGTGCAAAGACATCAATATCTTTTCCGGGGTCAAAGGAGAGTGCAAAGAAAACTCCAAATCTGGCCTGAAGGCTTTCATGGAATACCTGAGCGCAAAATAAGCTCCGATTCCGTACATAAGAGGTGGTTCCCCAACAGCTTTTGAACCGTAAGGTCCAAGTTCGCTTTCTGTATCTTCAAGGAATTTGACCTGTATATCATCCGGCATGAAATAGACATCTGGTACTTTGTAATTCGCCAAAGCATTTGAGAGGAGTTGTCCATTCTGGTCATATTGGAGATCTTCCGTAGTGACCCATCCCAGTCCCTGAGCAAGACCTCCTTCAATTTGGCCCAAGTCCACCCGTTCGTTTAATGGTCTTCCAAGATCGTGAACGATCTTTACAGAATCAATGTCATACCTGCCCCTTATACAATCGAGGGTTACTTCAACGATTGCAGTGCCCACGACATGATAAGCAAAGGGTTCTCCTTTTTCTTTATTTTTATCAAACCAGATATCTTGTGTAGCAAAAAAGGCGTGTGCGGACAGGCCAATACGAGCAAGATATGCCTTTTGGATCAGGTCACACCAGTTCAACCCCGTTTCCCTGCCGTTATGTAGAATTTTTTCATTTGATATTGTAATTTCATCTGCACGAGTCACATTTAATTTTTCAGCGGCGAATTTTTTAATTCGTGACAGGATCTGGTTGATAGCCAGAACAGTTGCATTTCCATTCAGCAGCGTTGTTGAACTGGCAGCACTTGGAGACATGTTTGCTATGCGGGTAGTGTTGGTGCTTTCGATTTTGATGCGTTCCGGCCCAATTCCGAACGTTTCAGAAGCAATCTTGGCAATATTGGTAAACAAACCCTGTCCCATCTCGATCCCGCCGGTAGTTACGCTTACGCTTCCGTCTGTATAAACGTGCACCAGGGCACTGGCCTGGTTCATGAATGTAGTGGTAAATGAAATACCAAAACAAACGGGCATGACTGCATATCCCTTTTTGGTGGCGAAGTGGTCCCTGTTGAACTGATCTATCCTGGTTTGAATTCCGTCAAAATCGTAACTGCTTAATGTATCTTCCCATGACCGTTGTATATGGTTATTTTGAAATAGTTGCCCAAAGGGGAACGGGTCTCCCTTTTTTAACAGATTTTTCCCTTGAATTTCCTCTTTAGATTTATTGAGGACTTCGGCTACTTTTTCAAGAGCGGATTCAATCACAAACATTCCCTGCGGGCCGCCAAAACCCCTGAAGGCAGTGTTCGGGGGCAGGTTTGTACGGCAGCAAGTACCTGTTACCTGAACATTAGGAATAAAATAACTGTTGGTACTGTGGTAAAGGGTTCGTTCCAAAACAGCAGTGGAAAGGTCGGCAGCAGCACCGGAATTCTGATAATGGTTGACTTCAAAGGCCACAATTATTCCGTCATTAGCGGCACCGATTTTGAAGTCTGATATGTATGGATGTCTTTTCCCTGTCATTCGCATATCTTCAGATCGATTCAACACCAGCTCCACCGGTTTGCCAGTATGCCACGCACCCAATGCCGCAAAACATCCAATCGGTGTTGCCTGGTCTTCCTTACCACCAAATCCGCCTCCGATGCGTTTCACATCAACCTCTATCTGGTTGTGATGGACCCCAAGTATCTTGGCAACTGTTCGCTGAGTGGCGTATGGACTTTGGGTAGAAGCATGAACACGGATGACATTTCCTTCCATAGGAATGGCCCGTGCCCTTTGGGTCTCAAGATATACATGTTCCTGTCCCCCAATAGTGCATGTTCCTTCCAGGATAATATCACACTCCTCCCATGCAGCATCCACATCCCCAATTGCAAGAGTACGGGGAGTACCAATGATCTCCCCCATTTGATAAGCTTCTTTTGGATCAGTAATGATTGGTGATTCATCGAATTCAGCAGTGATGGCTTTAACCCCTTTTCGGGCAGCTTGAGGAGTGGAAGCGATCACAACGGCTATGGGCTGACCGGCATAATGAACTTCACCATCTGCCAAAAGCAATTCGTCTTGAATGATTGGACCTATCTGGTTTTCTCCAGGGATATCTTTGGCTGAAAGCACTGCTGTAACTTCAGGTATATCATTCGCATTTTTTAGGTCACACTGAACGATTTTTCCGTGGGCAATCGGGGAGCAATAAATAGCAGCAAACAGCATTTCTGCTGGCTGGGGGAGATCATCTACATATTCTGATTCTCCGCGGACGTGAAAAACAGCATCAATGTTTTTCATAAAATTCCTCTATGGAAAGCCTGTTTGGAAAGAGGTTAACAAATGATTTGATGACCAGCTGGTGAATCAGTAACCGCTTGTAATCTTTGCTTCCCCGTATGTCAGTAATGGGAGATATTTCTTCCTGTATTAATGCGATTGTATCATATAACAGGTCTTTTGAAATTGTTTGATCTTTTAAGAATTTACAGGTTTTTTCCAGGTATAATGGAACAGGGGCTACACCACCTGCAGCCATACAAATATCTTTGATAAAATTGTTTTTCTCAACTACCTTTAAGGCCAGGTTCACAGATGCGATATCCAGACATTTCCGTTTAGATATTTTTTCAAAATGGATTTTAGTATCTGGCGAAAAAGAGGGGATCAGTATTTCCGTAAGGATCTCTGAATCTGTTTTATCCAACTGTTTATACCCTTTGTAAAAGGAGGTGAGTGGAACCTTTCTGGATCCTGTTCCATTTTGCAGAACAAGCAGGGAGTCCAGGGCCATAAGGAGAATTGTCATATCCCCGATAGGTGATGCATTGATGATATTACCACCAAGAGTTGCCCGGGTCCGGATTTGCCAGGAAGCAATCAGGAACATATATTTTTCAATATCAGGGATTATATCAGTGATTTCCGGATGAGCCGCGAACTCTTCAAACGTGGTGAGTGATCCTACCTGAATATGACCGTTTTTCCTGGAAACTCCTTTTATCTCTGGATTGAGATTTAAGATCCCGACAGATGATTTCCGCAAAATATCTCCTTCCTGGATGTATATGTCGGTACCACCTGCGATGAAAAAATGTTCGGCAGATCCGTTAGGAGAAGTAAGGGAAGGAATCTTTTTTAATCTAGACGGGATATCCCTGAAATAATTGGGAATTCCTCCCATATCAATAAGTGCATTTACGCCAGACCTTTTACCGATTGATTCTTTAAAATGAGATTCACACGCCTTCAAGGATCTGTACCCTGTACAGCGACACAGGTGCCCGCTCAAGGCACGATTGACAAAATCCTTGGAAATATCGGATTCTTCCTCCATGAGCGCGGCAGTTAAAGAGACTACAATCCCCGGTGTACAGAAACCGCATTGGGTTGCGCCCTCTTCCACAATGGCTTCCTGGACTGGAGAAAGTTCCGGCAGATTTAGTCCTTCGATTGTAACAAGGTGTTTCCCGTGGAGTTCTCCGGTAGGCATCAGGCAGGATGTTATAGGTTTGTAGGAGATCTTATCATTGGCGAGTTCGCCGATGATCACTGTGCAGGCCCCACAGTCACCCTCACGGCATCCCTCTTTGGTCCCCATCATTTTCTCATTCTGTCGAAGAAAATCCAGAACAAGGGTACCGGGATGTGCATCAGTGATTACCTCTCGGCTGTTCAGAATAAATTTGGTTTTTTGCACCATTCTAATCTAGGTTTATTTTATAAAAATTCAGTAGGGAGTCTTATCTATTTTTTCTTCCCATGTTTTGAAGGCCGTTTTGCCTTCCATAGATAAAAATTGGATGGAAGGAATTTTTCTTTGGTTGTTGTTTTTCGTTAATTCTTCGTAAATAGTATTGTCATCGAAACCAATTTTCTGGGCATCCTTGCGGGTATTGGAATAATAAACCTTTTTTATCCTTGCCCAGTGAATAGCGGCAAAGCACATTGGACACGGTTCGCAGCTGCAAAAAATTTCAGCTTCGGAAAGCTGGAATGTATTTAAATATTCACATGCTTTCCTGATAGCAACTATTTCAGCATGGGCGGTGGGGTCATTAATAGAAATAACTTGATTGTACCCCTCAGCAATGATCTTATTGTCTTTTACAATCACAGCACCGAATGGACCACCGCTATTCTCCATCATTTTTTCCTCAGAAAGTTGAATAGCTCTTCTCATAAAATCAATTTTGTCCATAGGCACTTTTTTATTCATTTCTATAAATTTAGGGATGCCTGAAGCTAAGTTAAAAGAAAAAGGGAAATAAAATAATGAATGAGGAAAGTATATCTAGGCAGAGTGTAATGTTTGGATAGGAACCATCTATCTACAAAAAAATACCACAGTATTAGCACAAAAGGCCGGTGTCATCATCCCCTCTTTCCAAAATCCACTTTTTCCTTTTCATGTTCACTCATTGTAAAAATGAGGGGTTTAGGGGGTAAATCTCTGGCTGATTATTTTCTTCTTCTCCCTGGAAAAGATCATATGTCCACATCATTGTAAAGAAAATGATTGAAACGGAGATTATTGTAAATTGATGAAAACGAAAATTAACTCTTATTTTTTAATTCCTCTTGAAATAATTAGCAGGTTACTTCAACAATACCACCTTCCTAGGCTGGTTGAATTTTCCCCTTAATATCGTTATACCATTTAAAGAAGAATTTCAATGGCTGATTATCTAACAAAAAACCCCGCATGCGGGGTTTTTTATTTCTAGACATTTAGGACACACTGATACGAGTATGACACAGCCATATACGAATCTTGATAAGGTTAAATTATCTAGATCATTTCCAGATATTGTAGCTATGAAAAATAATATCTCAGAGGGCAAAACACCCTTAAGGGTACCTAAACAATGGGACATTGATCTGTATTCTAACTTTGGTTTTATGCTAAAATAATTATAAGTTTCCTTTGAAAAATAGCAACATTTGCGGGCGTCGTATAATGGTTATTACCCGAGCTTCCCAAG
>DTUJ01000230.1 GCA_012964235.1 Fidelibacterota bacterium
CTTGATCAATGGGACATTCATTGGGCAGTCTCCTCATCCTCACAGGCAAACACAATCAACAATGCTATAAGTAACACTGTCTTTTTCATATCATTCTCTTATAAAAGCCAGATAAAACTTACTCTAAATCCACCTTTTATACAATTAAAGAACCTTTTTACCCGTTTGGTGAGAGAGTGGCATATAACATATAAACAGGGGGGTGCCCCAAAGGTTGGGTGGGGTGGGATCCCCAGAAGAAATTCTTACTTCAACAGCACCATCTTCCTTGTCTGTACAAACTCACCAGCACGAATCTGGTAGAGGTAGACTCCTGCACTTACAGGCTTGCCATGTATGTCTGTGGCATTCCATTGTACTGATTTGAAACCTGGTCCTCCTTGTGTGGTATTTACCAGCTGAGTGACTTCCCTGCCCATTAAGTCGTATACGGTAAGTATTACCTGTGCCTGTTCTGGCAAGTCGTAGCGTAGGCTTGTGGTTGGGTTGAAGGGATTAGGGTAATTCTGGTGCAGTGTATAGGCAATTGGTATAATAGCCTTTCTTTCTAAGGTGAAGGTTTCCTCTGTTGGTACTATTATCTCACCTGTGCTTTCAAGAGTAAAATCTTTACCACTTTCAGAGGTAAGCACCCAGTTCATATGCTCTCCAGCATCAATAATCACATCATAACTGATAGTAATGGTTTCATAAGGGCTCATCACCTCTATTTCGGCTTTGTCCATTGCTATCTTTGTATCACCACTAAATCGTACATCAAAGGCTCCTGAGGGAGGTTTGGGAGGTAAGCTATAACTGAGCCTGTCTCTTGCTGATATTTTAACACCGAAGTATAAGTCCATACCATTTACGGTTAAGCTGTTGGCTTTACCTTTAAGACTAAAGTCTCTTGGTGCAATTTTGGCTAATGTTCCACTCGTCAGGGTAATCTCACCTGCTTCAAATGCTCTTACCCAATATCCTTCACCTGGAACAAGTATATCTGCTTCTACATATCCATCTTCATTGAAGCCGTACAAAGTTCCTGGAATGATGATACTGCCTGGGTCAGAAACAGAATAAATAGATATATCCTCTGACAATCCAGAAACAAGGTTCCAGTCTTCATTTAGGCTGATAGTAAGTTCATTGATTGGTGTTCCATCAATAGTGGTACTGCCAGCCTCATCAAATCTCAACCAGTATCCTTCACCTTGGGTGAGACTTGTTTCAAGGTTATATCCATCATCAAAAGAGTATAAAGTCCCTTCTATTGATTCAGGAAAAAGAATAACGAATGAAGAATTTTCTACTTCAAGTGGAAGCCCGACCAGATTCCATCCCTCATCATTATCAATTTCCAAGGTAACGCTTTGAAGCGGACTCAATGTAATGGTTTGAACATACGTATCGTCACCATAGGAAGAATGGTTGTGATTCGCTGCGAGCGATGAAAGATAGAAGGTGATATCACCTACGTCTGACTCTGGTGCCTCCCATTGAAATGACCATTCCTTAGAACCGACTGGATAAGCGTCAGCGCCACAAACTGTATGTCCTACATAAACCCGATTATTTCCGTAGAGGAGCTTCGTGTTTTCCGTATCTGTTAGAATCAACGTTCCAGCGGTTAAATTGTTGCTGTTCTTTAACGCTGTGGTTTGAAAGCCGAACTGGTTGACATCATCCTGCATCATAGTTAGGAAAAGGGTGTAAAGTCCACCCGGTGAGTAATGAAATGAACCATCTCCGATGAGATAGTTAACTGTCCCAGGTCCCGTATTAGCAACACCTGAATGGCAGCCTGAACAATTTACTTCTCCCGGAGCACCGGAATGCGCTGCCCCCAGGTTCGGTGCAGAACAGGCATCCGCATGGGGAAAAGATGTCAAGATTAACACGAAAACAGCGCAACTAAGTATAACCGGAAGTTTCTTAGCTTGATTCATCCGTTATCTAAATGTAAAATTTAACACCGATATTTAGCAAGATGTAAAGTTTGATTGAATTGTGACCTTATCCGTTTTGGAGACAATGCAATTCGTTGTTCATTACAGCATTTTCTAATGATTTTGCTGTTCAGGTTTTAAATTCATCCCGCATTTTGGACAAGAGCCTGGCTCTGACTGTTGAATTTCAGGATGCATCGGACAGACAAAAATTTGTTCACTTTGAGTTGGCTCTGTTGTTCCACCGCTCACTTTAGAAGCGACAGTCCCGGGTGGATTTGGATACCAGCCAACATTTTCTTCATCAAGGTCATCCCTAACTTTCAGAATGGTAAACATTCCGCCCATTGCAACAGTTCCAAATGGACCTTCGCCAGCCATCATAGGCAGAGTATTGATGGGTCCCTGCATGTTCATTTCTGCCATTTCAGCCATACCATCTTCGCCCATTGCCATATAATTTGGGAGTAATTCCCGAATCTTTTCTTCCAGTCCATCCTGATTAACCCCCAGCACATTGGGAACATCATGCCCCATGGCATTCATAGGATGATGCCTCCTATGACAGTGCATTGCCCAATCTCCCGGAACTGCAGTAAATTCAAAATCCCGGGTCTGCCCCGGTGCTACCAGAACCGTTGTTTCCGGCCATTGGGCGGATTCAGGAATATCACCGCCATCAGTGGCAACAACTTGAAAAGAATGTCCATGTAAATGAATTGGATGTGCTTCCTGTGCGACATTCGCAATTCTTACACGAACCCTATCACCAGTTTGAGCAATTATTGGTTCTGTTCCAGGGAATGCCCGGCTGTTAAAAGTAAATATATTAAACTCGGTCATCACACTGGGGTCAGGGGTATAAGATCCTGGATCAATAAACCATTCATTCAGGAAAATGGCGTAATCCCGATCAATTTTGGTTTTGCGCTCTTTGGGATGAATAATGAAAAAGCCCATACTTCCCAAACCAATCTGGGTCATTTCATCACCGTGTGAGTGATACATTTGTGTCCCATGCTGACGGAGAGTAAATTCGTATACAAATGTTTCTCCGGGTTGAATTCCCGGCTGGGTTAAACCTTGAACACCATCCATTCCGCTGGGTAGAAAAACCCCGTGCCAGTGAACGGCTGTAGGTTCGGGCAGTTTATTAGTGACCAGTATCCTGACCTGGTCACCTTCAACCGTTTCAATTGTAGGACCTGGAGTTCGTCCATTATACCCCCAGGCTTTGATGGTCATACCGGGTGCCATTTCCCAATCAATTTCTTCGACAATCAAATGGAATTCCTTCACACCATCTACCATTTTCCATGGGAGGGTACTACCATTGGGGGTTATAACCGGAGTATAGGGCAAGTCTTTCCCTTGTAAATCAGTAAATTGCAATAACATTAATAAAATACCTACAAGAAGTGCCTGATGGGCTGTTTTACCGATGTGTTTTTCTCTCATATTTTTTCCCCTTTTATGACAAAGCTAAGCAAAAATTAAGATTTGTTATAATTAACTTAAATATTAATTAAACCAGCACCCACAGCACGCTCCAGTTCTGTTCGAAAAATCCAATAATCCCGCAAGGTTAAAATATAATTTCGGCGGGCATTAATTTCGTCCTGTTTAACCTGCAGTAGAGTGTAAGCTCCCAGTAACATAAAGTTATATTCTAGTTGAGAAGCCTGGACAATATCTTCATGAACCGGAATTATTATATCCCGGTAATATTCAACAGCTTTCCGTTTTGTATCCATTTGATTATGAATGATCCGAATTTCTGAACGGATATCCTGTTTCAATACTTCTATTTGTTTTTTGCTTTGGCTGAGTTGAGCTTTTAGCCTGGCAACATTTGCCTGACCTCTGTCAAATAGGGGAATATCCAATTCAATACCAGGTCCAACATGTGGGTTCTCGTCCGGAGAGCTTTCCTTTACCATACTCCCTGAAATATCAGGTACAGCTTCAGTTCGTGCTAAAAACAATGCTTTTTTGAAAATCACCAATTCCTGTCGCGCAGCCGCCAGGTCCAGCCGTTGAGCTAATGCTGTTCTTATTACATCGCTTAAATCAGGATCCGACAATGGAAGTTTACTTAAATCAGCTTCAATATTTAATTTCGGATTGGCACCAGTTAAACCCATGAGTCTATGTAAGTTTTCCTGATTAGAAAATAATTCTGCTTCATTTCTCATCCATTCCAATTTTGCATCATGCAATGCTGCCTGATGGCTGGCAAGATCCAGTGTATTTATATTCCCGGCTTCAAATTGACGTGCAGCTAACTCTTCTGCAGCTTCAGCAGCTCTCAATACATCTTTTTGCAAAGCAGTCAATTGTTGGTTAGCCTGAAGAATGAAAAAGGCTGTTTTGGTTTCATTGATTATCTCCAACACTGCATCTCCTACCTGTAATTTCACCTGATTATATTCTTCACGAGCCAGCTTTTTTCTTAATGGAAGTAATAGTATATCCAACACATTCTGTTCGATTGAAAACTCAGTATGCTGTCCTGTACCTTCTTCGGAATATAAAACAGTTGCGTTAAGTGTTGGGTTCTCCAGCATTCCAGCTTGAATTACATCGGCATAGGCGATATCCAGATCCTTATAAATCACCTGAATAGATGGATTATTCAAAAGAGCAATCTGAACTGCTGCATCCAAAGTAAGTTTTCCCAAAAGCAGCGAATCAATTTTTGCAATCATCTCCTGACTAAGAACACTTGTTATTGGAACTGCCTGACTGCTACCTTTCCGGATAAATTCTTGAACTTCCGACAACCCCATTTTTTCTGATACGGGTGTACAACCGAGTAGCAAAATTAAAAAAAGTTGTGCGTACATTTTCACTTTTATATAGTTTTCCTATTATGCGATTTATAGATGTATTCCTGCATGTCAGACAATTTTCCCAGTGCTAACGTTCCCGGTATTTTTTTTTAATTACTACACTATTTGTAAAGTTAATTTGTACCTGCATCGATTGTGAGAATAGGCTTTTTCAATTTTTAATAAGTAGATTAATTTGCTCTCCCTGACATAAACCCTAAATAGTTTGAAATCAGATCAACCGTCTTATTCATCCAGTCTTCTTTGGCAAACTCAAAAGGTAATTTGAATTCAGCGACTTCCCACACCATAGAGATAGCAAACATATCGTCGGTTCGGAGATCGGTATATTTTCCCATCCCATACCAGAACAAAAAATGCAATAAGGTGTATTCATTGAATGTGTCAGTTTGAATTGAATTATTTTTCTTCATCAATTCGCAATCTATGTAATCAAGTCCCATGTGGATTAATAATCCTGTCCCTAAATCTTTTGTCTGGGGATTTAATGCTAAAAGACTAAATCCAAATAAGGCATATTCAGAATGTGAGGGGTGAAAGTTAATACTGCATCTATTGGGATCATAAACCGGTTGCGCAAGAAAATGATCAATATCAACAAAATTTGCTGAAAAATAAGTCAATGCTCTATTTTTCCAATTATTTTCTGTTTTCATTATATAAGCGATTCCCGTTGGAACAACAACATGTGAAATCACGTGGATTGTGGAGCGATATTTTTCTAATATGTGATTTTGACATAACGAGTCACTTTTCTCTCGTGCAAATGAAATACAAATACAGAAAATAATTAAAACAATTTTATTCAATTTTCAGGGTAGATCTTTGTTTAGTCGTTTCACTACTTCTTGATCAAAACTAACTGCATTACCCAAATCCATTAATTACTTGATAAAATAATAGTTCCTGAGTTATTTGACCGAATCCAATATCCTTTCCCCGGTTCTATAATCTCTGCATTTGTGTAGCCACCTGGTGTAAAACCATAAATCGTTCCGGAAATGATAATTCCATTCGGATCCAGTATGTCAGATATATTTAAAGGATTGGATGTCCCTGTTATGAGATTCCATCCTTCGCTTAAACTGATCGTGAGTTCATTAATTGGAGTCCCGGTAATAGTGGTACTGCCTGCCCAAATAAATCTTAACCAGTAACCTTCACCATGGATTAGGATTATCTCAGGATTATAGCCACCGCTAAAAGAGTACAGTGTACCTTCAATTGATTCAGGAAATAAAATATTGTACGAAGCATCTTCAACACCAACAGGTAAACCTACAAGGTTCCAACCTTCATTATAATTAATTTGCACACTCCATGAAGTATTGCACTGGTTACAGTTGTTTAAAGCATCCTGGATCCTTTCATTTATATATGCAGGGTCCAATTCAGGTGGTTTATCAAACACCGTCATGTTATGATCTAAAATGACAAATTCTGGAAATCCATCATACATAAACCAGGAATACATC
Source organism: Fidelibacterota bacterium (assembly GCA_012964235.1). GTDB lineage: Bacteria > Fidelibacterota > Marinisomatia > Marinisomatales > UBA8229 > UBA8229. Next base: position 6,256 of record DTUJ01000230.1, read on the forward strand.
GTAAAGGTCTCAATCAAAACAGGTACTCCAGATTCGCCTAATTCTCCCCACTCTTCACAGGTAAATGCACCAGTGGGAAAGTAGACAGTTGAAAAAGCTTGAACAAATTCATGTTCGCTCAATTCTAAAATTACCTCCTCAACCTGAGGAGCTATACCAGCTCATCCATCTCACGTTCCACTTTGAAGAGCAATAAATGTTACCGCATAATTACCTCCATTCAATTCTCCATTAAAATCTGCTAATTTCAAATTTTCTGAAGGATAATCCCCATAACAAACCTCAAATTCAGTCATTTGATCTTCTAATGTAACCTGGTCTCCTATGTCATAAACCTGAGAGAACGCAGCAGAAATTAGAATCATTATAAAAGATGTTAATTTTACCATTTTAAACCCCTTCCATTGTTGGTAAATAATTAAATTCTTTGAAAAACTGTAAAACAGAATCTAATTTATTTTCTTTTATTGAGTAATAGATGGTCGATCCTTCTCTTCTATTTTGTACAATTCCCCTGTCTTTCAGTTTTCTTAATTGATGTGAAATGGCAGATACACTCATCTGCAGTACAATCCTGCCCCCAAGCCAACCCAATAAACAAGAGAGGAACTATAAGTAATACTGTCTTTTTCATATCATTCTCCTATAAAAGCCAGATAAAACTTACTCTAAATCCACCTTTTATACAATTAACGAACCTTTTTCCCTGTTTGGTGTGAGAGTGGCATATAACATATAAACAGGGG
>DTUJ01000231.1 GCA_012964235.1 Fidelibacterota bacterium
AAATAAACATGTGCATCGCGTATATTTTTCATTGGAAAAACTTTGTCAATTACAGGCCTGATTTTTTTTTCTTCCAGCAATTGTAATGCTTCATCAAAGGCTGCCATATCTCCCATAGTTGAACCCATTATAGACTGCTGCTTGTAAAACAAGTGCCTTATATCAATTCCCACATGTGCGCCTGTTGTTGCACCACAGGTTACAAGACGACCGCCCATGCCCAGCATTTTCAAGCTGATGTCCCAGGTTTTTGCTCCAACGTGTTCAAAGACGACATCTACGCCACCTCCGTCAGTAATTCGATTCACTTCTTCTTTTATATCCAAAAGCTTGTAATTCAATACTTCATCTGCACCTAATGCCTGTGCCAAATTCAGTTTTTCCTCTGACCCGCCAGCAGCAATCACCAAGCATCCCTTCTCCTTTGCAATCTGAATAGCGATGCTGCCCACACCCGAACCAGCCCCCCAGATGAACACTGTTTCACCCGCTTTTACCTTCGCCCTTCTGACCAGCATAGTGTAGGCAGTTTGAGCCACTAATGGGAAGCCGGCTGCTTCCTCAAAACTCAGATGCTTTGGTTTTGAACGAAGGTGATCTTCATCCACTACCATAAATTCGCATTGAGTTCCATCCTGATTCTCACCATAAATCCCCCAAGACTCGCAATAATTTTCCAACCCAAATTTGCAGAACCGGCACTCCTTACAATAGGTCAGAGGTTGAATCAGCACCTCATCTCCTGCCTTAAAAGATGTTACTTTATTCCCCACTTCTTTAACTGTTCCAGAACCATCACTACCAAGAACACAGGGAAGAGGAACTCCTGGGATACCTTTTCGAACCCAGAGATCGAGATGATTCATGGCAGCAGCTTTGATCTCAACAAGAACCTGATTTTCCGATATGCCTGGAATTGAAACCTCTTCCCACTTCAGGACATCAATACTCCCGTGTTCATGGATTCGAACGGCTTTCATTTCTCCCAACCAAACAATTTTGAATCAATGCTGAATCTCCCGGGGCCGGTCAAACCGAAATAAAGGAAAATGATTCCGTATATCGCAGCAAACTCCACTCCGGGATTCCCTGATTGAATATGGAACAAAACTGCAAATGCCATGGTAATTGCCAGGAGGATTGCGGATGGCTTTACCAATAATCCAATTGCTAATAGGAATCCACCAGCTAATTCAGAAAAAGATGCCATGAATCCGAAAAAAGTATGGAAAGATTCCACTCCGATATTTTTTAATCCCATAGAACCAATTATCATCCATTTTTCAGAGCCGCCTGTCATTTTTCCAAGTCCGTGCCCAAACGAAATACTAAGCCCCACTGTAATTCTCAAAACTGCATACCAAAATTGATGTGTGCCATAAGAAGATGATAGCCATCGTTTTATTTTTAACATATCAACTCTTCACTCATCCAAGTCCTTGAACTCTGCATCCCGTATCTCCAACTTGGAATAATCCTTTTCTTCAGTTGGCTTATTTTTCGTTTTGTCTCCTGTCATAATACGGAATTGTTTAACAAATTGGTACATTTTAACCCCTAAATAGATAATGGCTGCTAATAGAATATATTTAAAAAACATAGAAACCCTTGCTCTATAATGAAATCTATAATTCCGTTGTAGGATTAAAGAATTTTGTTCCAGAGATCGGTTCTCGTATACACTGAACTACCTCTTCAAGATCCTTGGAATTGTTCACAAAATCAATGTTGTTTGTATTGATGATCACAAGGGGTGTATCCTGATACCTGAAAAAATATTCATTGTACACTTCGTTCAATCCATCTATGTATTCGTAGGATATATTTACTTCAAAGGTTCTCTGCATTTTATTAATATTTTTCACCAATGTATCTGTATCTGCCTGCAAATAAATCACCATATCCGGATTAATGACATTTTTCTCGAGAAGGTTCGCAATTGTATCATAAAGATTCATCTCCTTCTCGTTTAAATTCAAAGAAGCAAATAATCTGTCTTTAATAAACATATAATCCGTTATGAGTAGATTATGAAAAATATCAACTTGTCGCAATTCCTGCTGCTGTTGATACCTTTGTAAAAGAAAAAATAATTGGGTTTGAAATGCAAAATGCTCAGGTTCTTCATAAAAATCAGCAAGAAATGGATTATCTTCGAAATCTTCCAAAACTTTTCGAGCACCCAACTTTTCTGCTAATAAATTAGCAAGGCTGGTCTTGCCTACACCAATTGGACCTTCGATTGCAACATAGTATAAATTTCTCATGCGCTCGTTTGAATGAGATGTTTATTGATAACCGATTGATCAGGACAATGAATCAACATTTCTGAAATGCTTTTTCCCCAGAGTGGAAGGATGTAATCAGGGTCTAATTCGGTAAAAGGAACGAGAACAAAAAGTCGGGTTGGTATTCCCGGATGAGGTATGGTTAATTCCTTGGTTTCAATGATTGCATCACCATGGCATAATATATCAATATCAATTATTCTGGGTTGATTTTTTTCATGTTTTTTTGATCTCCCGAGAAGGATTTCGATGTTAATTACCGCATCCAGCATTTTAAAAGGAGTAAATCCTGTCTGACATTTTACTACTGTATTCAGAAAATCCGGCTGGTCCAGTTTGTAAAGGGGTTTTGTTTCATAAAATGATGCGCTTTGGACATCCTGGATTTCAGAATATGTTCCCAGTGCTGTAATTGCACTAGCTAAATTTGCTTCTCGATCTCCCAAATTTGAACCGAGGGACAAGTAGACTATTTCAGACATAATCCTCCAGAGATCTCTCCAATTCCACTTCCACAAAATCCAGAACTCCTTTCACCGATGCATGAGGTTTACGCACACGTACTCTCAGGTGATCTACTTTGTACTGTTCCAGAACTGATTGGGAAATTGTCTCTGCAAGGGCTTCGATTAAGTAATATTTATGACTGGTCGTGCAGGAACTCACCGTCTGATAAATAGCTTCATAATCAATTGTATCTCTAAGTTGGTCAGATTCACCGGATTTTTTTAACGGACAGTATAAATCCAGATCAACCTCAAACTTACCCCCTAGTGACTTTTCCGATTCCGAAATTCCATGATAACCGTAAAAGACCATATTCTTTAAGCGAATCACATCCATTGTCAAGGAATTTACCGAGGGTATTTGAGTGGAGTCAAGTAAAGGAAGTGAAATTGTGATCTATACAAACAGATAAATAAAATGCCCTGCTGGAAAAAGACAGGGCAATAGGCTTAATTACATAATGACACTATCATTGTTTCAAACGATATACACATCCTTCAATTGTTTTTAAAAACTTCTCTACCTGAGATTTAGTATGAAATAACTCTTCTATGGGTACGAATGTATCAATCGGATACATTTCCGGATCATATTCCTTAAGAAAATTAGATTCCAGTTTCACAATCATATCCCGAAGAACCATCTTAGGCAGATCTTTTCCCCTAAGAAAATTAATCTGCAGATTTATCCTTCCATCTGATAAGAGATGAAATATTGGTACATCCCCGATATCTGAAGAACACCGAAAAGTCATGGTACCATGATCACTGCCTCTGCCCCAACTCAGATCTGAGGATTGTTTCTCGGAAAAATCAATGATCTGACGACCGATTTTTACGACTTCGCGATTACAATTTTTTTGCAGATCACTCAGAAAGGAATCTTTGTCCCATTTTGCCATATATAATACTAACCCCTATATAATAACGTTGAAATCCGTAGGGGGAATTTACATATTATTTAAAGCCCATGTTCTAACAAAAAAAAATTCATGTCTAAAAGACATGTTAGAACAAATTCTGGATATTAAAGTTCGATATGCTCAATGAAAAACGCATGCGGTCCAATAACCAATTACGGTCAGTAAAGGTTCTATCTTCTATCTCCCAACTCTGGTAGAGTGGTACAATAATCATTAACGGACCAAATGATTTTTTTAAGCCAAAATCAATATAGGAATCCCCACCTTCAACCACAGCCAGATCTATAAAAGGTTTTCCAGGCAATTTCGGCACTGTAATATCAAAATTGGCAGAAATAACCCAGTCTTTGACTCCCTTCATTTTATCATCTTCTAATATCAAACCATGTATAGAAGGCCCTCCAATATCATACTGGCGAGTACCGATGGAAATATCATTCATATCACTTGTACGATTATAGATGAAATTATTGCGGAAATCTGGATCAATATTACCACTGAGATAAGTTCGATACTGTTTAGGAATATCATCATCAACAATAAATCCACCAATCCATATACGAAGCTTTGTCTTAATCTCTTTAGTAAATCTGTAATTGATGTTGGTTTGGATATTGAAGCGCATAAATTGACTGCCCACAATACTGGTTTTTATGCCTGTACGAAAATGATAAGCCAGATATGGATTCGGTCGGTTATGAAACTTCAGCTCCGCAAAGCCTACTGCTATAGACCATTTATCATAATAGCTTGGATCAACAGCTTTTTCTTCAATGTTATGGTAATCTATTGTAGCAGTACCTGTCCATACAGGATAACGTTTTAAATGTTCTTTTCTTTTGCCTTCAAATGCCATATGGGCACCTGACCGGCCGGAATTCCGAGCAATGTCCATATTAAATGTGCTGGTATTAAAATTCCAAAAATTATAAAGAGTACGCTTATATTTTACAGAACCAATGAGTTGTTCATTCTTAAAATCCCACATGGGCTGTATACCTATACCATAGTTATAGCCAGGCACATAACCATGATAGAAATTCAGGCCAGGTGTCCAGCCATTAAACTGGTTCCAGCTGAACAGCCAGGGCATCCAGAATATTTCCCGTTTATAATGTTGAGGCTCATCAAATATCCAGGTAAACTTTAGAGGTTTATAGGTGGCATTATTTGGACGATTCACGTCAGGAAGTGTTCCCTCCGGATCAATAATAATTGATTTGGTTCCTTCCGGTAATGGCACCGACTTCACCCTCTCTACATTTTCAAACCATTGTCGGGATATCTCATTTCTTTTTTTATCATAAAAAGCAGCTTCAAAGGGAACTGTAAGCGAACCGTAATTAATAAATACAGCGTCATTATTTATAATTGAAGCTGCATAATCAACTGTGCCTGTGTTGTAGAAGACATCGTGGGTGTACCAGTCCAAGTTCTTATCGCTATACTTACCAAAATATGAAAAATAATCTTGAGGGTAGGGATGCTTGAATTTCCAATCCTCATAATAATTGTGCATGATTTTATCTATGGTCTCTTCACCCAGATAATGGAGCAAATGCCAAGAGTATACCATTGACTTGGAATAACTTAGCCAGTAGTTTGATCGAATTTTAAAGTCATTAGAAGAAGTTTCCAAAGGCTCCTCATCGCCCATTTTCACCAAGGATGTATAGCCCATATAATCCATGAAGCCGAATCTCATATTATGCCCGATGCTGAATGGTCCCAGTTTCTCCTGTGTAAATTCATTTATCACATAGCGCCTGTTATTATCCCCGTATTTTTTATCCCAATAGCGAATATTACAAAATTCATTTAATCCCTCATCCATCCAGGCATGATCTCTTTCATTACTGCCCAATATGCCGTAAAACCAGTTATGCCCCACTTCATGCATGATGACCATTTCCAAAAGATGCTTTGAATCCCTCTTTGATATAACAGTAATATTGGGGTATTCCATACCTCCACCGGCACTAAGATCCCCATCCACCGCTGTGAGATGGTTGTAGGGATAATCACCGCTGAATTTGCTATACCAGTACCCGGCATCATGGAGATACTCAATGGAGTTCTCCCACAGTTTAGCATTCTTGGGATAATACATGCTCCAGAGTGTGACTTCACGGGTGGAATCTGCTAGATAAAGAGTACCTTTTCTCACAATCCACTTAGGATCTGCAAACCAGGCAAAATCATGAACATTCTCCTGATGAAAGTGAAGTGTTTTCATAACGGATGAAGATTTTATCTCCTCCTCATTATCACCCTCATCTTTTTTGAAATGACCAATGAAATTCCTTACAAACTTTCCCTTTTTCTTTTTCCCCCTCTGTAATTCGCGAATTGCTTTTTTAAATGCTTTTTTATCAAGAGAATACAGGGAATCTCCTTCGGTAGCCAGGGAATCCAGCCAGGCGTACTCTTCCTCCCCATCAATCAAATCTCCAGTTGCCATAATACGGTAGTTTTCAGGAAGAGTGATTTTTACATCAAAACTACCAAATTCGCTGTAGAATTCTCCCATATTCAAATAGGGCATAGGATGCCAGCCAAGATGATCATAGACTGCCGGTTTTGGATACCATTGGGTTATTTCGTAATGTTTTCCGGTATGCCCTAACCTGGAAAATACTTCCGGTAATTTTACAAAAAATGGTGTTTCTATTATCGTCTGTCCTCCCGGTGCTAACTTAACCGGAAGTTCAACTTTTGCCACATCAATCCATTCAGGATGAAACTCCCATTTTGCATCAACTCCATCAACTGCAAAATCCAGACTATCGATATAGCCCCGGTCCTCCTCATCAGAAAAAAGAAAACGCGTAGAAAGAAACCGTTCACCCTGTTTCGCAAATGCCGTTTCAGTATTTTTATAAGCATTTGGCCAAAGGTGAAACCAGATAAATTGAAGTGTATCAGGAGAATTGTTTGTATAAATTATTTTTTCATTAGCGTGCAAGGTATGCGCAGAGTCATCAAGCGTTACTTCTATAGTATATGCTACATCCTGCTGGAAATAATCTTTTGCTCCAAAAAGGAGTGATATATTTATTAAAAGGAGAAAAGTACTTTTCATTATTAACTTATTGAAAATGATTGAAATAATATTGGATAAATGACTTAAGAAGAAGCTCAGTCAGAAGATTGGCTGGGCTGAACAATTAGAGATTTGTAATAAAAGGTTAGAATCCCTCCACTTTTCCGGATTTTCTGTATAACTGGAAAACAATATGCCAACCCAATGCTACAATACCCATCAATACAAGCCAACCA
>DTUJ01000232.1 GCA_012964235.1 Fidelibacterota bacterium
TGAGCAAATCAAAATCCACGGAAATAAGGGGAAAAAATGGGTAGTGCAAAAGCATCACTACGCCAATGTTGGGGAAAAACTTTATGAATACTACCAAAAAGATGGAATTGTCAATTGAAACAGGAGGTTTATCACCCTACTTGGCTTTTTCTATCAAAACTTATGAGTGGCTTATTGCATCCCCTTTGGTTTCTTTTTTCACACACAAAATATTTTTCTGCTTTTGACAAAAGTAAAATAAAAAAAATTATTATAGGGGAATATCACTGCATCGGCGATGTGGTTCTCATTATTCCTGCATTGAATGTCCTGAAAAAATCCTTCCCTGACGCTGAACTGACTCTGATAACAAATCCGGACATTCGGGAACTGGCAGAAGAAATGAAAATTGCCCATGAGTTAATCTCCTTCCAAGCACCTTGGGTTCGGGGTAAAAGAAAATGGAAACTATGGAAAAATGCCCGCTCTTTGGCTGTATATCTTCAACAGAAATCCTATGATCTTGGAATCGATTTTAAGGGTGATCTCAGAAACCTGTATTTTCTGTGGAAAATTAAACCCTCCTTCCGGGCCGGGTTTACTGCCTCTGGGGGTAAGTTTCTTCTCACCCACCCGTTTGATTTTCCTTTTCAACTCCATCAGAGCAACCGTGCCTTATCCCTTTTGAATAAACTTGGGATATCTTATTCCGGATCTACTGAACCCCTTTCTTTACCCAAGCCCAAAGATTCTCGATGCAATCAAATTGTAATTCACCCTGGTGCTAACCATCCTGAGCGTAAATGGCCTGTAACCAATTGGATGAAACTTATCCAAAACCTCAGGCAAACACACGAAATAGTACTCGTTTGCACCAAGGATCTCATTCAAGATACAGAAAAAATCCTTCTGGGTTGTCCCGGGTTGGAGACCTTTAAAGGAACCCTTTTGGAATTTTCCTGTTGGCTCCAAAACCAGAAACTGCTTATAGGTCCAGACTCCATGGCAGTGCATCTTGCTGTTGCATTGGATGTGCCTGCTCTTTCGATTTTTGGTTCGCAAAATCCAAACTTAACCCGTCCCTGGGAACCCTATGGTCACATACTACAATCTAAACTACCCTGTATCCATAAGCGTAAAAATTTGCGGCTTTGCTCTCGATGTCTCGCATCAATAAAACCAAAGAAAGTTCATGAAAAAATCATAGAAATAATACCTAAGGGGCAATCATTCTTTTAATATCCATTTTACTTCTGTTTACCTTAAAATATTTCCTAGAATCAATAAAAAAACAAAAAAAGATAATTTTGTTGCACTATTTAAAAAAATTTGTAAATTCCACTAATTATTAGAGGAATCAACTGGAAACACTAATTAAACTTCTTTTTAAGACTTCACAAATGGGGATAGATGTCCCCATTTTTCTTATCCACATAACCAAGGAGGTACAAAATGGCTGATGTAAGTTCAACCGTACAAGGTGTCGTCAGTGGTATAGTTAGTTTGATAAAGGGATTAATTGTTCTCTTTATCTTCGTTAATATCCTGTATTCAACTGGATTTGATCCAGTAGGCGGGATAATAGATCTTGTAAGCTCTTTTGCTGATGGAGGCTTCGCAGGATTACTTGCACTGCTTGTATTTGTTTCATTTTTAGGTTAACAAGACAGGATACTGACTAAATTCCCGTACGAATCGGGAAATTGTATCCTTCCTAACTGGAGGCAAATATGAAACAAGCATTTGATATAGTTAACGAATGGTTAGGCATTCTCACAAAAGTTGCCGTCAACCTCGTATTACTAGGAATCATTATTGGGGTATTATTCCCAAATAGTGCCTTAAATATGATACCAAATCTTAGTGCAGTAATGACGCAATTTGGCGAAGGCGGCTTTGCGGGTCTCGTTGCCCTTGCTATTTTAGTAACTTGGTATCAAAAAAAGTGACGAAAAAGAAGTAAAATGACTTTACAAATGGGGGATAGTTGACCCCATTTTACTTATCCACATAACCAAGGAGGTACAAAATGGCTGATGTAAGTTCAACCGTACAAGGTGTCGTCAGTGGTATAGTTAGTTTGATAAAGGGATTAATTGTTCTCTTTATCTTCGTTAATATCCTGTATTCAACTGGATTTGATCCAGTAGGCGGGATAATAGATCTTGTAAGCTCTTTTGCTGATGGAGGCTTCGCAGGATTACTTGCACTGCTTGTATTTGTTTCATTTTTAGGTTAACAAGACAGGATACTGACTAAATTCCCGTACGAATCGGGAAATTGTATCCTTCCTAACTGGAGGCAAATATGAAACAAGCATTTGATATAGTTAACGAATGGTTAGGCATTCTCACAAAAGTTGCCGTCAACCTCGTATTACTAGGAATCATTATTGGGGTATTATTCCCAAATAGTGCCTTAAATATGATACCAAATCTTAGTGCAGTAATGACGCAATTTGGCGAAGGCGGCTTTGCGGGTCTCGTTGCCCTTGCTATTTTAGTAACTTGGTATCAAAAAAAGTGACGAAAAAGTAACTCGATTATCTAAGCAAACGCCCCGGAAAACCGGGGCGTTTGTATTTCATTTGAGCATTCAATTTTATCCTGAATTCTATCTTTAATTGTTGAAATTTCTGAATCGGCTGTCGGATTCGCTCAGTATATGAAACAATAGATTTAAGAGGTGTACCGAAAATTGAAAGTGCACTGATTTTTAATATCAATTTGTAACCTTAGCCTAAGCATATTGCAACGGAATTACTATATACGATAAATTTCCTGTCATGAATTCACCCAAAGTCCTCTTTCTTCTTTTTTTAATCATTCAGTCTTGGGGAATGTGTACGTCTGTTCAAGTATTTCACCAGGAAACAGGAGAAAAAGATAACCTAAAAATGCTTGCCGGTGTTACCGAAACATTCATTTCTACTCGTGATTTGGCAAGAGTGCTTTCTTCAAAACTCTATGTAAATAACGACAGACAGAAAATTGTCCTTTACCTAAGAGAACACCGAATAAAACTTTCATCGGAGACAAGTTTTATAATTGTTAATGAACAGATATATCAAATGTCACAGTTTACAATTGGGGTTGAAGAAGATATTTATTTCCCAGCTGAATCATTCTTTTCTATTCTGAAGATGACTGTTTTGCCCGGGATAACCTATGACTCAAAAAAACAATTGTTAGGTATTAATATCGTCGACTTTAATATCACCGGACTTAACATTGAAGAAAAAGCAAATGGAACTATTTTACGAATCAAGACTCGGGAGCACTTTAGCAATGGAAATATCAGCGCCTTCAAACATAATAATGGATGGTTTTACCTTACGATAAAAGATGGAATAATCGATTCGGTTGAAGTGAAACGAACTGACACCAGGGGAGTGGTTCACAAAGTAGTAGCAGATCAGTTTGATGAATCTGTGCAGTTAGCATTTCAGTTACGATCAGATATTGAAGGATTTGAGTTTTATCAAAGCAGTGAACCAAATGAAATTGTAGTAACTCTCCGAACTCCTCTCTCTAAAAGTGCAGCTCGTATCAAGGAAGTAAAAAACCGTTGGAGGTTAGATACAATTGTGCTGGATGCTGGCCATGGTGGTAAGGATGGGGGCACTGTAGGAAAATATGGAACAAAAGAAAAAAATATTACCCTTGATCTAGCGAAAAGGATTGGAAAGCTGGTTGAAAAAAACACACATATTAAGGTTGTTCACACCCGCGAAGAAGATATCTTTATCCCTGTTTGGAAACGAACAAAAATTGCTAACGAAACTAACGGGAAATTATTTATTAGCATACACGCAAATGCAAATCCAAACCGGAATATCCGAGGATTTGAAACCTATTTGTTGCGACAAGGGAAAACAAAGGATGCCATCGAAGTTGCATCCAGAGAAAATGCTGTAATTAAGTTAGAAGATCAACAAAAAAGTATATACAGCGGGGAAAATTTGATAATGGCCACGATGGCTCAAAATGCATATATGAAAGAAAGTGAGGAATTTGCTGGAATAATTCAGAATGAACTTGCTTCAAGGATCAATTCAAAAAACAGAGGGGTGAAACAAGCAGGCTTTTATGTCTTGATCGGCGCAAGTATGCCAAATGTATTAATTGAAGTTGGATTTCTCTCTAATCCAACTGAAGAAAAAAACCTTAAAAAAGCTTCTTACCGACAGCAAATTGCTGAGGCAGTTTATGGTGCGATTTTTTTGTTTAAGCAAACAAAAGAGAAACTTTTAGTAAAAGGCTAAGTATGAAAGACAGGGAAATTACCTCCTGGTATATATCCGTATAATGATGAATACAAATCCAATCGGCATCTTCGATTCTGGCCTGGGCGGGCTCACAGTTGCCAAGGCGATCCAAAAGCTCCTTCCACATGAATCTGTTATATATTTCGGTGATACAGCACGATTACCTTATGGGAATAAGAGCCCTAAAATAATTAAAAAATACTCTCTTCAAATTGCTGACTTCCTTATATCAAAAGGTGCTAAAATAATCGTGATAGCATGCAACACGGCATCTGCACTTGCCTTAAATGAAGTCCAAAAACATGTAAGGGTTCCCGTCGTTGGTGTGATTGATCCTGGAGTTAAGGCAGCCATACATGCTACTCGTAATAAGCACATCGGTGTAATCGGGACCGTTGCTACAATTCGTTCAAAGGAATACGAAAATAGAATTAAAGCAACGGACCATACTATGACAGTCATAAGCCAACCCTGCCCTTTGTTTGTACCTTTAGTTGAAGAGGGATGGTTAGACGGATCAATTACGAAGGCAATCGCAAACATTTATCTTGAACCATTTAAAACAGAAAACATTGACACTCTTGTCCTCGGCTGCACTCATTACCCTCTTTTAAAACCGTTACTTATATCTCAAACAAACCAGAAAATTGTTTTGGTGGACTCAGCTGAGCCCGTTGCTGAAAAAATATTCGGTATGTTAAAGACTTCTAAACTTCAGTCCAATAGTCATAAAAACGGTACGCTGTCCTGCTATATAAGTGATTTCTTCTCCCAATTTAAAACAATTGCAGAACGGTTTTTAGAAGGCCCTATTGCGGATGTAACAACGTTAGATCTTCTTTAGATCTATAAGAACATTCAGCAGAAAACACTCTTTTAAAATTATCTCAATTCCCTGTAAATAAAACTTTATTAAAATGAACAAAATTGTAGATCATTTAGAATACCTCTACAGTTTAGAACGTAGAGGAATCAAGGTTGGCCTAGAGCATACTTATCAACTGCTGGATCAGATTGGAAATCCACAGCAGTCCTTCAAATCCATTCATGTGGCTGGAACCAATGGCAAGGGATCTACATGTGCAAACCTTGCTTCGATTCTAAAAAATGCGAACTACACTGTCGGGTTATATACCTCTCCTCATTTAGTACATTTTAATGAACGAATTCGAGTAAACGGACTACCAATTTCTGATGATAATATCTTGAAATTTATTTCACAGGTCAGACCACACTTGGAAGCAATTAAAACCACTTTTTTTGAAGCAACTACAGCTATGGCCTTTTGGTATTTTAGGGAAAAAAATGTAGATGTTGCTATCGTGGAAACCGGATTGGGAGGGCGCCTGGATTCAACCAATGTTCTAAATCCAATTCAAACAATTATTACGTCCATAGCTGTTGATCATTCCGAAATACTAGGAAAAACTATTGACAAAATTGCTTTCGAAAAAGGGGGTATAATTAAGAATGGGACTCCACTAATTCTAGCCAATCAAGAACCAACCGTAAAAAACATATTACAAAACAGAGCAAAACAAAAAAAATCATCAGTATTCACTTTAAATAATTCCTCCATAGAAACAACTGCAAATATTAATGCATTAACTAGGTTCCATGTCAATGGCATTTCCTTCTGCACTCCACTCAAAGGATATCATCAGGGTATGAACGCAGCAATATCTGTCTTGTCTATCAATCATTTCGATCCTGAAATATCTACAGAAGCCATCCAAAAAGGATTGTCTGATGTGTCCTGGCCCGGGAGACTCCAGCAAATGGATCCAATCAAACCCATTTATTACGATGTGGCTCATAATGCACATGGGATTCACACTATTTTGAATATGTTTCGATCTTGGTGGAGTAAAAAACCGTTTGGAGTACTGGCTTTAAAATCTGAAAAAAATATCAATCTAATTGCACCCATATTAAAAGATTCCTTTTCTGAGTTGATCGTAACGTCCCTTTCTGATGTAGGAATTATACCAGCAGAAACATTATGGAAAACATTAAAAAGGGAGGGAATCCCATGCACAATGATTAATGACGTAAACATAGCTCTAACTACATTGAATGAAAATGTTAACAATGATACGCCTGGATTGATTTTCGGAAGTCATTACATTGCAAATGCAATTTTTGAATTTTTTTCTTTTTCCTTTGACAATGGTGTCATTTAGTGTAATTTCTTCTGTCGGTAGCGATTTATACCGTTTGGACTTTTATCTATAGATTTCTCTTTTACCAAAAAAATCACTAGAATCGTAAGGAAAATCCTTAATGGATACTGCTGAATTACAATCCCTAAAAATCAAGGAGTTAACAAAACTCGCCCAAGAAATGAATGTTCAAAACTTTGCAGGGTTGAAGAAACAGGAATTGATCGTAACTCTCCTGGAGGCGGAGGCAAAAAATGATGGTGTTTTGTATTCCCGGGGTATCCTAGAGGTGATGGCCGACGGATACGGGTTTTTACGAAGTCCCGATTTCAATTACCTTCCCGGTCCTGATGATATATATGTAAGTCCATCACAAATAAAAAGATTTAGTCTTCGCACCGGGCACCAAATATCAGGTAAGATTCGTCCTCCCAAGGCGAAGGAACGTTTCTATGCACTTCTCAAGGTCGATATGGTTAATGAAAAACCACCAGAGGATGTCAAACAATCAATTTTATTTGATAACCTTATACCTCTACACCCAGAGGAAAAATTCAATCTTGAAACAGATGGAAAAAATCTGTCAACAAGAATTATGGACTTAATATCTCCAATTGGAAAAGGCCAGCGAGGTCTCATTGTCGCCCAACCTAAAACAGGGAAAACAATCCTTCTACAAAAGATTGCGAATGCAATTCGTCAAAACCATCCCAAAACCCATATGATCATTCTTCTGATTGATGAACGCCCGGAAGAAGTTACTGATATGAAAAGAAGTGTAGATGCGGAGGTGGTCAGTTCCACCTTTGATGAGGCGCCTGAACGGCATGTTTCCGTTGCAGATATGGCACTTCAAAAAGCGCGCCGTCTTGTAGAATATGGCGAAGATGTAGTCATTCTTCTCGATAGCCTTACCCGCTTAGCTCGTGCTCATAATGCCGTAATCCCTCATAGTGGGAAAATTCTTTCCGGAGGAGTAGACTCCAACGCTCTAAAAAAACCAAAACAGTTTTTTGGCTCTGCCAGGAATATTGAAGAAGGAGGAAGCTTCACAATTATTGCTACAGCATTGGTTGATACAGGAAGTCGTATGGACGATGTTATATTCGAAGAATTTAAAGGAACTGGAAACATGGAATTGGTCCTGGATAGACGACTGAGTGACCGGCGAATTTACCCCTCCTTCGATATAATCAAGTCAGGCACGCGAAAAGAAGAATTACTCCTGTCTAAAAAACATCTTGGCAGAATCTGGATTCTCAGAAAACTTCTAAATGAAATGAAAGTGATTGAAGCAATGGAGTTTCTTCAGGATCGTATGAAGCGAACAAAAAATAATGAAGAATTTATGGATACAATGAGTCACTAAACTTTTTTTCTTTTAATTGATAATCTGTTATTTATATGAAAAATTCAGAACATTTTATAAAAACTGGTGAACCGGCATCAGTTATCGTCAGGATAATAACTGATAAACCGGTGAAAAAAACGCCATACCAAGTGAAAGGTGTTTTTATAAAGCATTATCCTAAGGAAGAAATTACTCCCCTTTTGGATGGTCGGTACCGAAAGCATTTTCTCTATCCACGAGTCCAAGTAAAAATACTTAATGAACAGATATACATAATAGGAATTGACGAAGCAGCAGATATTGTCCTTGCTTTTTCAAAAAAGATTCAATCTTTGAACTTTGGGAATATCACTTTCCAAGTACTGGATATAGAAACTGAACACTATACAAAACAATTCAAAGCAATTGATCGATTGCTTCGATACCGTTTCATTACTCCTTGGATTGCATTAAATCGAACCACGGGAAACAATTATCACTCATTAAATAATGTAGAACGAAAAAATCATTTAAATCGGCTTCTTGGACAAAACATAATTTTTATAGCACGAGAAATGGGTGTTTCTATCAACCAAAAAACATACACAAAATTATTACTGAATTCACTGTTCCCAAAACCTTTAGATGATAATAACTTGGGTGCATTTTATGGGGGATTTCAAACAAACTTTATCTTGCCTAATTACATTGGTCTCGGCAATGGAATTACCCGGGGTTACGGCACAATCTACGGACTTTATAATCCCGAGGAATTTAACTTTGATGATAAAACCTTTCTAAAGGAAACTCAAAATTCAAAACCAGTGGAAATAAAGAAAACAGACCCGGATTTAGCAACCATTGATATTGATCAAATACAAAAAACCAATAATAGGTTTACTCCTAAAAAGCAGGGGAAAAGAAAAAAAGCAGGTCCCGTAAGAGTACCAAAAAAAGAAAATAAAAATGAATCAAACCAGAGTAATGTTCCCAAACCTAAAAAACAAGAAGAAGTTATTGATGAATCAAAATTTAACAGCCCTGAATATCATAAAAAACAACATAAATTTTGATGTCCGGGTACTCATACCAATTAATTAAAAATAACTAAAGGATTTATCTACTATAATTAAATATATTTCCCGACTTTGAAACGTACTATATTATTATTTATGTTATTGAGAATCAATTTGAGAAACAAACAGGAGCTCATGGGATGAAAACAAAAATACATCCAAATTATACTCTTGGTAAAGTACATTGTGCCTGTGGAAACGAATTTCAAGTTTACAGTACAATAGGCGACCAACGAATTGAGATCTGCAACCAATGCCATCCGTTCTATTCTGGACAGCAAAAACTTGTAGATACTGCTGGACGTATTGAGAAGTTCCAGAAAAAATACAGCAAAAAAACCACTCAGTAACTGTAAATCCTTTTTTGATAGCTCCTTGGGGAAACAAAATTCCTTTGGAGCTATTATTATTTTACATGAATAATTCAATTTTATTGACATTAATGAAACCATCCATTTTGGTGGGTGGTCAGGCTGTCATTGATGGCGTAATGATGCGTGTCCCTGGGGCATATTCCACTGCAGTTCGAGATCCAGATAAACTCATCAAGATAGAGCGCCATGAATTTGTTTCGCTCGCAGAGAACTCATCTTTTTGGAAAATCCCAATATTGAGGGGTATGGTGTCTTTATTCGAATCAATGAAAATAGGAATAAAAACCCTCCAATGGTCTGCAGATATTTCTATACCAGAAAAGGAAGCTAAAGAAGAGAATAAACTCCTGAATTGGTTTACAACCACCTTTGCAATAGTTCTTTCCGTTGTATTGTTTATGGTCTGTCCTTACTGGATAATAACTCACTTATTCGAGATTGAAAAAAAAGCAATGCTTTTCAATCTTACAGCCGGGTTGATGCGAATCACTTTCTTTCTTCTTTATTTGATGGCCATTTCCATGCTGAATGATGTAAAAAAACTTTTTCAATATCATGGTGCCGAACACCGAGTTGTCTATAATTTTGAATCCGGGAAAGACGTAACCATTAAAAATGCACAATTGTTTCCAACTCAACACCCCAGGTGTGGGACCAGTTTTATGTTCATTGTATTACTTTCCGCAATTCTTGTTTTTGCACTTATTGACACGATAATAATGGGGATTGCAGGACAGATTAACCTCTGGATGCGGCTCATGTTCCATCTTCCATTGCTTCCCCTTGTGGCAGGGATTGCTTATGAAATTATCAAACTGACAACACGAAGTAATAACGCTTTGTTCCGATGGTTACAAAAACCGGGACTTTGGCTGCAAAATATCACGACAAAACCCCCGGAAGACAGTATGGTGGAAGTCGCAATTACAGCTTTAAAGTCTGCTTTTGGTGATAGATATGAAGAGGTTTCTGGAAGTGAATATGTGGCAGAGACAATCGAATGAAAGACAAACTCAAATCAATAATAGAGCGGTTTGAAGAATTAGATAAACTTCTAATAGACCCTGACGTAGTAAAAAATCAGAATCAGATCAAGAAACTAGCCAGGGAACGCAGACTGCTTGAACCCATTGTTCTGAAGGGGAAAAAACTATTATCTGTTAACCATCAGATAGAAGAAGGTCAAAATATCCTTTCAGAAAGCGATGAGGAGCTAAAAAAAATAGTCAAGGAAGAGTTCCCAATACTTGAATCCCAGCGGAAAAATTTGGAAGAAGAGCTAAAAATACTCATGCTTCCTCATGATCCGAATGATGATAAAAATACAATTGTTGAAGTTCGTGCCGGAACTGGAGGAGAAGAAGCAGCACTTTTTGCCGCTAATTTATACCGAATGTACAGCAGATATGCAGAGCGTTCAGGTTGGACGTATGAATTAATGAATATGAACGTGACAGGAATCGGTGGCTTTAAGGAAGTTATATTTTCAATTGCAGGGGAAGGTGCCTATGGAAAACTAAAGTATGAAAGTGGCGTTCACCGAGTACAGCGGGTACCAAAAACAGAAACCAGTGGCAGAATTCACACTTCTGCTGCGACAGTAGCTATTATGCCGGAAGCAGAAGAAGCAGACATTGAATTGAAAGAAGCAGAGTTAAAAATTGATACATATCGTTCCAGTGGTGCAGGCGGTCAGCATGTGAACAAGACAGAATCTGCAATCCGAATCACACATATCCCTACTGACCTCGTTGTAACCTGCCAAGATGAATCATCCCAGCACAAAAACCGTGCTGCTGCCATGAAAGTCCTTCGTTCGCGACTCCTTTCCATGGAACAGGAACGTATTGCTAAAGAACGAGCAATAGAGAGGAAATCTCTTGTCTCAACTGGAGATCGATCCGCGAAAATACGTACGTATAATTATCCTCAAGGACGGATTACTGATCATCGAATTAACTATACATGCCACCAGTTAGATTTTGTCCTGGATGGCGGTTTGGGGGAGATCATCGAACAACTTCAGCTAGCAGACCAGCAAGAGAAACTGAAAAGAGAGTAAATGCAAACTTTAGCCCGCACTTCTGAAAATAACTGCAGGGTTATCGATCTGATTGGATGGGCGGAAAAACATTTTCTGTCAAAGGGGTTGAAAAATGGTAGAAATACAGTAGAAATACTACTCCAGCATCTCCTCGATTGTAAGCGTGTTGATCTCTATTTTGGCTCCGAAAAACAGTTAACCCAAGATACAATTAAGACTTTCCATTCCTGGATACAAAGACTTATAAAGAATGAACCCCTCCAATATATCACAGGGACCATAGAATTTTATGGCTTGGAATTAATGATCACCCCTACTGTATTCATTCCCAGGCCAGAGACAGAGCGGGTTGTTGAAATAGCACTTCAGATACTGAAAACCGTCATATCCCCGAAAATTCTTGATGTGGGCACTGGTTCAGGATGTATTGCAATTGCTCTTGCCAACGAACTCCCAGAGGCATCTGTTACGGGAATTGATATTGATCCAAATATGCTGAAAGTAGCTCAAAAGAATGCTGATCTGCATAAAATAAACAATATAATTTTTAAACAGATGGATATTCAAAAAGAAATTCCAAAAGAATCGTACAATCTAATCGTATCTAATCCTCCCTATATTCCTTTAAACGAAATGTCAGATCTAGAAAAAAAAATTAAAGATTTTGAACCTCATATTGCTTTGACGGACGGTGCAGACGGATTAATATTTTACCATAGGTTAGCTTCAGTTGCTTCAAAAATCCTTCATTCTAATGGATACCTTATCATGGAAGTAGGACAGGGAGAGCATCCCCAAAAAGCATTGAAATTGTTTAAGAATAATGCTTTTGCATCCAACAAACTTATCCAGGATTACAACGGGGATGACCGTGTATTATGGGTGCAGTCCGTGTGAAAACTATTATAGCTCATATTAGACTTTTTCGCCCCTTGAACCTTCTCACTGGTGCATTCGCCGTATATGTCAGTTCTGCTATTCTTCGATCCCTTTACCAGACTTCGGAACTGACCTTTGCAATCCTTACAGTTGTAGGTTATAATGCAGCAGCAAACTCTTTAAATGATTTTATTGATTTCAAGATTGACCAGGTAAATCGCCCAAACCGACCCTTGACAGCCGGTTTAGTAAAACGGAATACGGCTCTTATTTTTTCAGTCCTTCTTTTCGTTGGGGGAAGTGTTACTGCATTGTTTCTCTCTAAACTGGCTGCGATGATAGCAATACTAATTGTACTTCCACTTATCATTTTATACAATTTGAAGCTAAAACAATTACCACTAGTAGGAAACATAGTTATTGCTCTTATTCTTGGGTTGACATTTGTTTTTTCCGGTGCAGTATTTGGAAATATAAAGCCTATGATTATTCCATGCTTCCTTGCATTTGGACTTACTTTTGTTCGTGAACTTGTAAAAGATATGGAAGATATGGAGGGAGACCGCCTGGCCGGATTAACCACATTTCCAATAATTGCCGGTTTTAATCGTGCGGGAAAACTTACTGCCTTATTTGCTGTGATGATTGGAGTTGGTGCACTAACTCCATATATGATGGGTATCTATTCTTTCTGGTATCTCGCATTTCTTGTTTTGGGAGTTGAAATTCCATTGATTATACTTGTAGTTTTGTTTATGAAATCACCTGAAAAATTAAACTTTTCCCTTGCCTCAAAAACACTCAAAATAAGTACCATATTAGGAATTATTGCAATTTATTGCGGTTCTACTTATGTCTAAAGACTTCGTACATCTACATAACCATTCCGATTACAGTCTGCTGGATGGTGCACAGAAAATTAAGCCAATGGTTCAAAAAGCCAAAGCTCTTGGCATGCAATCAATTGCCCTGACAGACCATGGTAACTTGTTCGGCGCCATGGAATTTTATTCCTGCTGTAAAAAAGAAGGAATAAAACCCATAATCGGGATGGAAGCTTATATCATTGGGCGGGGAAACCGCCTAAACAAGGAAAAGGTCAGCGGGATTAAAAATAAAGTATATCACATTGTTCTCCTTTCAAAAAATATTCAAGGCTATAAGAATCTCATGAAATTATCCACCCTATCCTACTTGGAAGGCTTTTATTACCGTCCTCGGATGGATAAAGAAATACTGAGAAAATATTCTGAGGGACTCATTGGTCTATCTGCCTGCTTTGGGGGTGAAATCACAAACCTCCATCTACAGGGAATGGATGATGAAGCGCAAAAGGCTGCCGAAGAATATGTTGATATTTTTGGAGAGAAAAATTTCTTTTTTGAGATCCAGCGTCATGGGATGGAACAAGATCACGCATATGAAAAGAATCTAATTCTCGCCCGGAAGATGAACATTTCCTACGTGGCAACAAACGATGTTCATTACACCGAAAAAGACCACTGGGAAGCACATGATATTTTAATCTGTCTTAATGGTAATAAAAATCGGAACGATCCCAACCGAATGCGGTATAAGCCCAAAGAATTTTATCTCAGGTCTCCCGAAGAAATGAGATCCCTTTTTAAGGATTTACCTGAAGCATGTGATACAACTATTAAGATCGCAGACCTGTGTGATCTGGAACTTATCTTTGATAAATATCATCTTCCTGCTTTTACACTCCCTAAAAATTTTCCGGGGAAAAATCCAAATAAATATCTTCAGAAACTCTGCGAAAAAGGAATTATTAAGCTCTATGACAAAATCACTTCTGAACTTCAGAAACGATTAGATCATGAGTTAGAGATTATTGAACAAATGGGGTTCGCAGGATATTTTTTAATTACATCTGATTTTGTGAATTATGCTAAAAGTCAAAATATTCCTGTCGGTCCTGGCCGAGGTTCTGCTGCGGGCAGTTTAGTATCCTATACCCTTGGGATTACAACCATTGATCCCATAAAACATAACCTCCTTTTCGAACGCTTTCTTAATCCGGAACGGATCAGCCTACCGGACATTGATATTGACTTCTGCATTGAACGCCGGGGGGAGGTTATTAATTACATCAGGAAGAAATACGGAGAAAAATCCGTTACGCAGATAATTACTTTTGGAAAAATGAAAGCAAAGCAGGTTGTACGCGATGTTGGCAGAGTTATGGGATATTCTTTTGGAGAGGTCGATAAAATCGCCAAAGCAATCCCAGATGAATTGAACATTACTCTTGAATCTGCTCTTCAAAAAAGTCCGGATCTCAAAAAAATGGCGGACGGAATTTATAATGAGTTAATGAAATTCTCTTTGATACTAGAAGGATTAAACCGGCATGCTTCTACCCACGCTGCAGGGGTTGTGATCACCCCCGGGAAACTAACTAATTATTCACCATTGTATAAATCTTCACAAGGTGATGTGACCAGTCAATATGACATGAAAGGACTGGAAGAACTGGGCCTCTTAAAAATGGATTTCCTTGGATTGCGAAATCTCACAGTAATTGATCGAACTATCAAACTTATCCAGGAACAAGGTATTACAATTGATATAGAGGATATACAACTCGATGATCCTAAAGTCTATAAAATGTTTACAAAGGGGCTCACCGTAGGTATTTTCCAGTTTGAATCTTCCGGAATGCGGGAATTCCTAAAAAAGCTCAAACCTACGTCAATCGAAGACCTGATCGCTATGAATGCACTCTATCGACCGGGTCCAATGAAAAATATCAACGAATTTATCAGTCGGAAACATGGAAAAAAGAAAACCAGATATATTCACCCTTATTTGAAATCCATTCTTGAAGAAACTCACGGGATCATTGTTTACCAAGAACAGGTCATGGAGATTGCGAATAAAATCGCTGGCTTTAGTCTTGCTGAAGCGGACCTTATGCGGCGTGCCATGGGAAAAAAGCAAAAAAAACTCATGAATGATATTTCAGAAAAGTTTCTTGAAGGAGCCAAGGCTAATGGAATAAAAAACCATGTAGCTAAAGAGATTTTTTCTCTGATCGAAAAATTTGCACAATACGGGTTTAATAAAAGTCATTCAACTGCTTATGCTTATCTAGCCTACAAAACCGGCTTGCTGAAAACCAATTATCCTGCTGAGTTTATGTCTGCTAATCTTACAAGTGAGATGTCCAATATCAACAGAATAGTTATTTTAATTAATGAATGCCGAAAACTGGAAATCACAGTTGATGCACCTGACATCAATGTGTCTGCGGTCCAATTTCACCCAGTTGATAAAAAAACAATTTCATATGGATTAAATGCAATCAAGAATGTAGGAGCCAAGGCACTGGAAAAAATAACGGAAGAACGGAACAAAAATGGTCCGTTTAAAACTATTTTTGACCTTTGTTCAAGAGTAGATCAGCGCACAGTTAATAAAAAAGTACTGGGAAGCCTGGTTATGGCAGGTGCAATGGATTCCCTGGAGGGAACTCGGGCTCAAATGTTTGAATCTGTGGATCTTGCAATTAATTATGGTCAGAAAATCCAGAATGGTCATAATCAAAATCAAGTGGATATGTTTAAAGGTTTATCCTCAGAAAACAGACTTTTTCAAGAACCAAATCTATTGGAAACCTCTGAGTGGAATGAAAAAATTTCCCTTCAAAAAGAGAAGGAAGTTCTAGGGTTATACCTTTCTGGTCATCCATTGTTTGAATTTGCAGACGAACTGGAGGAGTTCAGTACGTTTGATTTTTCCGAAGAATCGAAAAATACAGTTAAAACTTCTCTTCGTGTTGGGGGGATCATCAATAATATCAAACACCACTTTGACCGAAAAAACAACCAAATGGCTTTCTTCGATTTGGAATGTCTTGGTGGAAAGGCAGAAATCCTTGCTTTCAGTGATACATTCGCAAGATTCAATAATCTCATTAAAGATGGTGAAGTAGTATTTGTTGTTGGGAAACCTGCAGACAGCGAAGACTTCAGCGATCTTAAACTCATTGCAGAGGGAGTTGTCAAGCTGGAAGAGGCAAGGGAATATTTTTCAAAATATATAAATATAAAACTTGACCCGTCTTCAGTGACCTCTGAAGATATTAACAAACTCTTTGAAATTGCCCAGCAACACCAGGGAAACTGCGGGTTGGTGTTTCATTACCCGATGAAGGGAAAAACCCAGAGAATCCTTGCCCATAATATTAAGGTGGCCTCAAATAAAAAGTTTTGTGACACCCTACGAAAGCTGTACGGGAAACAAAACGTATGGATTGAATGATTGCAGTTTTACAACGGGTTTCTCAGGGGAACGTCTTTATTGACAATAAGATAGTCGGATCAATTAACCATGGATTGGTTATTTTCTTAGGTGTTATGAATACAGATGAAAAAAAAGATGGGGATTTTCTAGCAGACAAAATTGCTGATTTTCGAATTTTCAACGATAAAGACCATAAAATGAACCTGTCAGTTAAAGACGCAGGCGGATCAGCCCTGGTGATTAGCCAGTTTACCCTGTGCAGTAATTGGAGAAAAGGACGCCGGCCCAGCTTCATCAATGCTGCTTCCCCGGAAAAAGGAGAACAATTGTACATAGATTTTATGGAGAAGCTCACGGCGAATGGACTCCTAGTAAAATCGGGGAAGTTCGGCGCTATGATGAAAGTAAACCTTATAAATGACGGGCCAGTTACGTTTGTGCTGGATAGCAAGAAGATATAACCCTACTTATTTCTTATTTGTAACTTCCTTTAGTAAAACATATCAAAAAACAATGCGCAAAATCAGAATTGTCATGGCAAAACCTGGCCTTGATGGTCACGATCGGGGAATTAAAATTCTTGCTTCTGCCTACCGTGATGCGGGGATGGAAGTGATTTATCTGGGCCTCCGGCAAACCCCGGAGATGATCGTCTCCGCTGCGCTTCAGGAAGATGCAGATGTAATCGCTCTGTCCAGCCTTAATAATGCTCACATGACAATTTTCCCCAAAGTGCTGGAATTAATGAAAAAAAATGGAATAGATGATGTTCTGCTTACCGGGGGAGGAATCATTCCAGGGAAAGATATGGAGGCTCTCCGGGATTTAGGGTCAGGAAAACTGTTCGGGCCAGGTACGCCTGTCCAAGACACAATTGATTACATTGAAAATTGGGTGAGAGGAAACCGCAGATGATTGATTTAAAAAACAAGACAGCCCTTGAATTCTATTTTGCCGATCATTTTGACACAGTTTTATTTCCTGTTCTTGCAGATATTTACCTAAAGGAAAATGATATAATCCGAGCAAAAAAAGTATGTGAAATCGGATTGGGCTACAACCCTAACCATGCAGAGGGTCTCTATACATTTGCCAAAGTACACCTGGTAGAAGGGGACCTTAGGAGGGCAGAAAAAGTTTTAATAACTCTCCTGAACACAGAATCAATTCATCTCCAGGGGTACATTATGCTCGCCGGTATTCAGAAAAAGTTGAAACGAGGTGTAAACACTATAAAATCTAGCTGGAAAGAAGTCCTGAAAATTGATCCTCATCATTCAGAAGGGTTGGAATATCTTCAAAAGCTGAAAAAAAAATCCAAAAGTGAAAATAAAACCAAGAAAAAAAATATCCGAAAAAAATCATTGGGTACGCCAAGGCCCATGAAAGCAGAAGACTTAGAATCCTTATCAATCAGCCCCAAGCTTGCAACCTTTACTTTGGTTAAAGTCCTGGAAGATCAGGGATTGTTTTATCAAGCGTTAGAGGTTCTGGATATCCTTGAAAAAAAAGGAAAAAATACCAAGCGAATTACACTGGAAAAAATCAGAATACAGAAGCGTCTTCCACACCACAAAGATTAATTTAATCAAATATAATAATCAATATTAAAGACAATGGGTGAACACATTTTCCTTCGCAGACAGGACTCACTAAGACAGAAACTTAGTGAACAAAACTTGGATGGTATACTTAGTTCCAACTTGACTAATATACGCTATCTCTGTGGTTTTACAGGTTCAGCAGCCTCCTGTTTGATTATACCGGATGAGGCGTATTTTATTTCTGATGGTCGCTATGAAATTCAATCGAAACAACAAGTAAAAGGGTTAAAACGGTTTATTGATTTTGGTTCTCATTTAAAAATTATTAAAGACAACAACCTTATCCCAAATGGATTAAAAGTGGCCTTTGAAGGTGATCATATATCTGCGAATTCTTATAAAAAGTTATCAGAAAGTTTCCCGAATGTCCATTGGGAATCCACATCTATGATCCTAGAGCAGATGCAGGCTGTCAAAGACGATACTGAGCTGGAAGCTATCCGTACGGCAGTGAAAATTACAGATGCTATTTACACAGAAATCCTTCCCATGCTTCGTGTTGGAGTTACCGAGAAGGAGATCGCCAATCATTTAGTCCTCAGATATAGGCAGGAAAGCGATGGTGAGGCATATCATCCCATTGTTGCCGGTGGACCGAACAGTGCTTTACCTCATGCTATCCCCTCTAATAGGGTTTTTCAAAAAGGCGACTTCATCCTCATTGATGCAGCAGCCAAGTATGCAGGTTATCATGCTGATATGACCCGTACCTCAGTGATGGGTTCAGCTGATGATAAACATCATGAAATCTACACTATTGTAAAAGGCTCCCAGCAATCCGGTTGTGATGCAGCCCACGCAGGCGTACCATGCATCGAAATAGATAGAATTACACGTGATTATATAAAAAAAAGAGGATATGGAAAATATTATAATCACGGTACTGGACATGGTTTGGGGTTAGAAATTCATACTGAACCACGGCTAAGTCATCTTAGCGAACAAATCTTACAAGAAAATAATGTGGTAACAATTGAACCTGGAATCTATCTTCCGAATTGGGGCGGGGTACGAATTGAAGATGATCTTATTATCGGGAAAGAGAACAGCGAGATATTAAACCAGACAACAAAAGACTTAGTAATTCTTTGATCCTTTGTTTGAATCCTAAAAGTCATACTTGGCTCCAATTACTCAGTTCTTTCTCTTTGAAAGATAGCAGTTAGGCAATTAAAGCATCCTAACATACTCTTGTAACTAATTTGATGGCTCTGCATTGCAAAGTGGAATAACCGGGGTCTTTTTTGATATTGGAGGTGTGTTGCTCAATATTCATCCCGAGAGAACAATTCAACACCTGAATAACTGCACCGGAATTTCAAAAGAAATTATTAAAACTGCATTCTCTCATGAAATTCTTAACAAGTATGAAAAAGGTGAGATAAATAACCAGGAGTTTTTTCAATCTATTAAGCGGGTTCTTCCCAAAACTGACTCTCTATGCGAATCTGATTTTTGGGAAGCCTGGGGGATGCTTTTGGGAGAGGAAACAAGCGTTTCCCCTGTTCTTCGATCATGTTCAAAACATATTCCTATATGGCTTTTATCCAATACCAATCCTTATCACATGGAACTGGGGGCCAAGCGCTTCTCTTTTTTACCCCTGGTAACAGGTCTAGTGTTTTCCTATGATGTGGGATATCGAAAGCCTGATGAAGATATCTTCCGTATCGCTTTAAACTTGGCTGGAAAAACCCCCGGGGAAGTATTTTTTATTGATGATGACCTGAAGAACGTAAACCAGGCTCGTAAAATCGGACTGAATTCTCATCATTTTACATCTATAGAATCACTGAAACAAAAAATGATAGAATTAGGTTTATCTTTTCTAAAGGATGATTCAACATAACCAGCTCATGATATACGATAAACATCATACTTTAAATTATATGGAAATTGATTTCAGTTCTTCCTGAAGTTTGGCCACTTCAATAATAGCTTCAGTAGGATCTTCTCCTGCTTCCTCTAATTCGCGTATTCGAATACGAATTTCTCTAATATTTTCTTTTATCGGATGTGCCTTTAGAGTACGAATGCAATCTTGAACGAGTGAAGTTAAATTGGACTCATCTATTCCACCCATTAGAATATTTGTTACCAACTTTCGTTCAGCGTCTGAATCAAACTGGCCTACGATAGCAGGGTAATCAATTTCATCATAAATTGGAATAATCATCTTTGCGAGTTTTTTCAATACTGGTTCTAAAAACAATTCTAAATGAATCATTTCCCGGACAGTCTGGCGAGCATCAAGATCTTCGCCAGCAAGTATTTTTACCAATATCACCTGGGCTTTTTGAACTTTTGATGTCAGTGGAATTTCATTAGACTCCCTTGAAGAAGCTGGTATTGGCTCCTTCAGATTCCTTTGTTTTTGACTGTTCATGTTTTTCAATAGGTCGCTCTCTTCCACCCGCATTTCCTGAGCAAGAGATTTCAAAAGGTCATCCCTGATAATTCCATCGGACACTCCTGAAATTTGGGACACAACATCCTTGATAAATTCTGATCGCTGCACGGACGGTAAAGATTTAGCATCCTTCGTCTGGATATGAAATGAAAGTACAGGAACTGCTTTGTCCACTGCTTCCTTTAGCTCATCTGCTCCTGATTTTCTTACCCAGTCATCAGGGTCCATCCCATCCGGGATTTGAACAATCCCCGGTTCAATCCCAAATCTCAAAAGCAAATAACCAGCTCGAACGGAAGCATCAATTCCTGCAGAATCACCATCATAAGCAAGAACAACCCGATGTGTAAATTTCCGTATTTGTAAAGCATGACGCTCCGTCAAGGCGGTTCCTGACAGGGCAATAACATTTTGAATTCCTGCCTGAAACAACTGAAGAAAATCCATATAACCCTCAACAAAAATAGCATATCCATGTTCCCGGATTGGTTGTCGTGCAGAATGTAAACCATAGAAAATATCTCTTTTCCGATAAAGTGGAGTCTCTGGAGAATTTAGATATTTCGCCGGATCTTCAGGGTCCAAGGCTCTCCCCCCAAAGGCAATAACTCTTCCTGCTGTATTAAAGATTGGGAACATAATTCTGTTGCGGAAACGGTCAAAAGTACCCTTCTCTGTGTTGAGAAATAATCCTGTTTTTTCAAGAGTCTCGTTTGACATTTTCTTCTTTTTCGCAAGGGTTAATAATTCGTTCCAGGTCTCATGTGCCAATCCAATCTTGAACTGTTCTAATATTTCTTTCTCCAGTCCACGATCAGATAAATAGGAAAGAACTGACTTTCCCTTTTCGGAAAAAAGATTTTTATGATAAAGAGTCATCGCCATTTCGTGAAGCTCATATAAATTGGAAAACAGCTCTTTCCCTCCTTTTGCCTGAGTAAGCTGCACTTCAATTCCGTATTGTTCTCCTAACCGCTGAACAGCTTCTACGAATCCTATTTTTTCATATTCCATGATAAAGTCAATTGTACTTCCTCCTGTACCACAACCAAAACAGTGAAATATTTCCTTCGCAGGGGCAACACTAAAAGACGGTGTTTTTTCATTATGGAAAGGACAGAGCCCAAAATAATTCTGCCCGCGTTTCTTTAGATCCACATATTTTGAAACAACGTCCAAAATGTCGGAAGCATCCCTGACTCGTTCTATTATCTCTTGAGACACCCTTGCCATCATTAATTATTTTCTTTATCTGTTTCCATCATAGTCTTGATGAAATTTTCACCTTTTTCAAATGGATCTTCCCAGTGAAATATTTTTATAATATTGATTCTTGCATGCGTCAGAATCCTGGCTAAGCTGGACTCTTTATATACAATTATTGACCACTCATCCTTTGGCGAGATATCCAAAAACAAGACAATGAGACTTACAACAATTGATCCTTTCAATAACCCAAACACAAAACCCGTTGATCTGTTTATCCATCTCGTACCTTTTGAGACAATAAGAAAATTAACCATTCTTGTCAAGACTCTCATGATTAACAGGATAAACAAAAAAATAACCATAAAACTGGTTAAGAGCAATACCCACGCATCAATTTCAAACCACAGGGAAATATTTCCGGCCAAAACTACGTAATATCTCATGGCAGTCATTGCTGAGAGTATTAGACCAAGAAGTCGTCCCAATCCTTCGACCAGCCCCTGTTTGAATCCAAGAATCCCCAACCATAAAATAAAAATGGCGGAAAGTCCATCAAGAAATAAAATCATTGCTCATCCACCAAATAATTCCCCATAAAATTTTATTATGCAAAAATGATCATTAACAAAAATAGACAAAACTCTTGTCAACATCAGGACAATAATTCTCTCAATACTTCCTGAGCTAATTTCCCGTCAACTTTTCCCGCACCTTTTTTCATAACCAGGGGCATAACCTTACCAAGATCAGACATGGATTCTGCCCCAGTTTCTTTTACTGTTTCCCGTACCAGCCGGCGCACTTCTTCCTCACTCATCGCTTGTGGCAAATATTCCTCTATAATAGATAATTCCTTCGTTTCAGTTTCAACAAGATCATTCCGACCACCCTGCTTATACATTTCAATCGATTCCCGTCGCTGTTTTGCCAATGATTGAATAACTTTAATTTCTTCCTGTTCAGTCAGTTTATCACCCTTGTCAATGTACCTGTATTTCAACTTCCCAATAATATTTCTCAAAGCATTGATTCTCTCCTTTTCCTTTTCTTTCATTGCTTTGTACATATCTTTTTGAATTTTATCAACTAAAGGCATTTTTCCTTCTTCCTTTTTTTTATTTTAAGTCTGATCTATACGTTTCATTGCCATAAGTAATTGATCCTGGTCAGTTTCAAAACCAATGAATCGCCTTCCGGTCTTCTTTGCCATAATCCCAACGCTTCCTCTCCCCATAAATGGATCTACAACCCAGTTCAATTTAAAACTGCTGACAGTAAAAATCCTCTTAAGTACCTCTTCAGGTTTCCCTCTTTCAAATTGATTTTTTGTACCAATTTGAATATCAATAATGTCTGCCCAAAAATTATTTAATTGCTGTTTTTGTTCGGCATCTTTTAAAGAGGAAACTTTTTTCTGATCAAACATGAATTCATTGGTTTTGGTTGCAAACCAAATATCAGACAGAACATTCCGCCATATCACCAATCGAGGCTGGTCTTTTGCCTGGTTGTTTCTCCATGTGATTCGGGACTGAATATTAAAATTATTGCTCAGCAATGCATGATACATTCCGGAATAGCGCCATCCGCAAATAAGGTATATTGATCCTGTCGGTTTTAAAACACGGAACGATTGTTCTAGCCACTTCTCATTCCACTGATAGTATTCCTGGAGAGTCAATGGCGGATTTTTCTCGCTGGCGTCCTGCCAGGGACTTTCCGGAGGATTCGTTACAATGAGATCAATTGTGTTGTCCGGGAGTCTCGCAAGACCTTTGATCCCATCTGCAAGGAATAACCCCTCCTCCATTTGATTTCGGGTCATTTTGATTTCATTTTCCTGCCGTACAGCAGGAAGATAACGATTCAAATCAGAAACTGTCATTCCGCTCACCGCTTCAAGAGGATTGGTAAACAAAGGATTAAATGCTTCTTTTTTAGGACCATTCATGGAACAAATTTATCACATGCAAATCTTTCTTCATAAAAATGATTCGATTATAAAGTCCGCTATTGACTTCCACTGCCTATCACCAGCAATTTTTACAGTATGATTCAAAAGAAAAAAGTTCTGTTTATCTGTACAGGAAACTCTTGCAGATCCCAGATGGCAGAAGGACTCCTTAGAGACATGGCAGGGGATAGATTTGATGTATTCAGTGCTGGTACTCATCCAAGCAAGGTTCATCCCATGTCAACTGCTGTAATGGCAGAAGATGGGATCGATATTTCTGAACATACTTCTGACTTTATAGATGACTATCTGAATAAAGGTATTGATATTGTAATAACTGTTTGTGATTCCGCTGACAGCCTTTGTCCATCCTTTCCCGGTGATGTTGAGCGAATTCACTGGAGTATTGATGATCCTTTTCAAGGATGGGATATAAAAAATAATAAAATAGATTCTTACAGAGAAACACGGGATATTCTAAAAAAAAATATAAAGGAATTAATAAAAAATCACTTATAAATAGAAATTTATATAATAAAAGTTACAGCAAAAGATCCTGCAACCGGGAAAACATGGGAAGATGTTCAAACGGTTGTTTTAGCGAAAAAACTATAATAAATATGTAAACACAACCCTTTTTCTTTATAATACTTTAATTAGAACCCCATTCCCATCCTCAAGTTCAGGCTCCCAAAATGATCCTGTCCAGGGATGACGTCTTTTGCAAATGTATGACGATAGAATAAAAAAGTGTCTAACATTAATACTTTAAACTGAAGCCCTGATTGAATATGAAATCCACTGGTCTTCACTTGATTTTCTTTTAAAAAATCTATCAAATCATCCTCGGATAAATTTATAGGATCAGCTGTTAAATCACCTCCCAAAGCGCTTTCCATCAAATCCATGCTCATCAAGGGAGTGACCGTGTGCATATTATATCCGCCTCCGTAAAAGAGTTTCGCTTTAGCCAGAAGTGGAATTCCAATTCCCACAATTTTTTTCCCAGCACTTAAATAGATTGAGAAGTCAGCCCATCCAAAATCATAAGGTCCTGATACACCTTCTTCATTTTCAAAATCAAATGTATATTTTTTAAAGGAAACGGAAAAATCTGCTTCTAAATCAATAACTGGGATTGCATCTATGTACAGATATCCTCCACCGGAGAATGGGTTCGCAAATTCTGTGGTGGTAAGATCAGCTCCATCCTTAGAACTAATAGATGATGCTACCGTCAATATTGATTGTCCACCTTGAACCCCAAATCCGACAACTCCCAATGCACTGCTCCAAGGGATTAACGACAACCAAATGATAAAAAATAAATAATTTAGTTTTTTCACATAACCTCCCGTATCTGTTTAACTTTAGTTTACTTGGAAATTAAATAAAAACCCCGAACTTTTCACAAACAAATCTTATAAATCATTGAATTTCCTCCTCCTTCATGGATAAATTTACTCTTTACCTCTGCCACTCTATCATGAAAAGGAAACATTATCTCACCATTTTTCCTCTGATGCTGAACATTGCACTGTCCCAGAGACCTGCCTGGCCAACAGATGCCAGTCGCATGTTATCTTCAAACTTCGGGGAGTTCCGTGATTCACATTTTCATATGGGACTGGATATAAAAACGAGAGAAACAGAAGGACATCCTATTTTCGCGGTTACTGATGGATTTATTTCCAGAATGGTAACAAATTATACCGGCTATGGCAAAGCTCTCTATCTTACAACTGAAACAAACCATATTGCTGTCTATGGCCATTTAAGCCGGTTTTCATCTATTCTTGAAAAAGTATTAAGAAACAACCAAATAATCAACCAATCCTATTTTGTTAATGAATACTTTTCAGATTTTGAGTTCCCAGTAAAACAGGGCGACATAATCGGTTATACTGGAAACACAGGCGGCTCTTTTGGCCCTCATCTTCATTTTGAATACAGAGACAGTAAAGATCAGCCACTAAATCCTTTACTGTATGGATTTGAACTGCCTGATCGGTTTTCGCCTATGCTAAAGCAACTTGCGGTTATCCCTCTCAAAAAAGGGACAATGATTAATGGAAGTTCGCTTCCACAAGTATTTCCATTATACCGGGATAAAACAGGTTTCTTTCATTTCCCTGATACAATAAACTGCCAAGGAACAGTTGGTATTGCAATTCAGATGGATGATCAAATTCAAGGATCTCCCTATAAATATCAAATACATCGTGCGGAGTTATGGGTTGATGAAATCCTCCATTATATACTTCAATATGACTCTTTAAACTATAGCCAGTCTTTTATTAATGAGGCAAGACAATTCAGACTTTCCCGCTTAAACCTTGGTGAGTTCCATCAATTTTACCATTTGGATTCACATCCATATTTCTCTGCTCAAAATAAAAAAATGAGTGGTATCATTACCCTGGAATCCGGATATCACACTGTTGAGATAAAAGCATGGGATTGTGCAAAAAATCTTTCATCAGCAAAGGGTGTTATTTTTGCACACCCACCAATTACAATGAACATCCGGGAAGTTAACCGTACGAACCAGGAAATCACTTTTGACATCCAGCCCGGATTTAATTCAGTTCCCCTAAAGTCCATTGCCTGCTACAGTTTCACACCGTTTGGTTTTCAAAATGGAAAAATTGATCTAACTAAAGAAATATCTGCAGGGGGAGGCCTCCGGTTTCGTCTTCCCCTTAAACAAATTACAAACAGAATCCTGCAGTTTGTTGGTGTAAATAATCAGGGAGCCTTTTCATATCCTGTTCATTGGGCTGAGGGGGTAAAATCTCATGACATTCTCAGTATTGATGTTGATCTTAAGCTCTCTCACCTAAACAATGGAATTATACTTCAAGTAGAAACAAATGCTTATACGGATGCTTCCATATCTGTTTTTCTAAAGGGGGAAAGTCTATTTACCCCCATCTGGGTGAATCAGGTTCGGCCAACAGTTTATTTAAGTGAGGTTCTATCTCCGGCTTTATTTAATGGTGTTCAAACCATAGAGGTGTTGTTAAAAGACCAGATTGAACGGAAAATTCAGTTTAACATTGCGCCAAAATTGGCAACAACAGAAAATTCGGTTTATGTATTTTCAGGGGATCAAATGTGCTCAATTGGCACGACAAAAAACTCCGTGTATGATTCCACAATATTGTGGATAGATATGGTGGAAAAATCCGCCCCCATAAAGAGCGGAGTACACCTATCAAAAGTATATCAACTGCAACCTTTTGAGATTCTTCTCAAGGATTCCATTAAAATCGGGATTCGCTTCAGTAACCAATATAATCATGAAGATGGATTGGGATTATATTACTATAATCAAAAAGAAGAAGAGTGGACATTTCTTCCCACCCGCGTTCATTGGAATCGAAGCAGTCTCACCTCAACCATTTCCAGTTTGGATGCAATAACCATAATCCAAGACACAGTTCCTCCATCAGTAACAAGTACTTTTCCCGCCCATGGCGGACATTACGATAAAAGGGATGTAATGAACTTCAATGCCTTTATAAAAGATGATCTATCAGGAATAGAACCTGATGAAAAACATATTGCCATGTACCTAGATGGAGAAAGGTTATATGCCTCTTATCAACCTGTGGAACAGGAACTATCCGCCCGGTTGGACAGTCCATTAAGGACAGGGAGGCATGAGCTTTTAATTTATGTAGAGGATCGGGCTGGCCATCATATAAAAAAACCCATTAACTTTTCTGTATATTAATGAAAACCAAAAAAGCCTGACCCATGTTCTTCCCCTACAAAGATGATAATCCACGTATTCTAGTTCCCTATGTAACCTATGGAATTATCGGCTTAAACATCTTCATCTTTCTATTTCAGGTTGGTTTGGGACAGGCAAATCAAAATCTAATTCGCCATTTTGGGCTAATTCCTGCCCATTGGTCTCTCATATCTCTCTTTACGTCTATGTTCCTTCATGGAGGGTTTGCTCATCTGCTGGGGAATATGTGGTTTCTGTGGATCTTTGGTGATAACGTAGAAAGTGCTCTTGGCCATGTGCGTTACCTGATTTTCTATTTCCTCTGTGGAATCGGCGCAGCTGTTGCACAGACAACTATCAATTTGGATTCCACGATTCCAATGGTCGGGGCCAGCGGTGCCATTTCCGGGGTTTTGGCTGCTTATATGATCCAGTATCCCAAAGCCCGTGTCCATGTGTTCATGTTCCTTTTCATTTTTTTTACAACGTTTCGCGTCCCTGCTTTCGTTGTAATCGGCTTCTGGTTTCTGGAACAATTAACAAACGGGTTGGGCTCTATTGGACTGGATATTTCCGGGGGTGTCGCCTGGTTTGCCCATATAGGTGGTTTTATCGCTGGTGCAGGATTGATTAAACTTAACCCTCTTATCCGGATAGAAAAAATATGAGTAACCAAGAAATCGGAAATCCATGAAAAAATTGATTGCTCACGCCATCGCTATGATGGAAAAGGCATACACACCCTATTCAAAATATAAGGTGGGTGCAGCTGTTCTCACCGAAGACGAAACTATTATCGGCGGCTGTAATGTTGAATCCAGCAGTTACGGACTAACCTGCTGCGCTGAAAGAACAGCATTATTCACAGCAGTTTCAAAGGGACATTTATCTTTTAAAGCATTGGCCGTGGCAAGCAAAAACGGAGGGACTCCATGTGGGGCTTGCCGCCAGGTAATCTGGGATTTGTGTGGGAACATCCCAGTTTACATTACGGATGAACATGGTAATGTAAGGGAAAAGGAAAGCAAAGCTTTATTGCCGGATGCATTTGACGAAAACAAATTAAAATGACTAAAGTTGATATGGAAAACCTGTCAAATGACCTATACATTGACCAAATAAAAACAACATTATGACTTTAACCCCTCGTGATTCAGGTTGGATTGAAGTGATCTGTGGCAGCATGTTCAGCGGGAAAACGGAAGAGTTAATCCGCCGAATCCGCCGGGCTCAATTCGCCAAAGTATCCACTTCCATTTTCAAACCTCATATGGACAATCGCTACAGCGAAAACCAAATTGTTTCCCACAATAATATGAAAATGGATTCTCACCTCGTAAATAATGCTCAGGAAATCTTGGAATTGGCCCAAGACTCGGAGGTTATTGGTGTCGATGAAGCCCAGTTCTTTGATGATTACCTGGTAAATGTATGTAAATCTCTTGCGTCAGAGAAAAAACGGGTGATTATTGCTGGGTTGGATACAGATTTCCGCGGAAATCCATTTGGACCCATGCCCCTGCTTATGTGTGAAGCAGACTTCCTGGATAAATTGAGAGCTATCTGTATGATCTGCGGAAATCCCGCATCCTGTACACAACGAAAAACAAAGCAAACCAGACAAATTGTTGTTGGGGAAACCGATATCTACGAAGCCCGCTGCCGCAACTGTTTT
>DTUJ01000233.1:0-10615 GCA_012964235.1 Fidelibacterota bacterium
TCCCGTTATAGCGCACATCATTGTTACGGATAACTACATCGTGACTAATTTCGTGAACGATCCCCTCGTTCTGGTTCCACCAGACCCAATTCCCTTCATAAAGAATGTTAGTGTTATCTATATCGGTCCATAATCCCGGTCCAATATTGTGATGAACATAATTCCCAATGACCTCTAATCCATCCGTTAATGAAAATTTAGATCCCCCGGCTTCAAATCCGGGGTTAATATGGGCATAATTATTGTAGGAAATCTCATTGGCTTCAAATAATACATTGGTAACCCAAAATCCTTCTTCAGTACCCGTACCGACACCCATTTGCCCATTATGGTGAATGTAATTATTTCTAACTATGGATTCACTCCGGACGAATACACCCACACCGTGATTGAGCCTGACCTCATTCCCTTCCACCAGCCAGTTTTCACCGCCGGTTGATCCCACAGCGCCCATCATAACCATAGAAGCAAACTTTTCTATGACCAGATTTTGGATAGTCACACTACTCGCTGAATTGGTGAAAGCAAAGTAGGTAACACTGGTTTCAACTGTGTGTCCGGTTGGATCATCAGCGAAATAAATGCGGTCATTATCATAATTAAAAAACCATTTCCCGGGTGCCACGTCAGCCAAGGTGTTTACATGACGAAGGGGTTCGTCATCAAAATACAAATCTTCCGGATGGTTACATCGTTCCCACCCCTCCTGACATATATCTGACCCACCGTACCAATCACCCTGAGTTTGATTTGCAACATAATATAATCCACCTTCCGTTTCAAACTCAGTGAGTATACGGCTGCCATTTAATATTGCTCCGGTTTCACCCCAGAAGGTATTGCCATTCTTTGGATATATTTCCTGCATGCGGTGGATACCTGCTTTTATAATGAAAGCTGTTCCTTCGGGATTATTGTCCACGATATAATTGATGTCGTCCCCGGGGAAGATCTCAATAGCGCCTTCCGGTGGCGCAGAGCCGATGATCATAAATCCGGTGTTATTGGTTTTGATCCAGTAACCTATCCCCGGTTCCAAGGTGGTGGGTGTAAAGTAGTTTCCGTCAAATCCGAATACAGCATTCTCAATAATAATTCCACCAGGGTCTCCAATATCGCTGATATCTACAGAATAGGAACCACCAGAGATCATGTTCCAGCCCTCATTCATTGAGATAATTAAACTGTTCACACACTCACCGGTAAGTATTTCCGTACCCTCCGTATTGAAAAACAGCCAGTAACCCTGTCCTAAATTCATTTCAGTTTCCCCACTGTACACATTATCTGTAAAAGAATACAGAGTACCTTCTATAGAATTCGGAAACAATGACTGATAATGAGCATCACCAACTTCAACCGGCAGGCTTATGAGGTTCCAGCCACTCTGGTAACTGATGGAAACCTCACATTCATTCCTATTGTCTGCAATTGTATAAGACAAAAATAAGACTAATGGTATAAGTAAAAAGCGTTTCATCTAGCTAATTTACCCCTAAATCCCCTTTTTTCCCAATCAGCTAACCTTTTGCAAATAAATCAACAGACTTTCCTTTTGAATCATTGCTAGGCTTGATTTACATGAAACTGTTCCGGTAAATTCGCCAGAATTTTTATTACATTATCACATGGTAAATATGACTGAAACTATACCCGATCCCACTAATGAGCCCATAAGGTCCTATGCTCCCGGTTCACCAGAACGGGAAGCCTTGAAAAGAAAACTGGAGGAGCTTAAATCCACCCAGGTTGAAATACCCCTCATCATCGGTGGAAAGGAGATTAAAACAGGAGTAACCGGAACCTGCGTTATGCCCCATAATCATAAACACGTGCTGGCTACCTACCACAAAGCAGGCGAAAAAGAAGTGAAAATGGCAATAGAATCTGCGCTTGACGCCTGGAAAGAATGGTCATCACAATCATTGGAGTACAGGGCGGAAATTTTTCTGAAAATGGCTAAACTTTTGGCAGGGCCTTACCGTGATGTTATCAATGCTGCTACCATGTTGAACATGAGCAAGAACGCTTTCCAGGCGGAAATCGATTCAGCCTGTGAGCTCATCGATTTTTGGAATTTTAATGCCTGGTTCGCCCAGGAATTATATAAGCACCAGCCCATGTACTCCCCTGATGGGATAAAAAATACCACTGAACACCGGGCGCTGGAGGGATTTGTCTTTGCAGTGACACCCTTTAATTTTACCAGCATTGCAGGGAACCTGCCTACAGCTCCAGCCCTCATGGGTAATGTAGCGCTCTGGAAGCCTGCATCCAGCGCTGTGTATCCCGCCTATTTTCTCATGAAACTGTTTAAGGAAGCAGGCCTGCCGGATGGGGTCATAAATTTTATTCCTGGGTCAGGGTCAACAGTGGGCCCAATGGTGATGAAGCATCCTGCCCTGGCCGGGGTTCATTTCACCGGCTCCACAGCAGTATTTCAGAATATGTGGACCACAGTAGGAAACAACATTGAAAACTACATATCCTATCCGCGGATTGTGGGAGAAACAGGCGGAAAGGATTTCTGTATTGCCCACAAGACTGCCGATGTAGATGGGCTTGCCACAGCGATGGTTCGGGGTGCCTTTGAATTCCAGGGACAAAAATGTTCCGCTCTCTCCCGTGCCTATATCCCCAACACTATTTGGGATGGTGTAAAAACAAAATATCTTTCAGAGGTTGCTACCATCAAAATGGGTGACCCGGAAGATTTTACTAATTTCGTGAATGCTGTGATTGATAAGTCCGCTTTTGATACGATTGCAAGCTATATTGATTATGTAAAAAATGCTGATGATGCTGAGATTATCTCCGGCGGGAAATATGATGATTCCACCGGCTATTTTATTGAACCCACTACAATTGTAACCACAGATCCCAATTTTAAGACTATGGAAGAAGAAATTTTCGGCCCGGTCCTCACTATTTATATTTACGATCCAAAGGATTGGGACAAAACATTGAAATTGGTAGACTCAACCTCCCCTTACGCTCTTACGGGAGCAGTATTTGCAAAAGACCGGGAGGCCATCAGACAAGCATCAAAAGCCCTCAATCATTCCGCAGGTAATTTTTATATCAATGACAAGCCCACAGGTGCAGTGGTTGGACAGCAGCCATTTGGCGGCGGTCGTGCGTCCGGGACCAACGATAAGGCCGGGTCCATGTTCAACCTTGTCCGCTGGGTGTCCCAGAGGACCATCAAAGAAACCTATGAACCACCAAAAGATTACAGGTATCCTTTCATGGAAGAGAAATGAAAAAATATTTTTTCCAAATTATAGCCTTTAGGCAGCACTTTGGTTTCAGTTAAAAACCATCCTTCTTTTTAATTACTCTACCATTTAACAAAAAAATTTGAAAGGAATACAATGAAACGTATTAATACAATAATTATGGGTGCAGCCGGAAGGGATTTTCACAATTTCAACGTGATGTACCGATCCAATGAGCTCTATGATGTATTAGCATTCACTGCTACTCAAATCCCTGATATCGAAGGAAGGGTGTATCCCCCTGAATTGGCAGGTGATCTCTATCCGGATGGAATCCCCATTCATGATGAAAGTAAACTTGAATCACTCATTAAGGAGCTGGATATCACGGAGGTTGTTTTTTCCTATTCTGATATTTCTCATGAAGATGTGATGCATAAAGCTTCAAAGGTGATAGCTGCCGGGGCACATTTCAAGGTGCTGGGTGGCGGTCCTACCATGATAAAGTCAACCAAGCCTGTAATTTCTGTGTGCGCCGTTCGTACAGGATGCGGAAAAAGCCAGACCACCCGCCATGTTGCAGAAATCCTGAAAAACAGCGGGAAAAAAGTGGCAGCTATCCGCCACCCAATGCCCTATGGAGATCTTGCAAAGCAGGCAGTACAGCGTTTTGCCACACTTGATGACCTGAAGAAACACGATTGTACAATTGAAGAAATGGAAGAATATGAGCCCCATATCAGCACCGGAACAATTGTCTATGCCGGGGTTGATTATGAAGCCATTGTGCGGGAAGCTGAGAAAGAAGCTGATATCATCCTCTGGGATGGTGGAAACAATGACATGCCGTTTTATAAGTCCGACCTGTTAATTGTAGTAACAGATCCACACCGTCCCGGGCATGAACTGGCATACTATCCCGGTGAGACGAAC
Source organism: Fidelibacterota bacterium (assembly GCA_012964235.1). GTDB lineage: Bacteria > Fidelibacterota > Marinisomatia > Marinisomatales > UBA8229 > UBA8229. The sequence goes on from DTUJ01000233.1 coordinate 4,152, forward strand.
CTGCTTCTGGCTGATGTGGTAGTCATTAATAAAATCGATACGGCTGACCCTGAATCTATAGATGAGGTTCGCTGGAATATACGGGAGGCCAATCCTGATGCAAAGATTGTCGATTGTGCTTCACCCATCAAGGTTGAAGATCCTTCCCTTATCTTCGGGAAAAAAGCCCTTGTTGTGGAAGATGGCCCAACCCTGACCCACGGTGAAATGTCTTACGGCGCCGGTATGGTCGCTGCAGAAAAATTTGGTGCAAGTGAAGTCGTAGACCCAAGACCCTATCTCACAGGAAGACTGAAGGAAACATTTGATCATTACCCGGATATTGGCACTCTCCTACCTGCCATGGGATACGGTGGTGAGCAGATTAAGGATTTGGAAACAACTATCGCGAAAACTGATTGCGACGTTGTCATCATTGGAACACCCATCGATCTGCGCCGGATCATTGACATCAAACAGCCATCAGTGAGAGTTACTTACAGCCTGCAGGAAATCGGAAAACCGACTTTAACCGATATGTTGAAAACATATTTTTAATGACGAAAACATGCCTCATTGCACTGGGCGGAAACGCCTTATCTCCAAAAGGGGAAGCGGGTACAATTGCTGAGCAATTTTTACATACACGGGAAAGTATGGTAGAAATCATGGAATTTGTCCGGAGAGGGTATAATATCTGCCTGACACATGGAAATGGGCCACAGGTAGGCCATGAACTTTTGCGAATGGATTTAACTCACAACACTGTCCCACCTCTTCCATTAGGCGTTTGCGTAGCCGGAACACAGGGCACAATCGGTTATATGATCCAGCAATCCCTCCAAAATGCTCTCAGGGGTGAGAAAGTTGATCGGGAAGTGGTTACACTTGTTACACAGGTGCGGGTACATGAAGATGATCCGTCAATTTCCAACCCAACTAAATACATTGGGAAACGGTATCCAAAGAAAGAAGCAGAAGCCCTTGCGAAAAAATTCGGCTGGACAATTAAGGAACAGGAACCTGGTCAATGGCGTCGGGTGGTCCCCTCCCCTGATCCAGAATACGTCATGCATGGCATCAGCATCCGCACTCTTGTAGAAAAAGGAACCATCGTCCTGGCCGCAGGTGGTGGAGGCATTCCTGTCTACAACGATAAAGACTACAAACTTGAAGGACTGGACGCAGTGATTGATAAAGATCTTACAGCTGCAAAACTTGGATGGGTAATTCGAGCCCAGGAGTATTATATTATTACCGATATTGACCAGGTCTATTTACATTTTAAAACACCACAACAAGAGCCCATCCTTCAAATGACCGCTGCAGAAGCAAAACAATACGAAGAGGAAGGACACTTTCAAAAAGGAAGTATGGGCCCGAAAATTCGGTCTGCGGTTCATTTCCTGAAACACGGCGGAAGCAAGGCCGTTATCACAAATATACAAAATATTACAAAAGCAATGAATAACCAGGCAGGCACAACTATTTTCCCTGAAAATTTACCGGCAGCATGAAAATTCACGAATATCAGGCAAAAGATCTCTTCCGCAGCTACGGCGTAACTGTACCTGAAGGATATCCGGCTTTTTCCGTAAAAGAAGCGCTGGAAGCCTACGACAAGCTCAATACGGAAACAGTAGTGGTAAAAGCCCAGATACACGCCGGCGGCAGAGGAAAAGGCGGAGGAGTGAAACTGGCACATTCCAGGTTGGAAGTAGAAGAATTAACCAACAAAATACTGGGAATGAACCTGGTTACTCACCAGACCGGAAGCGAAGGGAAAGAAGTGCAGCGCCTTCTTATTGAAGAAGGTGTAAATATCCAACGGGAACTCTATGCAGGAATAGTGCTGGACCGGGCTGCCAGACAATATGTGTTTATGGTATCCACTGAAGGTGGTGTTGAAATTGAAAAGGTTGCAGCCGAAACTCCAGAAAAGATTATTAAAGAGTGGATTAACCCTGAAAACGGATTCACCGAAAAACAGGGGGAAAAATTAGCTGTAAAATTAGGACTGGCTAATGGCCAGATTTCCTCAGCTGTAGATATCTTTACCTCTTTATGGAATGTATTCAGCGAGCTGAACTGCTCTCTTTTGGAAATCAATCCGTTGGTAGTAACCAGCCAGGAACAGGTTATTGCTCTGGATGCCAAGATGAACCTTGATTCTAACGGGTTGTTTCGCCATAAGGAACTCCTGGAGCTCCGGGATAAGAGTGAAGAAGATCCTGCAGAGCTTTTAGCCAGTCAATATAACCTAAATTATATTAATCTGGACGGCAACGTAGGCTGTATGGTGAATGGTGCAGGGTTAGCGATGGCAACCATGGATATTATCAAGCTCACGGGTGGTGAACCTGCAAATTTCCTGGATGTAGGCGGTGTTGCTAATGCAGAAACAGTTGCCAATGGTTTCAAGATCATCCTTTCTGATCCGAATGTGAAATCAATCCTCATTAATATTTTTGGTGGAATTGTCCGGTGCGACCGGGTTGCTCAAGGTGTCATCCATGCAATGGACACTGTGAATGTGACAATTCCTGTGGTAGTGCGCCTTGAAGGCACGAATGCCAAAGAGGCTGCAGAGCTTTTAAATAATTCATCCCTGGAATTCCTGGTCGCTACCAGTTTACAGGATGCTGCAGAAAAAGCAGTCTCCGCTGCTACCGGAGGTCACCAATGAGCGTGCTGGTAGGAAATAATACACGTTTGATCATTCAGGGAATCACGGGCAAGGAAGGCACCTTCCACGGACAGCAAATTCGGGATTACGGCACCAATCTTGTTGCTGGAGTCACTCCAGGTAAAGGTGGGGAAAAAGCGTTGGAAGTACCGGTATTTAACACTGTTAAAGAAGCAAAAGATGCCACTGATGCAAACACTTCTGTTATTTTCGTCCCCCCTGCTTTCTCAGCGGCGGCAATTTTAGAAGCTGCCAGGGCAGGCATGGATTTAGTCATTTGTATCACGGAAGGCATCCCCACCAGCGATATGGTGAAGGTGAATCATGAACTGAAAGATCTCCCCACCAGGTTAGTGGGACCAAATTGTCCCGGTGTTATCTCTCCCGGGAAAGCAAAAGTGGGCATTATGCCTGGATTTATCCATGAGCCTGGAAATATTGGAGTTATTTCCAGGTCAGGGACTTTGACCTATGAAGCTGTTCATCAACTGGTCTCCGCCGGGCTGGGACAATCGACTTCAATTGGTATTGGCGGTGACCCAATTATCGGTACAACCTTTATTGATATGTTCGCTCTCTTTACAGATGATGATGAAACTGAGGGAGTAGTCCTCATTGGTGAAATTGGCGGTACTGCGGAAGAAGAAGCTGCACAATGGGTTTTAGATAATAATTTCACAAAACCGGTTGTCGCATTTATTGCAGGACAAACAGCTCCTCCTGGCCGTAGAATGGGGCATGCTGGCGCTATTATCTCCGGCGGGAAAGGAACTGCCAAAGAAAAAATAAACGCTCTGAAGTCAGCGGGTATTCATGTTGCAGACAGTCCTGCAGAAATTGGTATCACCATGTTAAAAGCACTTCAATCATAATTTTGGAGAAAAAATAATGATAACTCGTACTTTGGCAATCATTAAACCGGATGCAGTGAACGCTGGGTATACAGGAAAAATACTGGATAAAATAATTCAAGAAGATTTTAGGATACTCGGACTGAAACAAATAAAAATGTCTTTACAACGAGCACAAGGCTTTTACGCTGTTCATACAGGAAAACCATTTTTTGAGGAATTAACCCAATTTATGTCCTCCGGTCCCTGCATTGTTTTAACATTGGAAAAAGAAAATGCTGTAGATTCATGGCGTGAAGTAATTGGAGCGACGAATCCAGAAGAAGCAGATGAGGGAACAATCAGAAAAGAATTCGCAAAAAACGTTGGTGAAAATGCTGTTCATGGTTCAGATTCCGATGAGAATGGAATACAAGAAATAGCCTTTTTCTTTTCAGAAGCGGAACTTATTGGGAATAAATAAATCTGTAATTCAAATTGCATTTTTCCTTTCATCCTCTCAAATTCTGCATGTATAATTAATAAAAAAATGATCATTCAATCTTTGAACAAACTGTTTTTAGTAACATTAGTACCCTTCTTTTTATTATTTGCTCAAGCATGTGGTGAAAAAGGAGAGGAAGGCATTGTGGGCAGTTTCCATACAATTAACGCAATCCTTCCAGAAGAAAATGTTTCCTTTGACTTTCAATGGTCTATTATCGCTCAACCAGATGCAAGTAATCTTTCCAAGAAAAATCTTATATTTAATACAGATAATTCAGTGATGACTTTCATACCAGATGTGGAAGGGAATTATATCTTTCAAGTATCTATCTCTCAATATAATGATGAATTATCTGTTCAATCTTTTCCATTTAACATTTCAGCTTATTTAATTGCAGAAGATCAGGAGAATGGTGATCAAGTGATAGAGGTGGCGTCCAGCAGTAACGATATTGATGCATGGCTTCAAGAGAAAATTGAACAAGAGGAAAAGTCTGAAATAGAAAGTCCACCACCACCTTCACCACCAGTGAAAAAGATTAGTCAGAAACCGGTTTTAAAAAAATCCGAACCAAAAAAGCAGCCAATCAAAAATACGAGTACAAAAAAATCCAAATCAGGCCCTGCTGCTTCCTCCAATAAAAAACGTTTTACTGTTCAAATAGGATCAAAACAATCATTTAATGAAGCTAAAGCCATTGCTTCTGAATTTATTGAAATTGGATATGATGCCTATATTGAAAAATCATTTATTAAAATGAAGAATCAATTCTGGTATCGCGTACGAGTTGGAAGTTATGATAACTATGATACCGCCGTCTCTTTAGCCACAACCATCTCTACAACTAAGAACGTCCACACTTGGGTTGACAATGTTCGAAACGAATAACTAAAATATCTAAAAGGAGAAAAATATTATGGGTCCAATGAAATTGCATTTTGATATTCGAGACATTTTTCGTGCTCCTAGACTCGCTCTAAGCGGAAAAAAAATCTGGATATTTATTGTAGGTAACATTGTTGGATATGTTTCCTACTGGATTTTGACTTATGTAGCATTTGCATTAGCCGGTATAAACTTTTCCCAGGCTTGGTCTGATTATGGACTGTATCCGTGCTTATTTGGAAATGAGGCATCATGTTTTGCCTGGATAGTGTATTTAGCTGGTGTAGTAATATGGTTCTTTACAGTATCACTCTCCTGCACAGCAGTTGCCAGAGTCACATACAAACAATTAAAGGGCAATGAATTTTTCTCTTCCGGTGATGCCTGTGCTTTTGTAAAGAAACACTGGCATCCCGTTATTTTTTCTTCAATTTCATTGTTTTTGATCATCGTCTTTTTTCTCATAGGGGCTATGACTTTTGCCCTTTTTGGCAAGATTCCCTACGTGGGTGAATTTCTGTTTGTCATTCCATATCTTTTCTATTTCTTTGGAGCTGTTTTTACGATCTATTCAGCGATTGTATTTTTCATTGCCCTCATCTACACTCCAGCAATTGTTGCTACTTGCGAGGAAGATACGATGGGAGCTGTTTTCCAAAATTATTCCATCGCGTGGTCTCAACCCTGGCGGGTAATCCTGTATCATATGGCTCTTTTACCAATTGGATATGTAGGCATTTGGATATTCAAATATTTTTGGTTGGGTGCGTTCAAATTAATCAACTGCGTCTATGGTTGCTCATGGTTCATGGGTACAAAACTGGCAAATATTGTTGCCTATGCTTCTAATATTATCTGTCCTGAAAGTGTATGCAGACTGTCATCTTCATTTTGCAGCTTTGGCTCTGGTCTATCCTGCTGTGTCGGTAATGTATCTTCTTGCTGTGCCATTTCTACTAATGTTGATTTAGCATCCATATCCGGTTCGGAAACAATTGCCGGTGTAATTCTGGCAATTTTTCTCTTTTTGCTTGTGCTTGCTGTTATTTCCTATGGTTTATCAATACTCTCTGTAGGTGAAACCATCATGTTTGTGATTTTTAAAAAGAAATCAGATGATGATAATCTATTGGAACGAAAAGATGAAGATGAGCTGGAAGAAGAGGAAGAATTTGAGACAGATGAGACGCCTGATGAAGAAGATTCTGAAGATTCAGATTCCGAAGAAACGGAGACTGATGAAGAAAAACCAGATGAGGATTAAACTTCTTTTTCTTTAAGTAAATAGAACAGCAGTTTCATTTAGCAGAAAAGATTCTATTCCCTCTAGGTAACCTTCAGTCAAAACCCATAAATGAAGCTATTAAGAAGCGAACTATTAGCAGGCTTTTCGGATAAACTCTTTGAAATTCCAGTAAATTCCCTGAATCTGAAAGGATTAGAATTCAGAAAAGAAATAATTATGTATAGACTTTCATCAGAATCTATTCCAGAAGGATTCAAGCTGAAAGGCTCCCTGGCATTCTCCTTTCTTAAATCATGTGACCGATGTTTAGAGAAATTCGAAGATGTTCAT
>DTUJ01000233.1:10715-21670 GCA_012964235.1 Fidelibacterota bacterium
ATTCTCCTTTCTTAAATCATGTGACCGATGTTTAGAGAAATTCGAAGATGTTCATAATCCTGCTTTTAAACTCTGGTTAACATCCAATATGGATCTGATTAAAGATGAAAATATCGATGTAATCCCCTTTCCAAATACCATGAGTAATATAGACCTAAAAAACTTCTTCCACGATTTCATTTTTCTTGAGGACCCTTTGAAATATTTATGCAGTAATGATTGCAAAGGATTATGTCATCATTGTGGATTAAATTTAAATGACAATTCCTGTAATTGTGTTACTATTTCAACAGATACTCCATTTGATATGTTGGAAAACATGGTCAGGTAACATAATATACTGAACAATATCTAAAGGATAAACTATGGCATTACCAAAAAGAAGACAGTCAAAAGCACGCAGCCGAAAACGCCGCACCCATTACAAGTCCACACCTGTTTCCTATACTAACTGCCCACAGTGCGACTCAACAAAAATGCCCCACAGAGCTTGTCCAAATTGTGGGTATTACCGTGGTCGTCCAGTTTTATCTGCTACGGAGTAAATTCCAAAAAATATGAAAATTGCACTTGATGCAATGGGAGGAGACTTTGCTCCTACTGCTGTCATCAAAGGAGCTGTAGAGGCATTGTCATGCACTCCGAAAAATGTCGAATTAATACTCCTGGGAAACAAAGATCTCATCCAAAAAGAATTCTCTTCTCTTCTCCCCTCCAGAATTTCTATTCATCATTGCCCAGATTCAATCACCTTCCAAGACCGTGCTTCAACTGTAGTGAAATCCAAGCCTGACTCCTCCATTGTACAAGGGATCAAAATGGTAAAAGAAAATAAAGTAAATGGATTTATCAGTGCCGGTCATACAGGTGCTGTGTTAGCTGCATCTCTTCTGATTCTTGGAAGGATTCCCGGTGTTCGGCGCCCAGCCCTTGGGGTATATATCCCAACCAATGTGGGTGGAAAAATTCTTTGCGATGTGGGTGCAAATCCTGATGCAAAACCATTTCACCTCTTCCAATTCGCCACAATGGGCTCCCACTACCTTGATCATATCGAAGGGTGCAAACATCCAAAGATCGGCTTAGTAAATATTGGTGAAGAATCAAATAAAGGAAGTGACCTTTACCGGGAAACATACAAAATATTTAAAGATAACCTTCCTAATTTTGTTGGAAATGTTGAGGGAAGAAATTTGCTGGACAGTGAAGCAAATGTTCTTATATGTGACGGTTTTGTTGGAAATACCCTTCTTAAATTTGCAGAAAGCTGGATAGATATTTTCGGGTCAGAAATCAGGACGAAGATAAAAGAGAAACTTTCCTATAAATTTGGTGCTTTTCTACTAAAACCAGTCTTTGAAGATATCCGTAAGAACTACGACTACGAAGAGCATGGAGGAGTTCCCCTCTTAGGTGTAAATGGTGTTTCCATTATTGCCCATGGAAGTGCAGGGTGTAAATCCATAAAAAATTCTATCCTAGCTGCAAAAAAATGTATAGATGAAAATCTAATCGAAGATACCAAAAACAGTATTTCTAACTATTTAGAACTTAATTAAATGAAGGCAGCAATAACCACTACAGCCCGGTATGTTCCTGAACGAATCATGACTAATTTTGACCTTGAAAAAATGGTCGAAACAAGTGATGAGTGGATCCGAACCCGTACAGGTATTGCTGAAAGACACGTTGTTGAAAAGGGACAGACCTCATCTTTTATGGCTACAAAAGTGGCTAAAATATTATTACATAAATCCAAGACCTCCCCCGAAGACATCGATTTGATCATCATCGCTACGGTCACACCAGATATGTTATTCCCCGCGACAGCTGCCTTAGTTCAAGATAATATTGGTGCTCACAAGGCTTGGGGTTTTGATCTTTCCGGCGCGTGCACAGGATTTCTCTATGCTTTGGAAACCGGTAGGCTTCTCGTTGAATCAGGTAAATACAACAAAGTAATTGTTATCGGTGTTGATACAATGAGCTCAATACTGGATTATACCGATAGGAATACCTGTGTTCTGTTTGGTGATGGTGCTGGCGGCGTATTATTAGAGTCCTCAAAAAAAGAAAATGGTGTAATGGATTCTATCTTGTTTCTCGATGGTTCCGGCGGAAAATATCTCCACATGCCAGCAGGAGGAAGTCTCCTCCCTGCTACCCACGATACAGTAGACAAAAAATTACATTATCTCAAACAGGAAGGAAAAACCGTATTTAAATTTGCAGTAAAAAAAATGGCTGATGTTTGTTCAGAAATCCTAGAAAGAAATGGCATGACCAGTGAAAAAATTAAATTATTCATTCCACACCAAGCTAACAAGAGAATTATAGATGCTGCAGCTCAGCGATGTGGATTTACAGAAAAACAGGTACTTATCAATATCAATAAGTATGGAAATACAACAGCAGCCACTATCCCTATCGGCTTGGATGAAGCGGTGGACGATGGTGTCATTCAAAATGGTGACTTAATTTTGCTTTCCGCTTTCGGAGCAGGGTTCTCATGGGGCAGTATGCTTGTGCGTTGGGGGGTAAATTGATGAATACTGCATTTCTATTCCCGGGGCAGGCATCCCAAAAAATTGGTATGGGTTTTGATCTTTTCCAGAAATCAGAACTGGGAAAAAAATATTATGATCTTGCGAATGATATCTTGGATTGTGACATCCAGGATATTTCTTTCAATGGGCCAGAAGAAATTCTGAAACAGACAAAATATACTCAGCCTGCAATTTATGTTGTGAGTGTGATTCTTGGGAAATTACTCCTTGATAAAGGATTCACTCCCACGGTTGCAGCGGGACACAGCTTGGGAGAATATTCTGCTCTCACCATTGGAGGAGCATTCAATTTTCGCACTGGACTGAAGTTGGTCAAATGCCGCGCTGAAAGCATGCAAACTGCAGGTGAAATTCAAAATGGGACAATGGCTGCAATCATTGGTTTGTCCGATGATGAAATTAAATCAATTTGCGGATCATGTAGTAATGGAAACGTCGTTGTACCGGCAAATTATAATTCTCCTGGGCAGGTCGTTATTTCCGGAGAAGTTAGTGCAGTTCATCTTGCTATGAATAAAGCAACAGAAGCAGGTGCTCGAAATGTAATTAGATTAAATGTCAGTGGTGCTTTCCATTCTCCCCTGATGACTCCAGCGAGAGAAGCACTTGCAGAGATACTAAATTCCATCGAAATTCGCGATACGATTATACCGGTTTATTTAAACGTTTCTGCAAAACCAGTTACAAAAAGAAGTGATATCCGGAACGGTTTGATTAGCCAACTGGAAAAATCTGTTTTATGGCATAAGACTATAACTACCATGAATAAAAATAAAATAAACAAATATTTTGAAATTGGACCAGGCCGAGTTTTACAGGGATTGAATCGAAGAATTAATAGAACTTTTCAAACAACTGGGATAGAAACGCTGGACGACGTTATTCATTGTGTTTAAGTTAACGGATAAAATTGCAATCGTAACGGGCGCATCCCGGGGGATTGGGAAAAGTATTGCAGAAACACTTGAGAAAGCTGGAGCTCAAGTCATGTGCGTCAGCCGTCACTTGGAAGACGTTCAGAAAATCGCTGATAATTTGGGTAATGCTGGATCAGAGGCTATGGGGTTTGCATGCGATGTATCAGATACAAAGTCTGTAACTTCACTTGTTCAATCCATCATAGAGAAATACCACCGGATTGATATCCTCATTAACAATGCTGGAATTACAAAGGATGCTCTCATCATGAGGATGTCAGAACGAGATTGGGATGATGTTTTAAATACCAATCTGAAGGGTGCGTTTAACATGACAAAAGCAGTTTCCAGAACAATGATGAAAAATCGAACCGGGCGTATAATTAATATCTCGTCAATAATTGGGTTAACCGGAAATCCCGGGCAGATTAATTATGCTGCCTCCAAAGCGGGGCTCATCGGTTTAACGAAAACAACTGCGAAAGAATTCGCATCAAGAAATATTACAGCAAACTGCATCGCACCAGGATATATCGAAACGGATATGAGCAATGCAATCAATGAAAAGAAAAAAGAAACACTCATGAAACAAATACCTTTAGGCCGAATCGGAAAACCTGAAGACATTGCCTCAATGGTCCAATTTCTTTCTTCTGATGAAGCTGGGTTTATCACCGGCCAAACGATTACTGTGGACGGTGGAATGGTACTATAAAATAAAAAGGAGGAATACATGTCAACGCTTGATAAAGTAAAAGACGTCATCATGGACAAACTAGGAGTTGAAGATAGTAAAATCAATATGGAAGCATCTTTTGTAGATGACTTGGGTGCTGATTCCCTAGACACAGTTGAGTTGATAATGGAATTTGAAGAAGAGTTCGGAATTGAAATTCCTGATGAAGATGCTGAGAAAATGACAACGGTTGGTGCTGCAGTAGAATATATCGACGGAAAATAAATCCGATTTGCTTGTACCGGGCGTAATGATTCACGCTAAACTTTTCATCCATTTTCACTATGACCATTTTTCCTTTTAGTAAAAACTCCTAATGCGAGATTAGTTCTTGTCTAAGAAAAAAGTTGTTATAACAGGGTTGGGAGTATTAGCTCCCAATGGAAACAATATTCATGAATTCTGGGAATCTCTCTGCCAGGGGAAATCTGGAATTAATGCCATAACATACTTTGATACTGAAGGATTTTCTGTAAAAATAGCTGGAGAACTGAATGGATTTAAAGCTGAAGAACATCTAGAGACTTCGCAAATCCGAAAACTGGATCCATTTTCAATATTCGCTTTGGTGGCAGCGCAGGAGGCAATCGAAAATGCTAAGATAAACTGGAATAATATTAATCTGCACCAGGTAGGCGTCATACTTGGAACCGGTGTCGGAGGTATCTACACAATGGAGGAACAACATAGTGTGCTTATGAATCGTGGTTCCCGTAGGGTTTCTCCATATTTTGTCCCGAAAATGATCGCAAACATTGCTGCAGGACATGTGGCTATAAAATGGGGACTAAAAGGTCCAAATCATACAGTTACCACTGCCTGTGCATCCGCTACGGATGCTATTGGAATTGCAACACGTCTCATCCAGATAGGAGATGCCGATATGATCGTTGCTGGTGGTACAGAAGCAAGCATCACTCCATTGACAATCTCAGGATTTGCGAATATGAAAGCATTATCCCGTAATCCGGATAATCAAACCGCAAGTCGTCCATTTGATAAAAACCGTGATGGATTCGTGATGGGAGAAGGTGCGGGAATCATGGTAATAGAATCCGAAGAACACGCCAAAAACCGTCATGCTGAAATACTGGGTGAAATTGCGGGTTATGGCTCCACAAATGATGCCTTCCATATAACTCAACCACAAAAAGAAGGAGCAGTTCTCGCCATGAAAAAAGCAATTCAGGATGCTGGCCTATCACCGGCTAATATAGATTATATTAATGCCCATGGTACATCTACGCCTCTTAATGACAAAAATGAAACAAATGCGATTAAAGAGGTTTTTGGTGAACATGCATATTCTTTAAAAATAAGTTCTACAAAATCCATGACAGGACATCTCCTTGGAGCAAGCGGCTCAATCGAAGCCATTGCATCTGTAAAAGCAATTGAACATAACCTCGCCCCCCCCACAATCAATTATGTCACAGCAGACCCTGATTGCGATCTGGATTATGTTCCAAACACCGTCCAAAAATTTCCAATTGATACCGTGATGTCAAATACATTTGGTTTTGGTGGACAGAATGCAGTGATACTGATTAAGCGATGGGAGAGCTGATTCCTTGTCTTTCCTAAATTTTTTTCTACGTCATAAAATATCCACCACGAATCATTATTCACAGCTCGAAAAAAAGATTAATTATAGGTTTAATAACCTGAAGTACCTAGAACAGGCATTTACACATCGTTCAATCAGTCCAAAACCACACCAAAATTATGAACGACTCGAATTTCTAGGAGATTCAATTATTGATATCGTAGTTAGCAAGGCTCTCATGAAAGAATTTCCGGAAGGGGACGAAGGATTACTTACCCAAAAACGATCCACACTTGTCCAAAAAGAGTTCCTTGCATCTATGGGGAAATTACTTGACCTTTTGTCATACCTAAAAATTGAGTCAACAGTGAACCTCGATATAGAAAAAATTGCAAATAAACAAGAGGCTAATCTTTATGAATCTCTCATTGGTGCTCTCTACTTAGATGGTGGACTACATCCATGTAAAGAACTCATCCTTAGTACAATATGGACTCATAGGATTGAAGCCTGGAAATCCACGAATTACAAAGGAAGGCTTATCGAATATTGTCATTCTTCTGCGTTGAGAGCTCCTAAGTTTCAAGTCTCAAACATCACAGGACCTGATCATCAAAAAATATTTGAAGTCCATGTCCAGATTGATGACAAAATATTTCCTCCCGGGATGGGTTCAAACAAAAAGACCGCTGAACAATCAGCGGCCCAAAATACCCTCGAAATACTTACTAATTAAATTTAATCACTTAACTCCTTGATCCTGTCTCTGAGCAGCGCCGCTCTTTCATAATCTTCCACTTCCACTGCTTTTGATAACTGATCTTCCAAATGCTTCTGTATGGATTGAGAAACTTCTTTTAAATCATGGTCGATATCCTCTATAATTCCTACTTTTCCCATAACGATTTCATCAACCAGAATCGGTGCGCTCAGCCTCAATGCAACAACAATTGCATCACTTGGCCTCGCATCCAGTGATCGCTTCCCAATTAATTTCCCCTTTAATTCCATTCGAGCATAAAACACGCCATCAATCAGGTCGGTAATTTTAACAGCAACTAATTTACTTTCAATTTCCTGAATAAGAGAACCTATCAGATCGTGGGTTAAGGGTCGGGGACTTTCAGCATTCTCCATCGCAAGAGCAATGGATTGAGCTTCAAAAGACCCAACAATTACGGGAAGACTTCGGTCTTCATCAATTTCCTTTAAAATGACTGCATAACTCCTACTTGGAGGATGAAACGTAATTTTATGAACTGTTACGGGAATCATAGTTTCAATTTAAACAGTTGGCCGATTGACTGACAATCCTTTTTACCCGTTTGATAGTTATCATCAAAATATTCTTGTCAAAAAATTGTTGATGTATTTATCTGACATATGATAATTAATTACAATTTACTCAGTTCTTTCTTCATCTGAGTAATCTTTGCTACTGGCGATGGATCAGTCTCATGAGCAATAGCACACCAGTAACTGACCCAATCACCAAAATGAATTAAATGTAAAAACCGTACCATTCGATTCTTTTCCAAAACCTCCACGGTATACTGCGAAATGGCTGAATTGTTTAATATTGTTTTGGTTATTTCCTGGCGGATTCCAACTCTGTCATGGTGAGACTTATCTTTAATCCAAATCAATGCGATATATTGAAACAAATCCGAATTATTTTCCCAACCAACAATCTCATTATGATTTAACTCAGGTAATTCATTATGATAAGCAAGCATTTTGGCATTTTCGCAAAATTGTCCTTTCCATCGCATAGCAATAATATTTGTGGAATCAGCTTCTCCATAAATCACTGGTATTTTAGTATAAATTTGTTGTGCAAGAGAATAGGTAGGGTTCTTGGCACTAGCCAATCCGTATTCTTCTCTTTTTACATTGAGCAGATCAATTAGTGACTCCAGATTGTAGCAAAACCGATCACTTATCAATCCCAGTTTTTGTATTAAAAATAGCATTGGAATAAACGAATAGGCCAAGGCAGCCCTTGGCTGAAGCCCCCCTGGTATTGTAATATAATCAAAACTCTCCTTGTCCAATCGTTTCATCAGTTCGCCACCAGTAGTAATTCCAATAATCTCCGTACCTTTTTGCAGGGCATCTTCATAGGCTGAAAGAGTCTCTTCTGTATCCCCGGAATAGGAGGAGCAAATCACTAATGTTTTTTCATTCGCCCAATTGGGAATTGAATATTGCCGTGAAACAACTACAGGTATCTTCAATTCATCTTTAATGAGAGCACACAGAATATCCCCGCCGATGGCAGAACCTCCCATTCCTACAATTATTACATTCTGCAAAGAAGTAATTTGTTTCTTTAAAGCGATCTGTCCGCCTATATCTACAGCATGGCGAACTTGGTCTGAAAAATTATAGATAGCCCCGTGCATATTATCTATGTCTATATTCTGTTTATTCACCTTTGTATCCTCTTGAATAATTACTTTACCCTCTTAAGAATTATATTCGTGAACTGTTTTAATTTATCACGGTGGCTTAAGGGAATAACATCCAGTTTACCTCTGGCCTTACCCACATATTCTTCCACATATTTATATGCTTTATCTATAATATTTTTTCTGTTTAAATAATCCCGAAGACGAAGAATAGCAGTCTGGGTTTCCATTTTTTTGATATTTTTCCAAGAGGATAACCACTCCTCTTGATTGTCTTCCCTGGCTAACACTGTCAATATTGTTTGTTTTCCAGAAATCAAATCACTCCCAAGACTCTTTCCTACAGTTTCCACATCTCCATAAACTTCAAGGATATCATCCTGAATTTGAAATGCTCTGCCCAGGTTTAATCCAAACGATCTTAGCTGGGTATTTGTTTCTTCAGTTTGATCACTTATAATACCACTCAACTCAGCACAAAGACCAATAAGCCATGCTGTCTTTTTTTCAATCATCAAAAAGTAATCACTTAGAGAAATATCATAATTGTTTTCAAATGCCTTATCATAAGCTTGTCCTTCACAGACAATCAAGGCTGCTTTGTTGAATGCTTTAATAGCCAGAAGTGTTTTTGTTTTGATCTTGGAAATAATAAGTTGGGATACCACATAAATACCATCTCCAGAAAGAATTGCAGTGGATTCGTCCCATTTTTCATGGATAGTGTCCTGCCCATGACGGATATTATCCTGATCCATAATATCGTCATGAACCAGGGTAAAACTATGTAGGAGTTCAACCGCTAATCCTGCATTGATCAAGTCTTCCCGATCTGCCCCAAGAGCCTCGCCGACAAGATGAACCAAAATAGCACGCAGTCGTTTTCCCCCACCTAACAGAGTATAACGAATAGGTGTGTATAAGTATTCCGGACGAGAAGGTAAATCAATTGTGGAAAGTGCTCCATCAATTTCAGCTCGTAGAGATTTTATTTGATCCGAAAATAAATCAGTGTCCTGGTTCAATCTCAACTTTTCCTATGCTTTGCAACTTGTTTAAAACAATACCTTTGATCTCTCCCATTCTCTTAAAGGTGTTGGCTTCAAATCTGCATACGATCACAGGTTGAGTATTTGAAGCTCGTATCAGTCCCCACCCATCACCAAATTTGATGCGGACTCCATCAACCGTACTGCAATCGTAGTTGATATTAAAATAGTCAGCGGCCTCTTCTGCAATTCGAAACTTTTCTTCATCTGACTCACAAGCCATCCTCATTTCAGGGGTAGAATAATATTTTGGTAGATTATTTACAAGATCTGATAATTTTTTATTTACTCTGGATAACATCTGAACAGTCCGGGCAGCAACATAAGTGGCATCATCATAACCAAAATAATCATCTGCGAAAAAGATATGGCCACTCATTTCCCCTCCAAATTTACATTGAAGGTCGGACATTTTCTGTTTGATAAGTGAATGACCCGTTTTCCACATTACCGGCGTGCCACCATGCTTCACAATCTCTTCTTCCAGTGCTTGGGAACATTTCACATCAAAAAGAACTTCATCATTGCCATGTATAATTTCTGGTAGGAATAAACACATGAGTTGATCTGACCAAACTATTTCTCCATTTTCAGCAATTACACCGACTCGATCACCATCACCGTCAAACGCAATTCCAATATCATGCTGTCCTTTTTTCATCAATTCAATCAAATCCTTGAGATTTTCTTTTACTGTAGGATCCGGATGATGGTTGGGAAATGTGCCATCAATATCACAAAATAATTCCGTTAATTCCACGTTGGGAAGTTTTTTGAATATGGCAGGTGCATTAATTGCTGCTGCTGCATTGCCGCAATCCATAGCAATTTTCAATGGTTTTTCTACGGTAATTTTACTCAGAATCATATCCTCATACTCTTTAAGGAGACTGTAGCGCGCTTCAGTGCCTTCGCCTTCCTCGAAATCTTCCTTTTCAATAATTTTTCGTATTGCCTGAATTGCTTTTCCGTAAACTGCCATTTTCAACATAGACATTTTAAACCCGTTGAATTCAGGGGGATTATGGCTTCCAGTGATTTGAACGGCACCCACAACATCCAGTTTGAACATGCTGTAGTAGTTAACGGGAGTGGGAACAATGCCAATGTTGATTACATCAACTCCTGTGGATAAAACCCCCGTTTTAAAATATTCAATAAGGGATGGTGTTGTTAATCGAACATCCCCGCTCAGGGCAATCTCCATACCACCATTACGCTTGACATATGTAGCAAATCCCTTTCCCAGAGCTTCAACAACATCCGGTGGGAAATCTTCAGCAACTTTACCACGAATATCATACTCACGAAAAATATATTTATTTATATCCAAAATATTTCCTATCTAAGATGATCAAAAATACAGCATATGATTTGTATTTACCCATATGTTTAAGATTAATAACGCCTCAAAGTTTCAAAAGATTTTATCATTATAACAAAAAAGATGAGTTATCAAACTCAGCTTTGAGATATGCTCATTAATTGTATCAGGTTATTTTTGAATTTGATCCAGAGAAAAAACGGCTATATTTGATTCCTCAAGAAATAATTTTGTTTTGGAGCAAACAGATGCAGTTGTTCCAAAACAGACCGCTTTGGCACCTACAGTATCAATAACTATTTTACCCTGTTCCCTAATTATATGGCCATCTTTCATTATAATTCGGCTCTTTCTATCTTTGATAATAACCCACTGTCCATTCGGGAGATAGCCTGTCTTGATATT
>DTUJ01000233.1:21770-28963 GCA_012964235.1 Fidelibacterota bacterium
TAATGCTGAAACAACATAAGGGGTCGCACCACTACTGGCAATTCCTAAAAGAAAATCACTTTTCCTGAACCCTGTTTTTTTTAGATCGGTAATTGCATCCTCAGGTTTGTCTTCTGCACCTTCAATGGATCGTACTAATGCTTCCCTTCCACCAGCAATAATTCCTTGGAATAACTTTCTTGGAACTGAAAAAGTAGGAGGCATTTCTGTAGAATCCAATACACCAAGCCTTCCGCTGGTTCCGGCGCCTATATAAAATATTTTTCCCCCTGAACGTATAACTTCTTCAGCAACATTGACAGCTTTCTCAATCTGAGGTAAAGCCTGATTAATTTTCTGAGCTATTGTCTGGTCTTCATTGTTAACAATATGAAGTATTTCAGAAATGGATAATTTATCAATTTGCCGAGACTTGATATTTTGTTGTTCGGTGGGTAGCTTTTTTCTGTCGGAAGGATTAACTATTTTCATCATTCAAAAAAGTGATCACAGTTATTGCTCTAGGGTTGCAAAATATTTTTTTGCTGCTTGCATAACTTTTGGTGATAATAAAATAGTCCCTATCATAGTTGGTATAACCATAAGAGCGTAACAACTATCTACAAAATTAATGGCTATATCAATGGTAGAAACAGACGCAATCACTATTACCAATACATAAATATAGTTGTAATATGGTTTCCATTGACTACCAAATAAATAACCGGTACACTTACGACCATAATAAGAATAGCCAAACATTGTTGATAAACTAAAGGTTAGTACAGCAACGAATAATAACAAACGTCCAGCTATGCCTAATTCTTGTTCAAAAGCCATAACTGTAAGTGTAACACCATTATTATCAGTAAGGTCTAGTCCGGATATTAAAATAACTAATGCGGTAGTTGTACAAACAATAATCGTATCAATAAAAGGACCTACCATTGCAACCAATCCTTCTCTAACGGGCTCAGTCGTTTTAGCAGCCCCATGGGCCAATGCCTCAGTACCAGCACCAGCCTCATTCGAAAATAATCCTCTCCTTACACCAGTTATTATCATTGTTCCAACGGCTCCACCTACAACAGCCTGGCCAGTGAAGGCATCATAAAAAATATTATATATTATCCCCGGTATTGAATAAATATTTAACACCAATATAATTATAGCTGCAGCCATATAAATAATTACCATAACTGGCACTAATCTAGTAGCCACCTTGGCTATTCTTTTTATTCCACCAAAAATGACAAATCCGACAATAAAAGCAATTATTACACCCGTAATACCATCGCCTAGCAATTGATTTTTAGAAAAAATTCCCTGAGGAATAAAAACAAAATCACGAATTATCTGGACCAATTGGTTTGCCTGGAAAAAGGTAAAACTAGCAAACATCCCAGCAAAACTAAAAAAGATAGCTAATGGTTTAAATTTTTCACCAAGCCCTTTTTCAATATAATACATGGGGCCGCCTTGTACTTCACCCCTATCATCATTACCACGAAACTGGACAGCCAATGTACAGGTAAAAAATTTTGTGCTCATCCCAATAATCGCAGTAATCCACATCCAAAATATCGCACCAGGGCCTCCTGTATGAAGGGCTATAGCAACGCCAGCAATATTTCCCATCCCTACGGTACTGGCTAGGGCACTCGATAGCGCTTCAAAATGTGTTATCTGACCTGGATCATCATCTTTGTCAAATTTTCCTTTTAGTATATCTATGGAATGTCCGATATAACGAAATGGTATAAAGCGACAATAAGCCGTGAAAAATAATCCACCACCAAGTAAAAGCACTACAATGGGAGGCCCCCACATAAACCCGGAGAATTCAACCATAGCTTTATCTAAGAATTCTATAAAATTCATGATTGATTACACATTAATTATTTTCTTACCTATTTATTTCCAAAATATACCAATTATAGTGAAATTCTAGATGAAAATAATCAATAAAAAAAATGAAACGATTAGATACATATCTTCTGAGACAGTTTTTAAATATTCTCGCAATAGGTTTATTGGGATTTATTACAGTTTTTATTGTAGTTGATCTCATTGAAAACCTAGACCGTTTCATTGATAATGCAGTCCCGGTAGGTATCATTCTCAAATATTATCTTTTTACACTCCCCTGGTTTGTGAATATCGCTCTCCCAATGGCAACCCTCATTGCAACTGTATTCAGTGTCGGCCTTATGGTAAAACGGAATGAATGGACTGCCATGAAAGCCACTGGTATCAGTTTGTATCGTATTGCGATACCACTTATTCTTGTAGGATTTGTTCTCAGTTTTATCTCTTATCAATTTGATAATAATCTAGTAAGCTGGGGACATGAAAAACGATATTCTATCGAAAGAAAATATCAGAAAAAAAGATTCAAACAAAACCGTCGTATTCTTAAAGATATTTTTCTTCAAAAAAAAGAATCCACCCATATTGCTCTTTCAAAATATCGTATCAATAAAAAATTTGCTGAAGGAATAACAATCATCAAACTTGAAGAAGGAAAATTACATCAACGACTCGATGCGAAATCAATGAGCTGGGTTGACTCCCTTTCTTCCTGGTTACTATCGAATTATTCCATCCGGACATTTAATTCTTACGGCGTTGAAACCAAGGTAATAATCTCAGAAAAAGATACCCTTTTTTCATTCGATTTAACACCGGAAGATATTTCCCAAAAATTTAAATCACCTGAAGAATTAAATTATAAGGAATTAACGAAGCGAATTGCACTCTTAAAGGAGAATGGGGTAAAGACAACCCGATGGGAAGTGGAACAGTATTTTAAAGTTTCTTTTGCCTTCACCAATCTGATTGTAATTTTATTTGGATTACCTTTAGTCGTAATAAAACATAAAGGCGGTCTTTCCTTTGGTGCGGGTATGAGTGTGTTTGTGATCTTCGGATACTACGCTTTTATCAAGTTCGGACAATCTCTTGGATATAAGGAAGTTCTTGAACCTTTGGCATCTGCATGGATTGGAAACGTAGTATTTTCAATCGGTGGTTTGATTTTGTTATTATTCACTAGGAAGTGATCCTGGTTTGTTTACATCTTTTTCCTCTGATTCATTTTGATCTACAGGGACAGGAAGTGGGCCTCCTTCAGTTTCTACGTCCTGATTTTCATCTTTTCTACCGCCAAAACTGGTAATCGTCACCCCCATTGAAAGATTAATCCCCTTCATTGTATGAATCCATATTCCATTGCGAAAAGCCATACCTACATCAAAAATAATCGGTCCTTTATGTATCCCGAATCCCATTGATAATTCCTTGAAATCTGATCCGCCATAACAATATCCTATCCTGAGAGGAACGCTGGGAAATCTAGTCGATTCCACAGCAAGTGACCACTTCCATTTTTTTCTCGCATAAAACCGGTTTTCAAATCCCGTTACCAAGTCAGATGCAATCACCAGTTCCGGTAACCGGCGAGAAACACCGATTCGAAAAAGGGCTGGATAATCTGTAGTAAATTCATTCAGGTTGCCATCTTTATCCAGGTCTTTTACAATTCGTTGCTCGCTGCTAAAAAGAGAATCAGAAGTAAGGGAAGAAACACTTAAAGAATCTATTGAATAAGTATAGAGAACGGCGGAAGAGTCATCCAGGATCTCTCCACCCCAGGTCATATGCCATAAATCATCTTCATTTCCATATTCTCCATCTTCTCCCGCCAGAATATCCTTCACCATACTGGGTTTATTCCAACTTATACTACCAATAGCATTAATAATGGAAAATCCTACTCTCCACCCGTTGATTTCTCGAGTTGATAATCCTAAATCGACACCAAAGCCGCCCCCACCAAAGCCCTGACGGATAAAATATGCGCCTTCTCCGTAAACCGCTTCATCAGTTGTTACAAGATTTGCATAGCTTGAGTCTGGGTCTATTCCAAAATAAAATAATCCTTGTAAATACTTTAAGGTCATTCCCACAGCAAATTGATCGAAAGGTACAGCAAAAGAAAAACCAATTTCATTTACTCCTAATATCTCATAGTTCAATGTCAAGTCCAATTCCGGATCATTTGCATTTCCATAAAGGAGCAATCGTAATAACCCAGATGGGATGCGAATATCACTCATCAAAAGCATATTGCTGGTGAAAGCCATATTCCCAGAGGAAAAGTTCAAACCTGGATAAGGCATATGGAAATCCGGAAAAAAGGTTAATCCATTATCTTTAAAGTTATCGTATAATAAATCCTTTTCGTTATTCGATAAAGTGTCGCCACTGAGACTATATAAATTACTCAATGAAATATAATTGCCAACAATCCCAAAATCAAAACCACCCAATTGAAGCATGAATGGTTTCTCCTGTTGGTATGCAAGTAAAGATGGATTATAACCTATTGAAAAGATCCCATCCGCTATAGTGGTATAGGTACCAGCAAGAGCAACTGATCTGGGATCACGTTTTGTCTGTGAAATCAAAACCGAAAAGCTAATCAATAATAAAATGTCGATTTTCAGAATTTGTTTTATGATTTTCATTGTAGAATGATTAATAACTGAAAACATTTCTTTATTCGATTTTGAAAAACCAGCCGCTTGTATCAGAAACAGTGGAATTCACATCAGTAATACGTAAACGGATTTCACCCTGCTCAGTGTCAGGAGTTGTCCATAAAAAAGAATCAACATTCGCTGTATCTGAACTAATCGTCATTGTACTTATCGTTGCAACTGTATCGAAGATCCCATCTCCTATAAGTTGAAGTGACGTATCAGGATAAAAATATTCAATACCTATGTTTGAAATTGTTCCAAAAGTTTTCCAACGAATAACATGTGGTGTACCTTTCGTTAGAGTTTCACCTCCGTTCGGATAGGTGATAACAATTTCATCGGTAGATTCTTCAAGCATCCCAGTACTTGAAATTCGGAACGTAATGGTTGAAGTAACATCGATATTATCAGAGATTGAGAGGAATGCCAACGTATCCCCGTTTAATCGAAACCTGGGCACTACAAAATGATCACCAAAATCTGTTAAAAGGCGAATATTTTCTGCACTAATAATTGACGTATGAGTTGTATCACCCGGAGTACTTGCCGAACCATAAACCGGTGGTGCTGTTCCATAAAACCGCGTGGGTTTTGGTAATATAATAGTTGTCAAAGTATCAATATAAGAAACAACCGTATCCATTTCAAAATCTGGAGAATTTTTCACTAAATAAACCAAACCGTCAACACACTTGCTGAAGTCATCCATAACGTTAAAAATATAGACATTTCCAGAATCCAGATTCATCGCTTCACAATTCGTAATGATATATAAATCTTCACCTGCAAATAAATCTCCATGAGCGATTAAGGTATCACGATAAATAGCCAACATTTCAGTCGTAGTATCCAGTGGAAAAAATATGCTGTTAGAATGCAATATGGACAATTCACCATCAACAATACTGTTAATCACATGTGTTGTTAATTCTGCATGAGCAAGGGTGTTCCGAATCCTGTTACGGGTGGAATGTTCAATCTCATCTATGGGCGTTTTTGTGACGGGAATAAAGGTCATTGGGTCCATTCTTACTTCAAATGGAGCCACCATTCTATAGACTCCACCGATCCCCGCTCCCGGAATAATTTCTCCCCGTCCATCAATTCTTGCTGCTGATTCTACATTTATAAACGCAGGATTAAATGACAACAACTCAACGATGGTGGATTCACCAGTTGCGGGAGGAACAGTGACGCTATCTATCCATTGAGTAGCCATCAGGGATGCATATTTCAACGTAGTCGTACCCAGTTTACTTAATCGAATAATTGTCTTTGTTGTATCAGGATTATCAGTATTTACTTCTGATATACTTGCCAGAACCCCAACAATTGCAGAATCTCCTAATGAGTTGATTCCGACTAAATCCAGATCAAGAATTATTGGAAGTGCAATCGTATTCCACATCTCAAACTCGATCATGGCATTGGTAAATGCCATTCCGTCAAAACCTTGGGGAATTCCCTCAATACTCTGTTCTGATGGAGGAAATTCTTCTATTATTGTAGCCTCCAAGGATTCAAAATAAAGATCGGAAATATCCACGTCTATACTCATCCTTCCTAATTCGCTGCCATCTAAAGGAATCAATGTTTGCTGTGCCTGCAAAACTGCAGAAATATCAACAGTTAACTCCTTAAGAGCACTATCCTCACCTGCAGGGTTCGCAAACGTATATCCATCAATTTTAAAAGCTGTATCAAATGCAGTCGAAGTAAGAAGTCGAAGAGGAACTTGTACTGAATCACTTCCATCAGAAAAATTTCTAAAATTCATATAATAATCGATATCAAACGGAAATGTACTTTTTAAATTTGATATGGAAATCTCATTAACATCAGGCTGAGTTTCTGTTTTAAATACCCCGGAAAAAATCTCTATGTCGGACGGAAAACTGATTGGATCTAATTCAGTTGGCAGTTCTGTTTCAGCGATAGTTACGACCGCTGAATCTACACCTATATTTAACCAAATTATTTCAACAACAATTTGCACAAAATCAGTTGTATCAATTATCAGTTCAGTATTAGGGCCCTCATATTTACTAAGCCCAAACTTATATACCATTTTAAGAACATTGTTAAGTGTATCACCCACTAAGAAAGTGACCTTCTGGTAATTCCCCTTACGGAGAGTATCCTGGGAATGATCTGCCAATGTATCAGGACTATTCATATTTTCTCCGGTCAATAGTTCAAAACTTATATTCACCAAAGGAGTTGGTAATCCATTATTTTTAATATTAGTATGAAATTTTGAGGAATTTCCATTTTCTGTCGTGTCTGAAATAATAAAACCATCTACTGATGTGACAAAATCCGGCAAATCATTTTGACTAATCTCAGGCAAATCAATTGTTATTTCGACTTCAATATCAGGTGTATTTTGAACAATTGTGTTCCAGTCTTGAGCATAAATACGTCTAACCGTATCAACAGGAGGTGCAGAAAATGGAATACCGAAAATATCAATTAATGAATTACCTAATGGTATCGTAAAGGAAGTATCGAAAGTTACGTCAACTGATAATTCAGGAGTGCTATCGGGCCGCGTTTCAAACTCTATCGATTGATTCACACCTACTTCCAGCCAATCTGAATCAATTGAAGTTGTCGGTAGGGAATCTTCAAAAACCAATTGCATTCCAATAGAATCAGGGGTTGGGAAAA
>DTUJ01000234.1 GCA_012964235.1 Fidelibacterota bacterium
GGACACGGCTTGGTGTTTTCGGAATAATCCCCTGTTCTTTTAAATAGTCTATATTCTCATTTAATCCTCTTATTATTTCGGCTTCCTGCTCTGGAGATAATTCGGGCACAGAATTGGAATCCTCTGCCCTGATTCCAAACCATCCCGAGTTAGTCTCAGCATCGTAGTGCCATTCACCTTTATCCTGAAATTTCTTTGGAATTATGCCCATTGGATTTGTCTTTTTCCATTGTGACTTATCTAAGGGCGCACTCCCTAAAAGGATGTTCACAACCAAAAATGGAAATACTATTGAGGCAATGTATTTATTCCGACTACTATTCATATTCAACTCCTGGGGTTTAAATTAAAATTGATTTCAACATCCATAAATAAACTATTGTATTTAGCCATAAATAGCGCAGATATACTATAGTCTGATGAAGAAAGGTTACATTGTAATGGATATTATTATCAACAAAAGAAATAGAAATGTGATGTGGATCACAGTCTATTATAAAAAAGGAAACCCCAACGGTGATCCGAAGCTTCCTTGATTACAATGAATAAATAAAGTACTACTATTTTGTCAATGAAGGTTCCTCAGTACAAATGTCATCCCAATGATCCAAAATCATTCCCCTTGCTTTTTTCGTCCGTTCTTCCCTTGCAGCTTTGTCAGGATATTTCTCTTTTGTAACCTCATCCAGATGTTTCAGACCAGCATCCATTTGGGTAAGGTTTTTCCATTCCCAGATAAGAATCACATTCCAATCCCCTGCCCACCAGTGCCTTAAGACCTTTGCACTGAGTATTTCGTCTACCTCATCCCACAGTATTTTATTTTCCTTTAAATAGTCCATGTACTCATCAACCATATCATATTTGATTTTATAATGAGAGACTGAAAAGATATTACCTTTTTCCTCTTCATCCTGAGCTACTACCAGCGTTGTCAGGATAAAAATTCCTGTCAAACAGGTTATTATTGTTTTTTTCATTGTTTCCTCTCTATTGTTTAAAAAGTATTACTTTTTTTTGTGAATTCCTCTACTATATAATCATCCAAAATATATTCCTTCATATTTCCTAAGGATTATTCAGATATATTATCTATGCGTTTACCATCTTTCCACTCACCTACGTACTGTCGATCATCAGCATATGTTACTGTACCCTGACCATGTCGTTGATCATTTTTAAATTCACCTACATACTTTTCACCATCAACATATATTACTGTACCCTGACCATGTCGTTTACCATCTTTCCACTCTCCTACATACTGTCGACCATCAGCCCAGGTGTATGTCCCCTGTCCATTGAATTTATCATCTTTGTACTCTCCTGTATATTTATTTCCATCAATAAGGGTTAATACACCCTGACCATTTCGTTTATCATCTTTCCACTCTCCTGCATACTGTGTACCATTAGGCCAGGTGAATGTACCCAGACCGTGTCTATTACCACTTTTGAACTCTCCAATATACTTTTTATCACCAATATATGTTAATGTACCCTGACCATTTCGTTTACTTTCTTTCCACTCACCCACATATTTTTGATCATTAGCCCAGGTATATGTACCCAGACCATTAAATTGATCATCTTTGAATTCTCCTGCATACTGTTCACTATCAGCATATGTTACTGTACCCTGACCATTATATTGACCATCTTTGAACTCTCCTGCATACTGTTCACCATCGGGAGAGGTGGATATACCCTGTCCATTTAGTTTACCATCTTTCCACTCTCCTACATACTTTTTACCATTAGCCCAGGTGTATGTACCCAGGCCATTAAACTGATCATCTTTGAATTCTCCTGCATACTGTTCACCATCGAGAGAGGTGAATATACCCTGTCCATTTAGTTTATCATCTTTCCACTCTCCAGAATACCTATTACTATCGACAAGGGTTAATATACCCTGATTATTTCGTTTACCGTCGATCCACTCTCCTTCATATTTTGAACTATCAGGGAAAAAATACACACCCTTACCAGTATAGGGTTCACCATCTTTGAATTCACCTTCCCATGTTTCTCCATCTGGATACGTAATGATACCCTTTCCGTGTAATTTCCCTAGTTTGCCTCTTTCCCCCTTGTATTTTATTTTTTGAGGAACATCACAACTAATACAAACGAAAATGAAGAGGAGACAAAAAACCTTCATCAATCCTATTTTATTACATTGAAAATCAATACTCATTTTATAGAATCTAATTTAAAATTATTCACTTCATCAGTACCATTTTTTTCTCTGTAAAATCGTGTGCCTGGACCCGATAAAAGTAAACCCTGATGGAATGCGGCAACCTTATTATAGGATCCAGATTGTTGCGGAGAGAGAGGGATTCGAACCCCCGTTACTCAAAAGAGTAAACCGCATTTCGAGTGCGGCGCGTTCAACCGGACTCTGCCATCTCTCCAGTTAAATATTTTCAACTAGTGGCTACCGGTGATATAATTTTCAAGATGATTAATTGTGACTTCCTGTTCTGAAATGATTTGGTTCACCACATCCCCAATAGTTACGATGCCCATCACTTGATTATCTTCAATCACCGGGACATGCCGGATGCGTTTCGCCGTCATCATTGCCATACAGTCATTGATGGTTTTTTGAGGATCTATGTAAAATACTTTTTTGGTCATCAATTCTCCTACCGGTGTCTCTTTTGATGATTTGCCTTTCAGGATTACTTTCCGTGCGTAATCCCGTTCGGAAAAAATGCCCGTAAGCTTTCCATCCTCCATCACAAGCAAAGCACCTATTTCTTTTTCAGACATTATTTCTAACGCTTCAAATATCGTTGCTTTCGGTTCAACTGACCAGATTTGGTTACCTTTTGTATTCAATAATTGTGCAATTGTAGTCATAATTAATTTCCCCTTTTTATAACAATTGGTTCACGAAACACCACATGGAAAAATTATACTCACTATTAATTTAATCCTTCCTTGCCCTTATTACCAAAAATAAAAAGGCGGCATAGTATATAAAATTTTTACTGTGTGCATTTCGTTCCGATATTAGGAATAATCTTTTGGATCCTTCGTAAGAAAAACAAGGGAGAAAATACCCAGAACTATAAAAATACCGATTCCAATTAATACTGCTTCAATTCCGAAGCGTGGGGCACATATTCCTGCAAGGATGATTGAAAGGAGTACAAAAGGGGCTGTGAGGCTGTCCGTGAGCGCGAAGTATATCTTTATATCCCCATCGCCGGCAAATTCATAAATGAGGCTCATTGCGGATGTCAACCATCCACCCATACCTATTCCAAGGAAAACAAAGATGATATAAACATGAAGGAGAGATGTAGCCCAAAGGGCTGACACAAGGGCAAAAAAGTAGGCAAGAAAAACAAGAACCATGGCGTTCTTATGTCCGAACTTATCACCAATTTTTCCTGTTATATATCCGGATAGGGCAGCTACAGTTGTATTAATAACTATAAAAATCCCCGCTTCACTCATTTCAAAATTCATTTTGTCCTGTGCATAAACGGCATAAAGAGAAATTGCAGGGTAGTTGGCAGTAAGGAGAATTCTGCTGAATATATAATTTCTGAAATTCTTATTCTTTTTCAGTATCTGCCTGATTTCTCCTATAAAATCCTTGAAGGTTTTCGAGTCAGAACGACGAACATTAGTCGATGTGCGGTAACACATAAAGAGCAATGTTGCAATAATAACACAGACTGCATATATTATAAAGCCGTACCCAAAATTTTTCGGGAATGCTATTGAACTGGATAAAAGCATTTTTACAGCAATTCCACCGAATAATCCTGCAAAACTATTAAAGAAAAATGAGACACCGAAGAATTGTCCTCTTTTTTCAGCAATATGGGCAGTGTCAAGAAAATCAGCCCAAAAAGGAAAGACGATCCCAACTCCAAGGGTAAATAAGATATAGCAGGAAAAATAGAACATCCACGCTAATGGACCTGTTAGCCCAGTTTGAATAAAAATAATGCCAGCCAGAAAAAGTGGAGGAAGAAGAAGTCCATGAGAGGCAATTACAGAAAACTTCAGGTTTTTGGTGTTTCGACCCAAAAAAGCAGTGACAATCTGAGGAATTGCAGAACCTATTACAAAAATCCCTGCTATGGAACTGATTATAAATGTCGGGGCATTCAATTCATTCAGAAAGAGTGGAATTACAGCATAGGTTGTGTGAAAGGCCATTCCGAAACCCCAGAATAACTCACGAAGGGAATTGACAAATAAATTCCAGTTGTGTTCCTGTGTTGTGAGTTGCCTATCCAAGGCTATAAATATACCACCATCGCATAAAATATGCACTCCTGTAATTGGGCAGCCCTATAAATAATATTCATCTAAATGTACAGTAGAAAAAGAGCCCTGCCAAAGATGGAAGGGATTTGCTAATTATTTCAATAATACCATTTTCCGGGTTTCTATAAATGCACCTGCCTGTATTTGATAAAGGTAGACACCAGCACTCACAGGCTTGCCTTGCATGTCAGTAGCATTCCACTGGATTGACTTATGGCCTGCAGGCTGATTTATATTAACTAATCGGTTTATCTCTCTTCCGTTAAGATCATATATAGTTAATGTTACATGTTGATTGTTTTGAAGATCATATCGAATATTCGTTACAGGATTAAATGGATTTGGATAGTTCTGATGTAGCGCATAGGAAATGGGAACTGTAGTCTTTTTTGTTAAAAAATATTTCTCTTCAGAAGGAATAGTTATCTCACCTGAATCTTCCAATTCATAGCTTTTGCCGCTCATTGATGTTAACACCCATATCTGTTCAACCTGCTCAGAAAGATCGTAGGTAAAAATAAGTGTTCCAGATGTATTCAATACCTCTATCTCACAATTATTATCACAATATTTCCAATCTCCGCTGAAACGAACGTCAAATGCTCCTGAGGGCGGTTTTGGCGGGAGGCTGTAGCTCATCATTTTGTCAGCCGGAATTTCAATGCCAAAGTACAGGTCCTGTCCATTTATAGTTAACGTATTTGCTCCAGCTGTCATATCCTCAAACACAGGCCGGGATCTGGCCAAACCTTCACCAAAAGTAACATCACCATCTGAAGAAGCATTTATCCAGTAGCCTTTTCCAGGCTCAATTACATCAGTATTGATGTAACCGTCACCGTAGCCGTAAATAGTTCCCGGCACGATTATGCCGTCCGGGTCACTAATATGCTCCACAGCAACTTGAAATGATATGCCTGCAATCAGGTTCCAGCCCTCAGATAGACTGATTGTGAGGCTAGAAATTTCTTCACCGATGATTTCGGCAGAACCGGCAGTGTTAAATACCAGCCAGTAACCAATTCCTGTTTCAAGCACATCAGAGCCGTAGTATGACCCGTCAAATCCGTAAAGCGTTTCGTCTACAGCATCGGCAAACAGCGTACCGTATGATGCATCCTCTACACTAAGAGGTAGTCCCACCATGTTCCATCCTTCCAAGTGGGTAATTTCCAATGTCATTTCAAATGATCCTTCAGCAACAGATAAGACGACCGGAATTTCAATATCTTGTTCCACATTTGTATCCAGAATAATCCATGCATCATAGACACCCAATCCTAAACTGGAGGCATCAGCCATAACGATGAATTCAGCAGTTTCCCCAGCTGACAACAGGCCGTTCAGCTCACTATTTCCAGATGAAACATCCAGCCAATCGATTGATTCAGATTCAATAATTTGAACAGACAGGTTATTATGGACATAATTGCTGTTATAGGCAACCTGTAATCCCACAGTGCCGGGTTCATCCTGGATTCCTATGGTAGCAGAATGCGTGCCTGTTATTTCCCGGTAATTCAGCTGGACCTTTCCACCTGGATAAAGGACAATCTGAAAATCATAATAACTATCAGGATTACTTGACCACCAACCCGCTACCTGATCAAACCAGGCCACAAAACGATCAGGATTTGAATTCACGTATACATTCCCTGAGCAGTAATCATTGCAGTTATTGTTTACAGGATTTAAATCATCCCAGAATCCAAAAACCGCTGGACGGGGAGCATCCTCAGAAGGAATTGATGCATTGGACCATTCCGTGTTATCCTCACCAAAGCCAACCCATCCGTTAGGATTAACGACACATTGAGAATATGACTCTTCATAAAAGGGAAAATCAAAACCAATATTGATGGAACCTGTACCACCGTCATTGGAAGGAAAAGTTACCTGCTGGGTATTAGGATCATTTGAAATATCGATCCATTCATAGTTTATTGATGGTTCCAGGTCAGAGTCACTCCAAAAGTGCCCAAACCCGTCTGGGCCTCCCCCGCTATGTTCAAATGGAGACGGTGTGGCAATGGAAACGTCATAAAACAGTACCGATCCCGTCTCACCGCTATTGGTTACACTCAAAATACCGGATGCAGACTGACCTGATTCTACTGAAAAGCCAAAGAAGTTGGGTGAATACGTCAATGCTGCCGTGGCACTGTTGCACCCAATAAAATCTACAACATACAAACCATGTTCAATGTCAGAAACATAAGTGTAACAACTTTCCGTATATGGGTATGCACCCCAGGCTCCATTATATAAACCGTCACTCCCGGGATATGTGTCATAATATCCTGCATGGGTTGGATTATAAGGATCGGAAATATCCAGGATCTGTAAACCAAATACATAATAGCTGGCATATAAATATTGATCACGGACAAATACGTTGTGGACTGATTTATCTCCCCCACCATCAACGGTCCATTGTGAAATCATATTAATATTACTGAAATCCTGAATATCCCAGATTTTAATATTACCACCGGCAGTTTCATCAGCAGAGATAAGGTAGTTTCCATCTTCTGTTACCCAGCATGCATGTGCCGAGCCAGGATAAGTCCAACTGGTTACGGTTACAGGGTTGGTCTTATCAGAAATATCAATAATGTACATGGTGCTGCTGTAAATCCCCGCGGCATAGGCATA
>DTUJ01000235.1 GCA_012964235.1 Fidelibacterota bacterium
GGGCTTGGTTCTATTTCAACACCGGAAATTTATACGGAATTGTCCCACTTGAATTTTAATAATCAAGCTACTTTCTTGGGGAATATAAATTCAGATAATCAATCGTTTACCCGGTTTCGATCATTTGGCTTGGCAATGCCGGTCTCAACCACTCGGGGCAGTCTCGTATGGGCTATTGGATATAATCGTATTCTTGATTTTGATGATAATCTCATGTTCAATGGATCCAGCGGGATCTCTAATGATATTGGTTTCTACCTAAATGAAGACACAACATTCTATTTATTTGATGGCGTACAGAACGGTGAAGTTTATCGCCATGAACAGGTACAGAGTGAAGGAGGCCTCAGGCAAATCAGTTTTGGCGGTGCACTGGCTCTCTCCCAGAAATTTACCATTGGATTAATGTTGGGGCTTTTGGGAGGAACTGAAGAATATAGGCTTCATTTTTCCCAGGTGGATTCAGATAATAATTATCTGGACTACCCCGCTGATTTTGATGAATATCAGGTGATTCAAATTCTTCGATCGGATATCCGAGCTTTCAGTTTGAAACTGGGTGGAATGTTACATCTGGTACGTGGTCTGAAAATGGGTGGGGTTATTACCTTTCCTTCTGTTTACCAGATCGATGAGATTCATTCTATGAGTGATAAGTTAATTTTTGATGATGGTTTTACTGATCAAACAGAAGAGACTGGAGAATGGTTCTACAAGGTTCAATCACCTTTTGTATTTGATTATGGTTTATCTTACGGGAATACATTTATTACCTTAGCTGCTTCAGGGAGGTACCGTGATTGGTCGCAGACTAGGTTTGAGGTAGGTAGAAATGATTACGATGATGAGGACTACAGGGGATTTTTGGAAGAAAATACACAAATCAGAAGTGTCTACCATCCTACTCTGGAATATCATTTTGGGGGTGAAGTGAACCTTGGCATTTTGAATACCCAACTCCGGGCAGGATATGCTTTGTTTCCTTCTCCTAAAAAAGTTGTTGTTGATCGAAATCAGGATAGGGAAACTATATCAGGAGGACTCAGTATTGGGTTAGATAAGAATGTAAACCTGGATGTCACCTTTCTGAGAAACAGCTGGTCGCGATATTCTGCTGATATATACACGCCAGGGGGAGTGAGTGAAAATATTTATACCAATCACCTTTTGATTGGTTTTTCTTACTCTTTCTGATTTTTTTGGATTATCCTTCTTGGGTAATTCGTACGTGGTTAGCATTCCTATTTAACATCACTAGGCAAATAATTCTGATGATGGGTTAAATCTATCCTCCTGATTGTTGAAACCTTTGGAAGAGAGTGTTGTTCAAGAGTAGATTATCTTGGTATGACGGAAACTGAATTTACAAACCTGTTATCAAAGATTGATTCCCTTTTTATTCCCAAAAGCAGGGGATCTTCAGGAGGGAGATGGATTGCAGAAGGATCCATAATTGGAGGGGCTTCAATCAAGGATATGGAACAAGCCTTGAAATCGGAATCTATTTCTGTCGATGTTCGAAATAACGGGGAAAGTGTGTATATCCAAGTGGAAGAAAAAGACAGGATATTGTTAAAAATTCCTAGGATACCCCGAATCCACATTATATTGTTCTTTTTAACCATTCTTACTACTCTCATGGCAGGTGCCTTAATGGAAGGTATTAACTTTTTTGCCAATCCTCTAGGTTTGGTAAAAGGAATACCCTTCTCATTTACTCTTATGCTGATCTTGTTTACTCACGAATTCGGTCATTACTATTATGCACAAAAACACGGGGTAGATGCGACCCTTCCATATTTTATTCCCGCACCGACATTTATCGGAACATTTGGTGCTTTTATCAAGATAAAATCCCCAATTCATAAGAAAAGTGCTTTGCTGCAAATTGGTGCATCAGGGCCGATAGCCGGATTTCTCATCGCCGTACCTGCATTAATTATCGGATTAATTTTATCAAATGTTGTGGAAGTGTCTGGGGAATCAATTGGAATTATCCTTGGAGACTCTGTTTTAATGAAGTTTCTTACGGTAATAATTCATCCTGGTTTAACCGAATCTCAGGATATCCTGCTTCACCCTGTAGCCTTTGCTGGATGGATCGGTTTGTTGGTCACCATGCTGAATTTACTGCCAATTGGTCAATTGGACGGGGGACATGTTGCCTATGCGATTCTTGGACAGAAACATGATATTGTGGCGAAATGTACTTTTCTGGCTCTGATCCCGTTAAGCTTTATTTCATTAAATTGGCTGATGTGGGGAATATTAATTTTAGTTCTCATGCGTTCGACGAAACACCCTCCAATTTACAATATGGATGAACCATTATCAGATAAGGATAAATTGATTGGGTATGTATGTCTTGCTATTTTTTTTCTGTGCTTTATTCCTGCACCTTTCCGGTAAAAAATACCTGGATTTGAGTTGGAGAAGTTGATACAAAGTATCTTTGTTTTCCTGACAGCATCTATTCTGGTTTCTCAATCCCGGTTAGGGGATTGGGAGTCATATACCTCCCCGCTCATTATTCACGACTTAATTGAGCTCGATAGTAAAGTCCTTTGTGCCACAGAAGGAGGATTACTAATCTATGATGAAACGAGTGAAAAATTTTCTACCTTAATAAATATTGATGGACTGATCGGAACAAACCTGAATGTGATTGAAAAGGATTTATATGGAAATATATGGATGGGTGGAGCTTCACCCAACGGATTTGTCCAAGTTTATGATCCTTCAGAAAGAAGTTCCATTGCGGAATTTGATTATGATCTTACAAAGATCATTGACATAGCTGTTGGGGATACAATAGCCTTTGCTGTGTACCAACTTAACCAGGATTTCGGAATACAGAAATTTCTTTATGACGGCAATCGATGGAACCATAATGATTTGATGGTTTCCGACTGGCTTTTTGAATCAGAACAAATTGCAGGAATTGTGGTTTGGAACGACAGTGTATTTGTAGCCACAAATCAGGGTTTGTATAGGGGAGATTTTCAAGAGGATCCCCATTCCTGGAGTGAAGAATTAACAGGAAATATTTCTTCAATCCTACTAATCCAGGATGAACTTTTGATTGTTAAGGATAATTTCCCTTACAGAATTAATCTTAATACGATGGAAGATTCCTTAATTCAAAGCAACTTTTCAGTAGTTAAATTTGTAAAGTCATTCAACAATGAGTTATGGGGTATTCGTTCTGACGGCACATCATTGGTTCATTTGGAGTCCAATTTGGAGATTCTCGTTTCTCATACACTTAACGTTTTAATTCCATTAATTGATGGATCTCTGGCTGGCGGTACTGAAGCTGGTATTGTTTTATTAAATCCCGAAACTCAAGAGGTTCAGCAGTTCATTCCAAATGCACCACTTACAAACCAATTCACTGCAGTGACGGTACTAGATGATGGACGTGTTGTAGCAGGATCTAAATACGGATTGGCAATCAAGGAAGATTGGGGATGGCGGAATATAGTAGAAACTACTTTAGATGATGTAATTGTTCATGACTCATTTGATAGCAATTTTTTTGCAGCAGATACAATTCCAGTAGATTTTGGTGGATACATAGCTGACCTAGAACAGAGACCCGATGGTCTGGTATATTGTGCAATTCGAGGAACTTATCCTGAACCTATAAGACATGGTGGAGGTATCATAATAATTGATGTAGATAATCCATCAAATTTTTCAATTATTGATACAACCTATTTAAGTTATTTCACAACGAGTAATAATTCCAATCCTTACATGGTTGTGAAGGATTTGGAATTTGATTCGAATGGAAATCTATGGGTTGCGGATGCGTATGCAACAAATAAATTTGAGTCTATTCAAGTCCTAGATACTGCTGGAGTTTGGGGTTCCTTTATTGCCGAGGAAGAGGGAGTTCTTAGCCTTACAACAAATACAATTGCCCATGATTTTTATAATAGGGTCTGGATCGGTTCGTTTGAAGGGGAAGAGAATGTGGTGGGAGGTGTCAGTTATCCAAATGGCGGATTAATAATGTTGACTTACGAAGGAGAACCGATCAATCCTAGTGATTTTCAGATGAAAGAAATAGATGTGAGCCCCAACAATTCAAATAATACAGTTTGGTCTTTGGCTATGACTCCTGAGAATCGGCTATACGCTCTCACTCCCATAGGGTTGACTTATTTTGACCTCAGTTACTCTAATGAGAATCCAGTTTTACGACAGGGACCCCGCGCGACAAACGGAGACTTATACTATTATTTCCCGAATATTTCTTTTGGTGGACCTAATCCAAATGCAAAGTTAAAAGCAGATAACAGGGGAAATATATGGGCAACCTCAACAACTGATGGAATTCATGTTTTATTGAACAATGCGACCTATTGGCCAGATATTGATGGATTCAGGGAATCAAACAGTCAGTTGCTCTCTGATGGAGTAACTGATATTGAATTCGATAGTGAAAAAGGAATTGCCTGGATTACTACTAACAGGGGAATCAGTGCGGTTAGAATTCCTTTTACTCAAGGAAGAGAACATTATAAAAACCTAAGAATATTTCCTAGTCCATTTCATGTCCCATCAGAAACACCATTGGTCGTGGACGGGTTGAAGGATGCCTCCTCTCTAAAAGTAATGACTATTACAGGGAGAGTTCTCCGTGATATAAAGAACATTGATTTAGGGATCCATGGCGATCAGATTACCTGGGATGGAAGAGATAAACAGGGCAGGTGGGTGGGAAGTGGAGTCTATCTGTTATCTGTTTATGACGAAACTGGGGAAAGTACTTTTGGAAAGGTTACAGTTATCCGTCATTAGTTTGCTCGACGTATTCCGGCATTAAACCAAACTCACTTTCCAATTCTTCAGCGATAGATCTCACCAGGATTTTCCGTTTTTGATGCGGAAGAAACACACTTTTTGCAGATGTGATGGTGATGTGCCGGAAGTCGTTCAGTCCAAAACCGAAGAGTTCATTTGCTAACATAAATTCTTTGGTTAATGTCGTATTGGAAATAAGTCTGTTATCTGTACAAAGCGCAATCCGGATACCGAAATTATAATAGAACTTTATCGGATGGTATTTAAGAGAACGAACACTATGTGTCTGCCAATTTGAGGTTAGGCTGATTTCCAGTGGAATTCGATGATCATTTACGTAGTTCAAAAGATCGGTGTCTTCCCTCAGTCGGGTTCCGTGACCAATTCGGTGGGCACCGCAATAATGTATTGCCTGATGAATAGATGCTGGGCCAAACGCTTCTCCCGCATGGATTGTCGTGTTGATGTTATGATTCAGGATTAAGTAAAATGCTTCCAGGTGGTGCTTGGCAGGATAGTTTTCTTCCGCTCCGGCAAGATCAAATCCCACAACACCTTTATGTTTATATTGTACAGTGAGATCTGCCAACTTGAGAGAAATTTCCGGTGAAATATTTCTGATTCCGCAGACAATTATTCCGGATTGGACTCCAAACTCTTTTTCACCGTTTTTTAGTCCTTTGAGAACAGCCTCGATAGACTCACCTGGGCTCATTCCGGATTTTGTGTGTAAAATGGGAGAATAGCGTACTTCAATGTAACGTATGTTCTCTTTTGCCACATCTTCAATTAGCTCAAACGCAACGCGCACCAGACTCTCCGGTGTCTGGAGTACACTAAGGGTAATTTCAAACTTGGCAAGGTAACCTTCCAGGGACCCGCGGTTTTTTCCAAAACAAAGAAGCTTTTTAAGTTCCTCGGCATCTTTTGTGGGTAACCCAATATTATTTTTCTTTGCTAAATCAAGAATTGTCGCAATGCGAAGACTGCCATCTAAGTGACAGTGCAACTCTACCTTGGGAAGTTTCTTCAGAAGTTTAGTAGAAATTTTCATAGATTATTTTTTTGTGACGACTTTATAAAGCCAGAGAATAACCCCGATAAAAGCAATTGGTCCTACCAGTGATAATCCACCAATGAAGGGCCACCAGTCTTTATTCCCTGTGATAAAAATAGGTAGTGCAACAAGAATTCCCATGAGCGCCTCACCGGTTATGAGTCCAGATGCCAGCAATAACCCTTTCTTTTGTTTTGATCCACCTGCTCCAGATTTTTTTCCAAAATGATTGATCATCCCACCAATAAAGATAGGCACTGTAAGTTCGATGGGAAGATATATTCCTACTGCTACAGCTAGGACCGGTATGCGGAAATCCGATCCGATTTTTTCCTGGCGGATATCCATCAGAATGAGAATAACGGCGATGACAGCGCCAATTGAAACAAATCCCCAGGGGAGGTCTCCGCTGAATACACCATCAGCAACGGATTTCATAAGCGTTGCCTGGGGAGCTGATAAGGTCGGAGAACCAATCACATAAGCAGTATGAAGAATATCCAGAACCAGTCCTAAAACCACTGCGGCGCTAAGGGTCCCAACCACTTGCATGATTTGCTGTTTCCAGGGTGTTGCGCCAAGTATGTAGCCGGTTTTTAAATCCTGAAGGTTATCCCCGCCAATGGCAGCGGCACAGCACACCACTGCCCCAACCATGATAGCTCCAGCTGCTCCCACCTCAGAACCGGTTCCCAGCAAGGCCAGCAGCAGAAGAGATGAAAATAGAATTGTAGCGATGGTGACACCGGAGATGGGATTATTAGATGATCCAACCACACCGGCCATGTACGCTGCCACTGCGGAAAAGAGAAATCCGAATATCATCATGACTATAGCGAGGATGGCTGCAATTCCAACTGATTTAATGATTCCCAGGTATAAAAAAAATACAGGAATGAGTAAACCCAGCAATGCCATGCCCACATAATTAATCGGGAAATCTTTTTCTTCCCTTGGAATATTACTCCCCTCCGATTTATGGCGCACAGCCTCAAGGCTGGCTTGAATTCCTGCTACAAGAGGTTTGAACAGTTTTATCAGCGACCAGATACCGCCGATGACCATAGCTCCAACTC
>DTUJ01000236.1 GCA_012964235.1 Fidelibacterota bacterium
ATCATCCCAGTTTTCAATGAAATTGGTTCTCTTCCGGAGTTAATGGATCAGCTTCGAAAGGTTTTGCATATTTATAGTAAGTGGGAAATCCTGTTTGTAGATGATGGTTCAACTGATGGTTCTACAGAATTTCTTTATGACTTGTCAAGAAAAGATGAAAATGTAACCCTGATTCAATTCCATCGAAATTATGGGAAATCAGCCGCTCTTGCAGAAGGATTTAAACTTGCTGAGGGAGAATTTCTCATTACCATGGATGCAGATTTACAGGATGACCCTGCCGAAATTCCAAATTTAATGAAAAAACTTGAGGAAGGGTTTGACCTTGTATCTGGGTGGAAAAAAGAGCGAAAGGATCCGATTTCGAAGAGATTTCCCTCAAAAATATTTAATTATGTAACACGAATAATGACTGGAGTAAAAATCCATGATTTTAATTGTGGTCTAAAGATTTATCGGAAAGCAGTTATTAAGACCCTTGATTTATACGGTGGACGTCATCGTTATATTCCGGCTCTTGCCGGACATAATAAATTTCGAATCAGTGAAATTCAAGTTAATCACAGACCTCGAATTCATGGAGTTACGAAATATGGTGGTTCCAGGTTGTTTCATGGATTTTTTGATCTGATCTCGATAATTTTTATGAACCGCTATACTCAGCAACCACTCCATCTGTTTGGATTTTTTGGGCTTTTTTGTGGTCTTGCATCACTTACTGTGGAATTTTACGTAATTGGAAGAAAAATATTTTCCGGACATTCGTTTTATGAACATTTAGCTCTTATGCTATTTGGTGCCATGTTATTTATACTTGGATTGTGGTTCTTTTCCATTGGATTGATTGCTGAAATGATAACCAGGGGAGCTCAAGAAAAGGAATCAAGAGTAAAACAGATAATCTAATTCTGTTATTTCGTTTCTGGATTTTCTGGAACTCCTCTGAATTGTTTTGAGAAGAATCATGAGTGTCTGTTATTTTGGTACTTACGAAAGAAATTATCCAAGAAATTCTATATTTCTTGAAGGATTACGTCGGAATGCGGTTACTGTTTTCGAATGCCATGTTCCTTTGTGGGAAAAAACGGTGACCAAAGGGGAAAAGTTTGGGTTTTCAATAACATTTATTCTGCGTTTTTTTATTGCGCAATTTCGACTTCTTTTTCGATACGTGTTCTTCATCCCAAAGCATGATATTATCATTGTCGGGTACATTGGTCATCTGGATATATTTTTGGCTAAAATGATAGCGTTTTTCGGTCGAAAGAAATTGGTGTTCAATCCTTTAGTGTCGCTGTATGATACCGTAATTGTTGACCGTGGTTATTTTACAACATCTTCCTTAAAAGCCCGGTTGATGCGCTTTTTGGATAGATCCGCCTGTAAGATGTCGGACGTTGTTTTACTCGATACGGAAGCCCATATTCAGTATTTCAGAAATGAACTCGATCTACCTAACATAAATTTTAAACGATTATTTGTTGGAGCGGATGATCGGTTATTTTCCCCCGAACAAACGGCAAAACCTAAAAATAATTTTCATGTGATGTTTATTGGAAAATTTATTCCTCTTCATGGAATAGAAAAAATTATTGAAACCGCTGGTATTCTAAAATCTGAAACGGATATTATATTTACGTTAGTAGGTTTAGGTCAGCTCCGGTCTGAAATAGAGAAAAAAATAAATGAACAGGGGTTGGATAATGTTCGATTGATGGATTGGATTCCCTATAATCAATTATCACAAAAGATGGCAGAAGCAGATCTCCTTCTAGGAATTTTCGGA
Source organism: Fidelibacterota bacterium (assembly GCA_012964235.1). Classification (GTDB taxonomy): domain Bacteria; phylum Fidelibacterota; class Marinisomatia; order Marinisomatales; family UBA8229; genus UBA8229. The sequence goes on from DTUJ01000236.1 coordinate 1,787, forward strand.
GATTCTGATAAAGCCCAAAGGGTCATTCCCAATAAATTATTTCAGGCATTAGCTGTCGGGAAACCCGTCTTAACGGCTGACACGTCTGCTATCCGTGAACTTCTGACACCGGATGAACACATTTTCACTTCGGAGCCTACTCCGGATAAAATAGCGGAAAAGATTCGATTCATCCGCACACATGAAAAAATTTGCCACACGGTTTCAATAAATGGATATCGATTTTTTCAGGAAAAGCTTTCCATAGAAAAATTGGGAGCAGAATTAAAAACCATCCTGAAGGATGCATAATGGTACAAGGGAAAGATATTATTCTGATATCCAATCAAATGCTGGATGACCGTTACTGGACGTCCAAGCAATATATCACCATGGAACTCATCAAGAATAACCGTGTGCTGTATGTTGAAGCAAATTACTCTTTTGGCAAATTGTGTTCTGGAATGATGGGAAAAAAGTGGCCCGTGGTTCCATTCGGAAGACTGCAGGATGTAACTGATAATTTATACGTACTCACTCCATATCCACGATTACCTTACAGGAATCACTTTCAGTGGATTGGATGGCTGAATCAAAAATTACTTCTTGCAAAAATTCGAAGAGCAGCAAAGAAATTGAATTTTGAACGTCCTATACTCTGGACCTTTTTACACCAAACTGCTGATCTGATTGGGAAACTGGATGAATCCGTGGCAATTTATCATTGTGTTGATGATTGGCCGGAAAGATTTGTTATAAATAAAATGGGAAGAAGATCAATTATTAAGGTTGATGAAAGCGCTATATTGGAAAAATCTGATCTTGTAATTTCAGTTTCTCCAAGGTTATTAGTTGATTACGAAATTTTAAAAGCAAAATATCGGTTCATTGAAAATGGAGTTGATCTCAATTCGTTTTCAATAAAAGATACATCTCCTCAAATTCCGATAGATATGAATCAAATATCTAAGCCGATAATAGGATTTGTTGGATCTATAGGAGATTGGATTGATTTAGATTTATATAAACATCTTTTATTTAGTTTCCCAAATTATTCCTTTGTAATGATTGGACTTAATGAACGACAAAAGGAAATCGCCCAAATTAACCAACATCCGAATTTTTATTATCTCGGGTTAAAACCTCAGGGCAAAGTAGTAGATTATATACAACATTTCGATGTTTGTTTAATGCCATTCAATCATTCACGGATTGCTGAAGGGTTATTACCTCAAAAAATGTTTCAATATTTTGCGATGGGAAAACCAGTTGTCAGTACTGATTCGTCTCCCCTCAAACCTTTCAAGAAAATGTTATATTTGGCTGAAAATACTGAACAATTTGTTACAAATATTCAACATGCTCTTGAAGAAGATCATAATAAAATGATAGACCGAATTGAATTTGTCAAACAGTATTCATGGGCAAATCGAATAAAATTATATAATAATGCAATCAAAGAAATTCTCAATTAAATATATTCCTGGGATTGATTTATGAAAAATATATATAGCCAGATAAAGCAATTAGGTGGATTCCATAAATATATTTTCATGGTTTTATTTTTCATTACATGTATAGTTTACCTTTACCAGGAACCAGTTTTATATGGAGAAAAATTGACGATCAGTGATGTGCGAAGTCAAGGAATTATATTCGGTAACTATAGAGACAATTTTATTGAAAAATATGATGATTATCCACTTTGGTATCCTTATATCTTTTGTGGAATGCCCTTTCATGCTTCTGGGACATACCGATTACAGTATAATTTAGAGACGATTTATAAAATTATTCCGGGTGATATTCTCCGAAGACTTGCCAAGGGCTTTACCTTTAATATCCTAGCTGGAGCTATTTTCATGCTACTGCTATTAAGATCCTATGGATTGGGATATTATGCATCGTTTGCTGGAGCGGTTGCATTTGTTTTTACGACAAAAATACTGGGGACACCACACACAAATCGAATCGTTACTTTTATTCATCTTCCGTTGATATTGTATGCTCTGCGCCGATTATGGGATACACGAAAATGGATATTTATGGTTCTTCTGGGCGGTGTAGTTGGTTCTCAGATCGGCAGTTATCATCCTCAGGTAGCGTACTATGGATTGCTGATGATTGGCTTATATTCTCTTTATCGGCTGATTCAGGGGATAATCAAGAAGGAAACATGGGATAGACTGATGACCACAATGGGAATGACCGGAGTTTCATTGGGGATAGGATACTACATGGCATCAATTGTCCTTATGCCCATGAGTGAGTATTTACCTTATTCTATTCGGGGAGTTGGCACTTCGGGAAGCGGAGGTGGATTATCCTATGATTATGCAACGAGTTGGTCGTTTGACTGGTGGGAAATATTCACTTTTATTATCCCGGGGTTTAGTGGATTTGGAGGCAATACGTATTGGGGAGATATGCCATTCACTTCATATCCCCATTATCTTGGTATTCCCGTAGTGATTTTAGCAATTATTGCCTTGTGCACAAAGAAAGATCGGGGTGATTACTGGTTTTTTGTAATGGTACTTATTTTTTCATTGTCAATTGCTATGGGAAAGAATTTTTCAATTCTCTCTTCACTTCTTCTGAATTATCTCCCATACTTTAACAAATTCCGAGAACCTTCAATGATACTTATTTTATTTTCATTGAGTACAGCAGTTTTTTGCGGTTGGGGTTTTCAATCTATATGTGATGTCATCAGAAATCAGTCAAAGCCCCAATGGGAAAAAATATTGATCCGAATAATAATTGGATTTGGAGTTTTCACAATTTTCATCCTCTTTTTTAATGAAAGTCTGCAAAATATTATGTATAAGATTTATAACAGCGCAGACCAAAGTACCGGAAGATTACAAAGATTTCAAAATCCTCAGCAGATTAACTATTTATACCAATTGAGGTATGAAATGTTTTATCGGGATCTTTGGATAGCGTTAGGTCTCATTATAAGCACGTTAAGTGTGATATGGTTGGTGATTACAAAAAAGATATCATCACAATTATTTATAATCATTTTGATATTGATGACCCTTTTTGATCTTGGATATATCGGTAGAAAAGTCATTTCACCCATGTTTTCAAATATATCTAGACAAGAGATGGAACCTCATAAGACAGGGATAATTGACTATTTGCAGAAAGATAACGATATATTTCGCGTTTATCCTTTAGATAATAGAACTACCAATGAATATGGATGGTTCGGAGTTGCTTCTATTGGGGGCTATCATGCCGCAAAGATGGCAAATTATCAGGATTTTATTGATAAGAATTTTTTTGATAATTTAAATTTTCTTCGATTGACAAACACAAAATATGCCATTTCAAAGAAACGATTTAATCACCCTGAATTGATTCTTGAACAATCAATACAGGGAGAGCATATTTATCGGTTGAAAAACTGGTTACCAAGGGTATTTCTCATTGACAGCGTGGTTGTATCTCAAGAAAAATTAGAAACACTAAATTTGATCAAAGCAGACAATTTCAATCCTGTTGAAAAAGCTATCCTTACAAAAAAAATACCTAAAATGCAGTTTAATTTGGAAGGATCAAAAGTTAAGATTGAACATTGGGAATCGGAGAAAACGATAATTTCTGTTGAAATGATAAATGATGCATTATTGGCTCTTAGTGAGGGATATTATCCACCTGGCTGGCGTGCTTACATAGACGGAGAAGAAACCGAAATATATCAAACGAATCACTTTATGCAGTCTGTCATGGTTCCCGCAGGGGATCATAAAGTGGAATTCCGTTTTACCTTACCATCTTTTTATCGGGCGCTATTTATAAGCAGGACAATCTTCATTGCAGTGTTGGTTGTATTACTAGGCTACGGCATCTGGATTAATCGACAACGTCTCAAATTGACTTGATATCAATAAAATAATTTTGGTATCTACCCTGAAACATATAGTCCTCTGTACCCAGCAATTCAATAATTATTGGTCCGGACTTGGAGCATATTCCACACACTTAGCTAGAGGTTTAGTTAAGTCAGGTATGAAAGTCACAGTGATCTCTCCAGGAGATCCAATGAATACTGAAGAAATGGATTTTATTCCTGTATCACTATCTAAACATGATTTGACGCACGGGGGGTGGTATTCTTTGTCCTATGCATATGCTGAGGTTATCAAAAAAGTTGATGCTGATCTTATTCATTTTACCGATGCGCGGGAATCATATTCCTATAAAGGAAATATCCCGGCAATAGGCACACTTCACGATGACTATTTTGCAAGACATAAATGGAATCCGTTTTATTATAAAGATGATTATGTGGATTGGATGAAACGTTGGTTATATTATTCTTTCGTCACTCTGACCGAAAGAAAAGCCCTGCGAAATCTGAATGGACTTACTGCAAATTCTAATGCAACAGCAGAAACTGTTTCCAAGGCATACGATATCCCATCTGAAAAAATAAAAACAATTTATCTGGGATTGGATCTGGATTGCATCCCCATTGATGATCAACTGGAAAATGAACGCCTTCATAAGCCGACCTTGCTTCTCGTAGGGGGGAATGTTCAGAGAAAAGGGTTACCGGTCATTTTGAAAACAATGCCTGAACTGTTAAAAGAAATTCCTGGATTGATGTTACAGGTTATTGGCAAAAACAAAAACATAGATAGAATGAAGAAATTAGCGGGTAAGTTGGGTGTGATGGACTGCGTGGAATTTGTCGGATGGATTCCTCCCGAAAAGATAAAAACTTATTATCGAAAAGCTTCTGTTTTTGTTATGCCTTCGCTGATGGAAGGCTTCGGGTTGGTGTTTTTGGAGGCGATGGCACAGGGACTCCCCGTCATTGGAGGAAACGTTGGCGGAACATTAGAATTGATCAAAGATGAGGAAAATGGTTATCTTGTTAATCCAGGTGATGTGAGCACTCTTGGAGAAAAAATCCGAGAATTGCTGATAAATCTTGAATTAAGGAGACGGATAATTGAAAATGGTTATTCTACTGTTCGAAAGTATCCTGCACAAAAAATGGTAGATAATACGATTGATTTATATGGTAATTTTTCTCATAAAAGAGGATAAGAATAAATTGCGAGAACAGATTCAAAGAATATTAACTAAAGGAACCTTTGCTTCCGATGTAGCAGTGATG
>DTUJ01000237.1 GCA_012964235.1 Fidelibacterota bacterium
AAAAGTGGTCGTCAACCACTCGAGACTCTAAATGAAGAAGAATATTTTGATTTGGAAAAAGAGTATGGATATTTTGCTGTTTCAGACGAGGAAAAAGATAATGAGGATCATTTCTATGCCGCAATGGGTGGGGAAGCAACAAAAGAAGCGCTGGCGAGATTAAATATGTCTGAGTTAAAGCAACAGCAACTGGATATAGTGAGATCCACTCGATCCAAGCAGAAAAAACAGGATGCGCTGAAGCGACTCATGGTCATTAAAGAGTTTTCATATGATCACTCCAAAAAAGATGTGAATAAACCGGAATGGATGGTGATTTCTGTATTACCTGTTATTCCACCGGAACTTCGGCCATTAGTTCCTCTTGAAGGTGGGAGATTTGCAGCCAGTGATCTTAATGATCTTTATCGAAGAATTATCATTCGTAATAATCGGTTGAAACAGCTAATGGAAATAAAAGCACCGGATGTTATTCTTAGAAATGAAAAGCGAATGTTGCAGGAGGCTGTGGATGCTTTATTTGATAATAATCGAAGGAAAACTGCAATCAGGAGTGGGACACGCCGTCCTTTAAAATCTATTTCGGATATGTTACGAGGTAAACAAGGCCGATTTCGTCAAAACCTTTTAGGGAAACGAGTTGACTATTCAGGTCGGTCGGTAATTGTCGTAGGGCCTGAACTGCAGCTCCACGAATGTGGACTTCCTAAAAATATGGCTTTGGAACTGTTTAAACCACATATGTTCAGAGCTCTTATCGAGCGTGGGTACACGCAGACACCACGAAGTGCTAGGACCATGATAGAAAATCGCGAGTCAATTGTATATGAAGTGTTAGAATTTGTGGTAAAAGATCATCCAGTTCTTCTAAACCGAGCTCCCACCTTACATCGTTTGGGAATTCAGGCATTTCAACCTGTTCTTGTAGATGGGAAGGCAATTCGAGTCCATCCTCTTGTTTGTGCTGCATTTAATGCAGATTTTGATGGAGACCAGATGGCAGTTCATATCCCAATTTCTTTGGAGTCACAAATGGAAGCGCGAATATTAATGTTGTCAAGTCATAATATTCTTCATCCTGCAAATGGAAAACCAATTGCAATCCCTTCTCAGGACATGGTTTTAGGTTGCTACTATCTCACCCGTCCAAGGAAGGGTGAAAAAGGGGAAGGAAAGAATTTTGGATCATTCTCTGAAACACTCCTTGCCTATGAGAATAATTCAGCAGGGTTACATGCTATTGTAAATGTACGTCACAAGGGCAAGTGGTATAAAGATACTACGGTTGGTAGAATAATTTTCAACTCCATTTTACCAGAGGAAGTGGAATATGTGGATGATATTATTACAAATAAGAAATTGCAAATACTTGTCAACCAGATATTTTTAATAACCGGAAATAAGAAAACCGTCAAATTTTTGGATGATTTAAAGAAACTTGGATTTGAAATGTCCACAAAAAGTGGCAGTTCCATTTCTATTAGCGACATATTAATTCCTGAGAAAAAAGATGAAATAATTAACAGTGCTTTTAAAGAAGTTGCCACAATACAAAATAAATTTGATACACATATTCTGACGGATGGTGAACGATACAATAAAGTGATTGATGTATGGACTCATGCTACAAATCGTGTTGCAGCAACAATGATGGAAGAACTTGCAAAAGATAACGATGGATTTAATCCGGTCTTTATGATGGCAGATTCTGGTGCACGAGGAAGTCAAGACCAAATCAAGCAATTAGCAGGTATGCGGGGTCTCATGGCTAAGCCTAAAAAATCCATGACTGGGGAAAAAGGAGAGATTATTGAATCTCCTATTACTTCAAATTTCAAAGAGGGGCTTTCGGTTATGGAGTACTTTATATCAACCCATGGCGCCCGAAAAGGCCTTGCTGATACTGCTCTAAAAACAGCTGATGCAGGTTATCTTACACGACGACTAGTGGATGTGGCCCAAGATGTGGTTATTACTGTGCAAGATTGTAAAACAATAAATGGAATTCTCATCTCTGATTTAAAAGAGGGTGAGGAAATAATTGAACCTTTAGCAGATCGGGTTATGGGTCGAACCATTGTAGATGATCTTATTGTTGATGGTAAGGTAATAATTCTAGAAGGAACAGTTCTGGATGAAAAGGAAGCAAAAATATTTTCTGAACAAGGAATAAAAAACATTCGAATAAGATCTGTTTTGACTTGTGAAACACATAGAGGAGTTTGTGCGAAATGTTATGGCTGGAATCTTTCTACTCACAGTCTAGTTAATATTGGAACAGCAGTTGGAATTCAAGCAGCTCAAAGCATTGGAGAGCCTGGGACTCAATTAACACTAAGGACTTTTCATATTGGAGGTACTGCGACTCGAATTATTGAGAAATCAGAAATGAAAATAAAAATTGGTGGCAGAGTAAAATTCTCTGATAATTATGATTCAGCTAATACAAAAGACGAGATTGGGAATAAAGTAACAAAATGTATGGTTCGACATGCGAAGATTTTTATTACAGATCCAAAGAAATCAAAAGACGAAATTAAATCAGAGTATAACATTCCCTATGGTGCAAATGTATTAGTTGGTGAAGGGGAAAATATAAATCCAAATACAACTCTTTTTCGGTGGGACCCTTACACAGACATAATCCTTGCTCAGCAGACAGGATATATTAGATTGAAAGATCTTTATGAGAAGGAAACCTATCAAGTAGAAGCGGTTGAAAGTGGTAAAAAACAAATGGTAATTGTGGAATCGAAGAATCGAAATTTGAGTCCTCATGTTGAAATTGTAAATAAAAAAGGTGAAACATTATCAGGAGGAACAATTTTACCTGTTAAAGCGACTTTGGTTGTATCGGAGGGTAATAAGGTTACACGAGGGCAAACAATAGTAAAAATTCAAAAGGACATTGGGAAAACCCGTGATATTACGGGGGGATTGCCCAGGGTGGCAGAATTATTTGAGGCAAGGATTCCATCCAATCCTTCTGTAGTGACAGAAATCAATGGAACTGTTAAATTCATGGGGACAAAGCGCGGTATTCGGAAAATACGGATTGAAAGTGCTGACCAGGAATATAAGTCATATAATATTCCTTATGGCAAACATGTCATTGTACATGAAGGGGATTTCATCACAGCAGGAACTCCACTTTGTGAAGGTGCAACTTCTCCAGTTGATATTTTGAATATTTTGGGTGCTGATGCAGTGAGGGAATATCTCGTGAATGAAATACAGGAGGTATATCGTTTGCAAGGAGTAGGAATAAATGATAAACATATTGAAGTTATCGTTCGTCAAATGATGAAAAAAGTTTGTGTAACTGATTCAGGAGACAGTGATTTTCTTGAATCTGAGCGGGTGGATCGTTGGGACTTTTTTGAAGAAAATAACAGGCTTTCTCAAATGGCAGTAATTACCAAACCTGGTGATTCAGACTTTGAAGAGGAAACTTTAATCGATAAAAAGGAATTAAGGGAGATTAATAGTAAGTTGAAAGAAGAAGGTAAAACATCTGTTAAGTCCCGGAAATCGAAACCGGCAACGTTTGAACCCCTGTTAATGGGTATTACTCGGGCATCACTAAATACAGAAAGTTTTTTATCTGCTGCCTCTTTTCAAGAAACGACACGGGTGTTGACAAATGCAGCTACTTCCGGGAAAACAGATTATCTTCGTGGCTTGAAGGAAAACGTTACAATAGGTCGACTTATTCCTGCTGGAACTGGTTTCCCGGCATTGCAAGATATTCTTGTTGGTGAGGATAAAGATCGATCGAAAGAACCTGTTTTGGAGGTAGTAGAAAAAAGTGTTTAGGAAAAAAAATAAATTGACTCTTTCATATGTTATTGAATACCTTTATTAGCTTTAATTGAATTACTATGCCGACGATAAACCAATTAGTAAAAAAAGGAAGAGCCCGAGTTTTTAAGAAAAACAAAACTCCGGCTTTAAAAGGGAATCCTCAGAAAAGAGGGGTGTGTACACGAGTCTATACTACAACTCCAAAAAAACCCAATTCTGCATTGAGAAAGGTTGCCCGTGTTCGATTGACTAATGGTATCGAAGTGGCGGCCTATATTCCTGGAGAAGGGCATAATCTTCAAGAACACTCCATTGTACTGATCGAAGGTGGCCGTGTAAAAGATCTTCCGGGGGTTCGTTATCATGTAATCCGGGGAGTCTTGGACACGTCAGGGGTTGCTGATCGGAAAACAAGCCGTTCCCGTTATGGGGCAAAAAATCCCAAGTCTTAATTGTCATGAGAAGAAGAAGACCAGAAAAACGCAAAATTTTACCTGATCCCGTCTATAATGATTTGCAAATCGCAAAATTTGTAAATTATTTGATGAAGCGTGGTAAAAAAGGGATCGCAGAAAAAATATTTTATGGAGCAATGGAGATTATCCAGAAAAAAACAAAAACAAAAGGATTTGAAGTATTCCATGAAGCTGTAGAAAACTCTTCTCCTCTATTAGAGGTTAAATCAAAGCGTATTGGTGGCGCTACATATCAGGTACCAATTGAAATCCCTAAACATCGGCAGTATTTTTTGGCATCCCATTGGTTGATTAATTCCGCTAAAGGTCGTGGTGGAAAACCGATGGCAGAAAGGTTAGCAGCAGAGTTGATCTCTGCCGCTAACAATGAAGGAGGAGCTGTAAAGAAAAAAGATGATACTCACCGCATGGCAGAAGCGAACAAGGCATTTGCACATTTTGGACGGCCGAGGCGAGGAAGATAATGAAAAAGATGCCTCTTGGACAAGTTCGTAATATTGGGATAATGGCTCACATTGATGCCGGTAAAACAACTCTAACAGAACGTGTGCTTTATTATACTGGTCGTACTCATCAAATAGGAGAAGTTCACGAGGGTGGTGCAACTATGGATTGGATGGATCTTGAGAAAGAGCGTGGTATTACAATTACTTCTGCTGCCACAACTGCCATCTGGGACAACCATCGACTTAATATTATTGATACCCCTGGTCATGTAGATTTTACTATTGAAGTTGAACGTTCCTTGCGAGTGCTTGATGGGGCAATCGCTGTATTCTGTGCTGTTGGGGGTGTTGAACCCCAAAGTGAGACAGTCTGGCGACAGTCGGATAAATATGATGTCCCTCGAATTGCTTTTGTTAATAAAATGGACAGGGTTGGTGCAGATTTTTTTCATGTTATTGAGATGATGAAATCCCGTCTTAAAGCAAATCCACTACCGTTAACTCTTCCTATTGGTGACGGTGAACTGTTTAATGGTATCATTGACCTTTTATCAATGAAAGCTATTCTTTATAATGAATCAAGTTTGGGGGTCCGGTTTGAATATAGAGACATTCCAAACGATTTGCTGGAAGAAGCGAATAAGTGGAGGCATCATCTTATCGAAGAAACTGCTACTTATGACGAACATTTGATGGAAAAGTACCTTGCAGAAGAAGAAATTTCTATAAATGAAATTAAAGCAGCTGTGCGAAGAGGTTGTTTAGATAATACGTTCATCCCAACTTTATGTGGGTCAGCATTTAAAAATAAAGGGATACAAAGATTGCTCGATGCTGTTATTGATTTTCTTCCCTCACCTTTGGATATACCCTCTGTAAATGGAATTGACCCAAAAAATTCGGATATTGAATTATCCAGAGAAACAAATGAAAAAGCGCCATTTAGCGCTCTTGCTTTTAAAATCATGACTGATCCTTATGTAGGAAGGTTGACTTATTTAAGAGTGTATTCTGGCTTACTAAAAAAAGGGTCCTATGTGTATAATCCCAATATTGGTAAACGTGAACGAATTAGTCGAATATTACAAATGCATGCGAACAAAAGAGAGGAATTGAATGAAGTCTCCGCAGGTCAGATAGTGGGAGTTGTTGGTCTGAAACGTGCTAATACGGGGCATACCTTATGTGATGAGAAATCCCCGATTATATTAGAGTCTATGGATTTCCCTGAACCGGTTGTTGAAGTGTCCGTTGAACCAGTGAGTAAGGCTGATCAGGATGTGCTTTCAAAAGCATTAGGAAAGTTGAGCGAGGAAGATCCGACATTCCAGGTATCATTTAATGAGATTACAGGACAGACAATTATTGCAGGTATGGGGGAGCTTCATCTCGAAATTTTAATTGCACGTCTTTTAAGAGAATTCAAAGTAGAGGCGAATGTGGGAACTCCGAAGGTAGCTTACATTGAAGCAATCACCAAAGCAGTAAAAAAGATAGATAAAAAATTTGTAAAGCAATCTGGTGGGAGAGGCCAGTTCGGCCATGTTGTTATAAATGTCCAGCCGAATGACTCAGGTAAGGGGTATCATTTTGAGAATAAGATTGTAGGGGGTGCAATCCCCCGAGAATTTATCTCTTCTGTGGATCAAGGTATTCGTGAAGGTCTGAGGGGGGGGATTTTAGCAGGATATCCGCTTGAAGATATACGGGTAGAACTGGTTTTTGGATCGTATCATGATGTTGATTCATCTGAAATCGCTTTCAGGATAGCTGGATCAATGGCTATTAAAGACGCTTGCCAGAAAGCTGACCCTGTTCTGAAAGAACCGATAATGAGAGTTGAGGTTGTGACTCCTGAAGAATATCTTGGTGAAGTGATGGGAGATATAAATTCCCGAAGAGGTAAAGTTGATGGGATGAATCAAAGGAAAGGTGCTCAGATAATCAATGCGAGTGTACCCTTGAGCCAAATGTTTGGATATGCAACCGATCTGCGTTCCTTAACTCAGGGAAGAGCAGTATTTCATATGGAATTCTCATACCATCAACAGGTGCCACACTCTATTCAGGAAAATATTATTGAGCAAGTTCACGGAAGAGCATAAAGGAAATAATTAGGAGATTAACATGGCAAAGAAAAAATTTGAGAGAACAAAGCCCCATGTGAACATA
>DTUJ01000238.1 GCA_012964235.1 Fidelibacterota bacterium
TTGACGGGATATTCCTCTCCACCTATCCAGGTTGAAATTATGTCTGACTTGTCCTGGAAATAATCACCATCCACTATAGTGAGATTAGCCAGATAACCTTCCTTAATTTTTCCTAATTGATTTCCTATCCCCATTTGCTCAGCTGGGATCGTAGTTAATGCAGCCAGGGCAGCGGACTTAGACAGACTTCGCTTTACGGATCGATTCAGGTTTTTCCGAAATTCGTTTCCTTCCAGGCCGTAGGCTGTGAGCGCAATCGGAATATTATGTTCAACCAGTATTGCTGGATTATCCGGCGCTATATCCCAGTGCTTCAGTTCTGCTGTGCTGTAACGAAGCTCCTGGTAAGGATCAGAAATGTCCGGAGTAACAGGAAAATCCAATGGAAGAATCATGAAAGGATCCTGCATCGCTATTTCCGTAATTCGCCGGTATTCATAGCCGCTTCCTTTCAGCCAGCAGTTCAACGTAAACTCTTCTGCAATTTTTAAAGATCGTAAGGCCGTCAATTCATGATTGGTTTCAACAATGAATGGCCTCTGATCTTTAAGCCAGTTCCCTAAAATTTCCAGGTCACGGTTTTTCTTCAGAGACTCATTTAACTGTGGATAACGTCTGGCTTTTTCACTGGCTTCCCGGTACCAGTTGGCATCAATAAAAGTCTGCCGTAAAAGAGCCACTACACCTAGCAGTGCATTAGGATATGTACCCTTTCCCCAACCATGTACTTCATAAGCTATATCCTGGGCGACACCTGACAGGAGAATAGTCCCTTTCTTATCCAATTGGACCAAAGCTGTCTGACCTTGAAAAATGCCAGAATCGGGTACAATATGGGCAACTGTAAAGCCCAGCTTATGTAAAGATTCCAGTTTCTTTTCATCCGGCTGATACAAGCGGGACAAATCCCGCCTGGAATGAACCTGGGAATTCCAGTGGGCATCATGATCCGGAGTGTCTCCTGATTTTGCGGGTATTTCTACCCAGCTGTCAATAAAACCCGGGTATATTGTTTTACCGTTCATATCCAGAATGGTTGCATCTTTTGGAATTTTTATATCTGTACCTACTTTTTCGATTAATCCATCCCGTATGATTATTGTGGCATTCTCCTTTATGATCTCCGGCTCTACATACACCTTTCCACCCTGAAGTGCCCATACTCTAGGAGAATGGGTTCGGAGTCCATCTGGAGGTTCTATCTGTCCCAGAACTACACTTGCAAGAAGTGATATCAAATAGGATATTTTTAACATTTCATCATAACATATTTAAGTGGAATGAACATCAATTTAGATTAAACCAAGGGGGTAAATTTAATAGAAGATTATAAATCTGATACATTAATTCCATCAAACCAATTCTTAATTGTACCTACTACGTTTTTAAGCGTTCCTTCTTCAAATGGAGAGGTTAATCCAGCTAATTCCACAAGCTCAGAAAACGGCCTGCTACCCCCTGCCTTGCATAACCTATAGTAATCTTTCCACGCCGCATCATGATCCTGATCAAACTTTATCCAGAACTGCATAGCGCACACTTGCGCTAATGTGTAATCGATGTAATAAAATGGGCATTGATAAATGTGAAGCTGACCCTGCCAAACACCGCCAGATTTCGGGAAACTCATATCATCGTAATCTCTATGAGGAAGATACAGTTTTTCCAGCTCAGACCACCTCTCCTTCCTCCCTGCTGGAGTTGCATCAGGGTTGCTGTACACCCAATGCTGAAAATGGTCCACGCAGGCACCATAGGGAAGAAATAAAACAGCGTTCACCATGTGCATATAACGAAATTTTTCCGCTTGATCCCCGAAGAAACGTTCCATCCATGGCCAGGTAATGAATTCCATACTCATCGAGTGGATTTCGGCGGATTCCATCGTGGGCCAGAGATAGGTTACCAATTGTTGCTTTCTGCTCGAATAACATTGGAAAGCATGGCCAGCCTCGTGAGTGAGTACTGTTACATCATGGTCCGTCCCATTAAAATTGGCAAAAATGTAAGGACGCTCATAATCAGGGAAGCTAGTACAAAACCCACCGCCGGCTTTCCCTTTTCTGTTCACAAGGTCAAGGAGTTTTTCATTGACCATTCTGTCAAAGAACTCCCCAGTCTCTGATGAGAGTTCATGGTACATCTTTTGAGCGGCTGCAACAAGCTCATCCGGTGTCCCTTCAGGTTTAGGATTTCCTTCAGGAAAATTAATTCCATCGTAGAAATACAGTTTTTCAAGATTCAGAATATCCTTCCGCTGCTGATACAATTTCCCCGCTAGAGGGACAACATGTTTAACGATCTGCTCACGATAACCTGCAACCGCTTTTGCATCATAATCACTTCGGGACATTTTCAAATACCCTAAGGGAATATAGTTCTTATACCCAAGCTCAAGAGCCATCCTGTGTCTCAGCTTTACCAGTTGATCGTACAGATTATCAAGCTTTTTTGAATTTTCTTCAAAAAAACTGAAGCGAGCCTTGTAGGAACTTTTTCTGGTACCACGGTCCAGATCGGTGTGAAACGGTCCCAATCCAGTTAAATTATATGTTTCGCCCTTAAATGGAATCTTGGCACTGGCCAGCAGAACTGTGTACTCATTCTTGAGTTTTGATTCTTCAATGAGCATTTCCTTGATTTTAGGATCAAAGGTTTTCAGCTCCATTTCCAGGAGATTAAAGTACTGGCGTCCCCACTCACGTACCAGTTCATCCCTGTACTTGGATGAAACAACTACTTTAGCAAAGCGTGTGCTGAATTCGGACATTGACGGATCAATCTTGTCGTAATACTCACTCTCAGCTTTTGTTTCTTTACTCTTGGTATCGCGGGCAAAGTTCAAATGTGCTATCGCCTGATAAGTAGAATACTCCGAAAATACTTTATCCACCTCACGGATTAAATCACTTTGCTCTTCAACGCTTTTTGACGAGTCAAACTTAGATATTATCTCATTGAACCGCGGACTGAGTTTATTTACATCTATGCGTTCGTAGTGATAATCATTATATTTTTTAATGCTCATTTTCTAATTCGTATCCTAATTTTTAACTATTCAAACACTTTCACCAGTTCACCAAAGAGTTCACTTTCTTCCTTTATACGATTTTCATTTCCCAATACGCAGTACCTATCCTTATGCATCATAGCATCAAGAATTTCAGCGATGTCCCGAATCTGCCCAGAGGAAGTGTTCAGGACTTCGTCCCTGTTCTTCTGGATATCTTCCTGAGAAATATGGCTGATGTAGCGTGAAGCAGCAATACTGCCTTTCATAGAGGGTGTCAGCGGGGAATCCAATTGCGAAATTGTCCCTATGATGTATTTGCTCATCTCTTTCTCTTCCGGGTCAAACTGACGGTAATAATCCGCCATCTGATCAAATGCATCAAGCGATTCTCTGAGGTTTGGGTCACGGTAGGTCCCCAAATACACATTTCCACTCCTGCCAAAAACCGCAAAAGCACCATACGCACCACCCTGAACGCGAATCCGATTCCACATATAATCCAACCTGGCTATCCCTGAGAATACAGCCATTGAGCCGGTGTACTTATGCCCTAAGTGCTTGAAATTAAATCCTTTAGCTACATACTGGACATTCGCAGGTGTCAGCAATCCTTCATTTTTTGTTGAAAGTTCAAATTGATAATCATGTTTTACCATGCTGGCTGACCTCAATCCTTCAAGAAAAGTGGAGAATGAATCGGCAAAAGCGGAATAATCATCCTTGAACTGGGTAACACTGACAAGCAAATTATTCTTATTAAATATCTGAGCAGTAATTTCTTTCAGGATTTTTACAAGAACCGGGTATCTCTCATCAAAATTTCTTTCCAGATCAGAAATGAATTTATAGTACGATAATCCAGTAGTGATTTCATTGTATTTACCTGCCTGGGAGAAGTACGAAAACAATCGTGACGATGCAACCGAATGGCCTGCTTCAGAAATGGACATTTCCATTCTGGATTTTGATTCCTGTATGACTTCACGAATTCTGTTTTTATCATCAAATTTTGTATGGTTGATTATTTCTTTCATCAGCTCAAAAACCTTAGGAAGCTTTTTACTCAGCGCTTTGCCTTTTACTACCATTTTAGGGTAGTATGTTGAATCGTCGCTATCTTCTACATAATTGCTGTTGGCAAAACCAATTCCGCCCGTGTGAATGTTTATCTCGTTCGATAAATTGGAGTAGTGATATTTTTCCGTGCTGATCTCACCCATTAACCTTGCCAAAATCGGAAGATATTGGATTTTTTCCTTCGGAATTACCGTCGTATCAAAATACAGGTTCACATATGAAATTCCACTGGTAAAAATGTCATGACTAAGTACAGTTAGCCCGGATTCTGTCTTTTCTTCCATGGGAAGTATTTCGGCTTCCCTTTGGATCTCATCCAGGGATAGCGAAGGGATTTTCGCCAGATCTTCCGGAGAGTCCGGGGTAGACTGTTTTCGTTTCAGACTTTCTGTGTCAGAAATCATTTTTTCAACATCGTTCTCAGACAATCCATGTTTCAGGGAAGCCATTTTACGGCGAATCATCTCAGCTTTTTTCTCAGCCAGGTTCTTTTCAGGTGAAAGCACCAAGAGATTTCGGTGAGCATTATTCATTAAATATTTATCGATCAACTTCTCAAAATAATTCGTTGTTAAAGCAGATTTAATTTTCTTTAATGAAGTTTCATATTCAAGCGCTTGAATTGGATTACCATTATAATTCCAACTGTTCATTACCTCCATGCAATACACTAATCCTTTAGGATAAGAGCCGAAATCAGCCTCCCGCAAATGGAATTCAATGATATTGATCGCTGCTTCAATCAATTTCTTGTCAATACCATTTTTCATAATTTTTTCCAATGTACTATACAGAAGTTCACTGAATTCTGTTTTTCGTTCGCTCTCAGAATTTTTTACAATGATGCTGAAAAACGGCTGTCGCAAATGATTATTATAACTGCCAAAAACATCCTTTCCCAATCTGGATTCCAGCAGTGCTTTCTTTAATGGGGCGGCTGGAGATTCCATAAGAATATAATCCAGCATTCCCATTGCCATACTTAATTCCAAATTGTTGGATTCTCCAGTCACAAAATTCATACTCAGATACGTTTTCTCCTTCTCATCTTCGTCTGCTGATATAGGATAATATTTTTCAATCTCATCGGGTTTATCCCAGGGCTTAACCAATGGAATATCAGAATCAATCTCAGATTCAGCAAATTCCTCCAAATATTCTTTATGGAAGAACTTAAGCCGATCTTCGACTGGACCATCGCCATAGACAAAAATCCTGCTGTTAGAAGGATGATAGTAACGCTTATGAAAATCGATAAACTCTTCATAAGAAAGGTTTAGGATATCATCAGGATCACCACCGGACTCAAATCCATAAACATGATCAGGAAACAGGGAGTGCTGGATATTTCTGAACAAAATTTGCTCTGGGGATGAAAATGCCCCCTGCATTTCGTTGTACACCACGCCTTTTATGGAAATCTCATCCTCTTTTTTATTCAATTCATGATGCCAGCCTTCCTGCATGAGGATCTCCGGTTGTTCATAAATATTGGGGTAAAAAACCGCATCCAGATACACATCCATCAGATTAACAAAATCCTTCTCATTGGTGCTGGCAACCGGGTACATTGTCTTATCTGCAAAGGTCATGGCATTAAGAAACGTCTTAAAGGATCCCTTTAATAGTTCTACGAAGGGCTCTTTAATAGGATATTTACGCGAACCGCATAAAACGGAATGTTCCAAAATATGCGGTATGCCTTTACTGTTTTCCGGGGGTGTTCGAAACGTAATTGCAAAGACTTTATTATCATCATCATTCTCAATGTGAAGTAATTCCGCACCGGAATCATGCCGAAATAACCGAACCATCGAATTGATCTCAGCGACTTTCTTTTTTTCTACTAACGCGAATCCGTATGTTTTTTTTGCAATGTTCATATTAACCAACTATCCTGTACACTCAATCTGCGGTCAGTTTGCTTCCCTTACGACCGGGCACGCAACCCAGTGATCTTTCGCATGTTCCTCAAACGCAGGTTCAGCTTCAGCACAGGATTTTTTCGCTATTTGACATCGGGTACGGAAACCACAGCCCGAGGGCTTATTCGTAGGCGTCGGTATATCTCCTTCCAAGACGATTCGCCCTTTATCCTTCTTTTTAGGATCAGGTAAAGGAACAGCCGAAATGAGAGCCTGACTGTATGGGTGTCTTGGATTATGGTACACCTCCTTTGCGTCGCCAAGCTCAACTATGTTTCCAAGATACATCACAGCAATTCTCGTGGAAATATGCTCAACCACACTTAGATCGTGAGCAATAAATAAGAATGAAAGATCAAATTCATCCTGCAAATCCATCATCAAATTGATAACTTGAGCCTGAATCGAAACATCCAGTGCGGATACTGGTTCATCACATATTATGAGATCTGGATTTGTTGCAATTGCACGGGCAATCCCAACACGCTGACGCTGTCCACCAGAAAATTCGTGTGGATAACGGCGAGCCTGTTCATTCTGCATTCCAACTTTTTCCAGTAGCCATCCAACACGATCCTGCATTTCTTTGGGATTCATTTTAGTATGCAGTTTCAACGGCTCACTGATGATCTGAGCCACAGTCATACGAGGATTGAGTGAGGCATATGGATCCTGAAAGATCATTTGCACACGGCTGCGATATTGGCGCATATGCTTCGGATGAAGTTTGGAAAAATCAACGATCCTATCATCAAAATGATATTCGATACTTCCACCGATTTCGACATCTGGTGCAACATGTCGCAAAATATTGATCATGGCACGACCAACTG